>JBKPCS010000200.1:0-13719 GCA_046727495.1 bacterium | reverse complement strand
CTCTAACACGGAGCCTCCCGAACTGGTTTGGGTGTCGAATCCGAATATTTCTGCGACGACAGCTGTTACGAGTCCTCAGCAGTTTTTGCTTGGGTCGCAAATGAGTTCTACGGGGACATCAACGTCGATCTCACCGAGCGGCCGATGGGGTATCGTTCCTTATCCGAATATCCGCTTCGGTTTCATGCGGCCTGGCGACAATATGATTGCGCGCCGAGTCCCGGTGTTATATCAGACTGCGTTGCAGACGATAGAGGCGCAAACTGCCGGTACGACTGTCACTCGCTATCCTGGAATGCTTGCTAACTATATTTTGTCGGTCTACGAGATTCCGAGCCAATTGCCCATTACAGGGAATGCGAATATACAGCTCGGATTGAATCCGGATGGATCGGGCTGGGGGGATACCAGTTCGGCTGGAAACCAGGTGCAAATCAGCGGCTCGATCTATGGTGATTCGGTACAATTAAACGGCGGCACATATAGCGGTGGAATCAGTTCGAGAAACCAAGTTAATGTCTTAGCCTCCTCATCGGTCTTCGGAGAAAACTATACCGATAACACTTACAACAATCTCGGCGTACGGGAACAACGAGATCTGGCTCGCCAGGCTGGGTCAGCGCCGGTATCGGTCGCCGGAGACAACGGGAAAGTGATGTTGGTCCCGGTGGCATCGGGCAACGCATTTTATATGCCGTCAGTAAATGCTACGCCAACTGCATGGGATCTTTATTCGCTTCCGTACTATCACTGCCGGATTCGAATCACAATCAGCGGAACAAACAGCAATTTAAACTACTTCAATGGGGTATTTCAAACGACAGGATCTTCTCCCGGGCTGGTCGGCGCAATCACCGTAACAATTAGCTATCTTCCCGATAATGCACAACAGCCGGATGCGGTTTTTGGAGTTCCGGATAACGCGCCTGGTTGGACCACAGTCACATACACCCAGGTTAGCAACGCGAGCAATTCGGCTTCACCTGGCGCACTGACAAACACATCGACCGGTTTAACTGCCAATTTTCTTCTTTACACGAGTACGGCAACCGATACGGTCGACGCCTCTGCGTCGGCAGACACTCAGGACTCCAACGTTCTGGAAATTGATCTGCTACAAATGTACGCCGCACTCGGCCTGGACCCCAAATACTATTATTCGATTTATATCGGTTGTAATCCGGTCCAGGCGCCAAATGGCGCCAATAATAACTACCCGGGCATTGTCATCAAGGATGCGGACGATCTAACTGGTACAACCGCCGCGTTCGCAGGTACGCCTCCTGGCCCATTTATCAACGGTTTATCGATTGTCAGCACTCAGCGAATTTACGTCACCGGCGGCGCAAACGCGATCCAACAGCCCGGTCTAACCGCTTCGGGGTTCAACACTGTACCATGGCCTCACCCAACGGACCCTAACAATCCGTATCCTTCTACGAGCATTTACGCCCCGGACGTGCGTTATGGAATGAGCGACCTAATACCAACTATTGCGGTAAAAGGACAGGTAACAGTGAGCCAGGCGACCGCCAACAGTGCGACGGCGTTTAACCCACTTAGTTTTTCCACTGGTGCGAATGCTCAGATTAGCGGAGCCGGAAACAGCTTTTCCTTGAATGCCGTCTCGAGTCCGCGCAGCGTGCCGCCGATCACTCGGTTGAATCTGCTGTTCACGATAGAGAAAGAACGAACGAATTGATTCCGGGTTTCCGGCGTGAGGTGATGGGCGATGACAACCAGGAAACTGGAAAACAAAAAAACAGAAGGTCACAGCGCGGCAAAGCCGCAGCCGCAAAAGGGCATTTGCGTCGGCGTGTGGGCGTAGAAGTCACACGTCATGAGGCTTACGCAATCGTTATTACAAATTCCTCGCGAAATTTCGCGAAGCTGCATGTCAGCAGTGCAAAGATCACGAAGCAGACTGGGATTTAAGCAAATTCTGTCAGAGCCTATGTGTTCTTTTCATCTTTAATGACAAACGAGCGCCAGTCCAGGATGGTGGATTTCTACCTCGATAGGTATTTGAAAGCGAGGGACCACGATGCTTTCCGCAGCTTGCGAGAACTGGGAGGAGACTGTATTTCCGCCGTAGCCTCGCGATTTGGCAACGAAAACATGGAATCGAGAATCCGGCTGATCCAGGTTGCGCGAGAGATCAGAGATCCGAGGTCAACAGAGTTCTTGGTTCAAATCGCTAGTGATAGTGATCTTCCCATCTGGCAAGCAGCGCTTGAAGGTCTGGCCTATCAGGCGCCCGCTAATCTGCCAGCTATTCTACGACAATTGTTAGTTAGAGTTGCCAGGCGAGTCACTAAAGACGAGAGAGCGTATCTGAGGGAACTACTGCGTTCGCTTTAGCAAAACGTGTAGTTAAAAAAGGAAATCCCGGAGATTTGAACAGAAGGTCGCAAAGACCTCAAAGATGAGTTTAAAGGGGATCTTATATTCAGAACTTTTGTGTTTTTTGCCCCGGTGACATACAACTTCGCGTGTTTTCTAGAGGATCCTTCACGCAGAGGTCGCTGAGTAACGCAGAGTTTGGGATTTAGTTTTTTCTTTCCTCTGCGTTCCTCCGCGTCCTCCGCGTGAAATAACACCGTGGCACCACGCCGAAATCTACTATCGTGGTTGCCCCTTCGGCGCTGCGGGCTGCGGTTTAATTCTTTTTCTTTGGGACTGCAGGCCGGGAGGTGAGGGAGCGGGAGGGAGGAGCCAGGAGCCGGTCGCAGAAAAGCCGCTAGGGCCATCCAATTTCCTCAAGCGGGCTAACAATTACTTCGTTGAGCACCAACTCCGTCGGCGCGGCAGCGATCCATACAATAAGTGCAGCGACTTCGCTCGGAGGCAGAGCCTTGGTCGCTGGCAGCGGGTCGCGCTGATGCTGACCTGATGTCGTTCGTGACCAATCGCCCCAGTTGGTCGCCATCCCGCCCGGGTAGAGGACGCATGCGCGAATTCCGTGGGCGCGGCCCTCAGCGGCCAGCGCCTGCGTTAATCCGGTCAGACCGAATTTGGAGGCACAGTATGCCGCAGCATTTGCCCAGCCGCGCTTACCCGCCACGGAGGAAATGTTCACAATGGTGCCACGCCCTGCTTGCTGCATGTAGGGGAATACCGCTTTCGCAAGCAGAAATGATGCACGCAGGTTAACATTGAGCACCCGATCCCATTGCTCGAGCGTTAGATTAGTGATCGCACCTGGAACGTCAGTGCCAGCGGCGTTTACAAGTATGTCGATTCGTTCGAACGCAGCAATAGTCCGCTGGGCTACTGTCAATATCTCGTTTCCTTGTGCCAAATCGAGCGGCAATACCAACGCGCGTCCTCCATTCGCCTCAATCTCCGTCGCGACCGCAACAAGTTCTTCTTTGCTCCTCGCAATTAGTGCGACTGCAGCTCCAGCCTTTGCCAAAGCCAGCGCGGTAGCTCGTCCCAGTCCACTGCTGACGCCAGTGACAATTGCAACCTGACCATCTAGTACTCCTTTGGCTGAATCAATTTGATCCATGTCTAGCTAGGATTTTTGGGACGTTTTCGAGCAGAAGGGAAGCAACGCATTCTAAAGATCGCAGCCTAAGAGATCTTCGTCTTAATATTTGCTGAGACTCGGAGATCTCAAAGGCGGAATTAAGTTCGGGATGATTGGCTGCTAGAACCTAGGAGCTAGGAGCGCTCGGCGCTCGATTGATACCCGCGCGCAGTGGCGGCCTTCGAGAAGAGAAATTCAACAGACCTTGTCGCGCCGCAGCCTCGGCGGAGGCGGAAGACCGCAAAGATCGCGAAGAAGGAACACCAAAAAAGTTAGCCACAAAGAGCACAAAAAAAAGGATCTAATTTTTTGTCTTTGTGTTCTGTGTGATCTTTGTGGCTTAGTGATCTTTGTCGCTCAGAATCGCGTCAGGGAACCGGCGCAGACGCCGGCTAAGAGGAGGGCGTCGTTTAAGCCTGGGAGTTTGGTCCAGCGACCAGACCGGCGGATGAAGAAGAAGCCGGCGGCCAGGATGACGGAGATGAGGCCGCCAGAGGCTAGTGCAGCGCAGACTACGATCAGTTTCTGTTTCCAATCTGTTTCGCCAAAGCTTGTCCAGCGGGAGGCGATCAGCAGCCCTGCAGCGGCACAGACGAGGATCACGGACGGAGTGGTCATCAGCGTGATCTGGCGTTGGAGCAGGACCAGAGAGACTGCGCTGATCAAAGCCATCAGAAGGATTGCGCCCGGCCGATGTCGAGAGTGGCGGGTTCTGAGGGCGATACAGAGGAGTGAAAATAGGAGCAGGAAGCCGCCCGCCGCAGCGAATCCGCCTTTGACGAAGGCAAAGGCTGTTCCCAGGCCGCAGAAGAGTTCCACCAGGAAATACCAGATGGATATTGGCGATTTGCAGTGCCGGCAGCGGCCCCTGAGCCAGAGCCAGCTCAATACCGGGATATTGTCGCGGGCCTCAACCTGATGCTTGCAGCTCGGGCAAAACGACCGGCGCGGCTTGTTCACCGATAGCCCGCGCGGGATCCGGTAAACGCAGACGTTCAGGAATGATCCAATGCTCGCCCCGATCGCTCCAGCAGCGACCGTGAGTATGCAATAGGTGAGAGAATCTGGATCAAGCATGAGATTTTCTCGGGGAACTCCGCCGGTTCAGTTGCCGGAGTGCCGACACCCCTAACTACGGCAATCAGGTGTTGAGATTTACAATTTTTATAGAATTTCCTAAACATTCTGGAGTCCTTGCCGATGGTTAAACGAGCGAAAGCAAGGACGTTTGCATGATTCTGCAGATCGAACGCGGGTTAACCATAGGATATAAAAAACGGGCGGTCGCCACACTGACCCAAGATCTCACCTTCAGAGCGGGCGAGGTTTCTCTGCTGCTCGGCCTCAACGGCCAGGGCAAAACCACCTTAATGAAGACCATGGCGGGCCTGCTTCCGCCGCTGGTCGGGAAAATTGCCAAGACCAGGGTGCTTTATCTGTCAGATGACGTCGATTTTCCGGCAAGTCTGACCCCGCTCGAGATGGTCAAAGCGTTCGCGTCGACTCCCGAGATTCGGAAGTTGGGTGAAGAGATGCTGGAGAATCTCGAGGTTGAAAACAAGCGGTACGGGGTCCTTTCGAAGGGCAATCGACAGAAGGCGCGGGTTGTGTTCGGAGAAGTGCTTTCCAGCGCCAGGAACGTGAACTTTCTCGGGCTGGACGAGCCGTTTTCCGGTCTGGATTTTCAAGCGAGGGATTATCTGGTCAGCCGTTGGTTGGAGAACACCGCCAAGGATCGGCATCTGCTGGTTAGTATGCATCCATCAGAAATCCCGGTTGAACCGAAGCAGATTCTTTTGGTGTCCCACGGCAAGATTTGGACGGTGCCGCCTTCGATGCCATGGCCGGATATTCGGGCCTTGCTTTGTAGCAATCTGTCGGATCCGAAGGCTGAGCTGAGCGTAGCTTGCTGACTTTGTATGAAGAATTCGCGGCCCTTTCGACAGCTTGCTGAAACTCCGCTTCGCGGAGAGGTAAGTAAATTTTGTTTTTCTTCGCGGAGCGAAACTTCAGCGGCCCGTCTGGGGCAATGCGCGGATTTCCCATTTCAATCATCGAAGGATCATGGCGTTGGTTTCCAAATCTGACGGGCTGCTATGAAATCGATTTTTGCTCTTCATCTGAAACAGGTAATCCGCGAGAACGATTGGATTCTTCCGGTGCTCCTCCTGTTGGCCTGTGCGGTTTTCGGACAGTTCTTTGCGCCGACTAACGATGATCCGACCTTGGTCTTCTCTGCGCGAACCCAGGCGGTCTGGGGGTGCGCGTGGCTCTGCTCGATTTTCTGGGTCGGGTTTGTTGCCGCGAAATTGGGTTCAATGCAACGGCAGAATCATTTGCGCGGATTCTGGAAGAGTTTGGGCGTCGGCGATTTTCAGTATTTCTGTGCGGTGTTCGCGATTCCGAATCTGTTGAATGGAGCGCTGTTTTTATCGGCAGCGTTGTTGAGTGTGGGCGTCGGAAAGGCGCCTGACGAGCGGTGGGGTGATTGGATAATCGTGAACCTGCAAGGAGCGTTTCTGGCCGTTTTGGCGCAGGGAGTTATCTCGGCATTGATCATCGCGCTGACGAATTACTTGGACGCGTCACCGTCGTTTACCTGTGGATTTTTGCTGAACCTTTACGGAATGTACGGTATTGAAGTGGTCGACGCCGCGCGGCGCGGCAGTAATGGCGGAGTTGCTAGTTTAGCGGATATCGCGTGGACCATCGGGCCACATCTTCATTTTGCCGATTTCACCTCGCGGCTGACCTTTTTCTGGGGCTCCTTGCCGATGCGCCCGTTCCTTAACGCGTCGATGTATTTTTGCGGTGTCCTGTTATTCGGGTTCCTGATCGGGTTACGGCTCTGGAAGCGTCGGGCGGCAAATGGAGGGTGAGGATCGCGACGTGGAGGGAAACCAGACGTATCCTCCTTCGCCAAGGCTACGGCGGACACGTCGGCGTGTGGGCGTTTCGGGGTATCGGCGTAAGAGTTCCTGCGCTACGCGGACGAAGATTCGATGAAATCCGGCGCTACAAACATTGTCACGAGATCGCTGTTGATCGTTCTCGCTCTGGCCCTTTGCTTTGCTGGATGGATGAACCTTCGCGACTACGAATGGACCCCGCCCGACGCGCCTCGATGGAATCCATTTGCGATCAAAGAGAGCGGAATCGGTAGGACATTCGCGCGCATACTGACGGAGCAGGCAAACACCTCGTATCATCACGGCCTTCTTGAACAGCGGCCGCCGCTTGTTGCTAATCCGTTTTCCCAGTGGCTCGACGCTGGAACAGTCTCACTAGGGTTCCAAGGGAGGCTAAGATATCGACCTGTAGAACAGTATCCGCTTCGTCCGTACGAAGTGAAACAGGCTTTGGATCAGGCTGAGAAAAACCTACGGCTGGCATTCGAACTCGATCCCGGGAACTACGCGGCATACGACGTTTACTTGTTTTTTCTGACAAACGAGATCACGCAGACAGAATTTGCGTCGATGAATGGAACTCAGTTGCAGGATGATGACGACGAGGAGCAAGCGACGCCCGGGAGCAGCACTCATGCCGGCCAAGAACACGTGGTAGTCGCACCCGGCGGACGCTCAAAGGATTCAACAACAGGGGCCAACAAAGAGAACAAAGATACTGGGGTAGCGCAGCAGCTCCCAAACGCGGTTCAGCGATGGGTAGAGGGGGAACGCGAGCGCCGTCACCAGCGTGCCATTGAGATCACGGATGAGGCAATTCGCAAATTCCGACCAAACACTGAGGATCCGGAACGGGTATTGACGGGTGCGGTTATGTGGTACAATCGATTTCTGTTGCTTGCGCCGGAACCGGCGGAGTGCAGAAGATCTGTGGCCGCCAGAAGAAAATTCGAACAAATCGGCCGGCCCGTCCTGGAAAAAATGAAGTATTATATTTTGGCTGCTAGGGTCTGTGAGAATGATCTGCAACAAAAAGGATTGTGGGAAACGATTCCTGAACGTCGAAAGGAGTTCCTCCAGGCTCAGCAGCTAACGGAGGGATCTGCAGCGGCATTGGCGATTGCGCTGCAGAACAACCGAGCGCTGATTGGGCAAGGTCCGGTGGATTCGACAGTGTTGTGCTGGCCTTGGCAGCCGTGAGTTGGGTTGTTCTGAGCTTTCTAATCGGCCTTGTTTGCGGATCCTGGTTTGGCCGTTGCACTTACTGGCTGCCCCGCGAGGGATCGTTTTCTAAAATTGGGTTTCCGCGGTGTCCGGCTTGCCAAGAACCAATTCCTTGGTATCAAGTGATCCCTTTTCTGAGCTGGTTCTTGCGGCGACATAGTCGGGAGTGCGGAGAACGGATTCATTCGGGTCATCCGGCGGTTGAGATTGTTACGGCAGTTTTCTTCGCGCTAGCGTTCTGGCGGTTCGGTTTGCCGTTGGCGATTCCTATCTGGATTCTTGGGTCGGTGCTGATCATGACGACCTTCATTGATATCGAGTTTTTCCTGATACCGGACCTCTTGAGCAAGCCGGCGATAGTTGCTGGAGTTCTGGCGAGCTTATCTTTTCCGCAGCTCCAGGAGACCTCTTCCCGGTTAGCCGCTGTTGGACTCTCGATCGCGGGCGCGTTGCTCGGAGGAGGAATACTGTTCGTTGTAGGTGAGCTCGGCAAAATCGCGTTCGGCCGTTACAAAGTGATTCTGCCTGCGCCCGCGCGATTTAGTTTCGAGAAAGTGTTGCCCGACGACGCACGGATCGTTATCGATGGCGAACCGTTCCAGTGGGGCGATCATTTTTTCCGGGAAAAAGATCGTATTCGGATTCGCGCGGAAGAAGTAACAATCAACGACAAAAGTTTTTCAGCGGCTGATCTCAGTTTTTATCATGACCGGCTGGAAACGGCGCAGGGCACGATTCCGTTGACCGATCTCCGTTTGTTAGAAGGGCGAACTGCTTATGCGGAATTTCCGCGGGAAGCGATGGGGTTAGGGGACGTAAAATTGATCGCCGCCATTGGAGCGTTTACTGGATGGACAGGTGCGCTGTTCACGATTCCGGCTGCATCGGTGATTGGCGCGATTTACGGTATCGGAACGCTGTTGATTGGGCGCAAAGAATGGTCATCCAAGATTCCATTCGGACCGTATCTGGCGATAGGCACTGTCCTGTGGCTGTTCTGCGGGCGGGAGTTTGTTGGGTGGTATTGGCGGATGGTTTTTGGGTAGGGTCACGACTTTGTCGTGACTTTCCAAGATGTGGTCCTGCCGAAATATACGCCACTCGCCTGGGCAGATCGATATGGCGAATCGGGCGGCCGGCATGCATGCAACGCGCAGTCGCGACGAAGCCGGGATCCTACCACTCATACGTGGTTTCAAAAATCACGCCCTGATATTCCCAATTCGTTGTGCTGCTGACCAGGCCAGCTCGGACCGGATTCTGCCTGATGTACTGCCATTTGTCCTCACAGCTCTCATGAGAGCGGAGCCTGTGATGAAACGAATAACGTTGCCATCGAAAACTTTTGTTCTTGAACCGAA
This sequence comes from bacterium, assembly GCA_046727495.1. GTDB lineage: Bacteria > Verrucomicrobiota > Verrucomicrobiia > Chthoniobacterales > JAFAMB01 > JBKPBY01. The sequence goes on along the minus strand of JBKPCS010000200.1, from coordinate 4,693 downwards.
ACGTGAATAGCGATTTCCAATAGGCGACCCATCGATCGAAGTTTCGTGTCGCCAATCCTGGAGATGCGAACAGATGTATGTGGTCGGGCATCAATACGTATGGCCCCACTTCCCAATCGTGGGCAGATAACCATGTCGATTTTAAGAGTTCGTGGGCGTTGCGGTTGGCGAGCCATGGTTCTTTGCGCTTTGTGCAGACGGTCAAAAACACGACTGTTGGTTGCGTTTCGTCAGCGATGACACCGCTGGCAGGTCGTTTTCGCCGATAGGGTTGATGTATAAACATAACATATATTGGATGAGTTATTTAACGAGCGATTGTTAGGATCGCGATTTATCGCGACTATTCAGCGCGCCTGTACCGATGGCGTGCCATCCGAGCCCACTCAGTCTTGAATGGTCAATCGTTAGGCCGAAAGGCACGTAGTCTGCAGTCACGACGAGGTCGTGACCCTACCGGACGATTCGGCGTGGAATCTTGTTTGTCTTCGCGGTAGGATCATTTGCTGCTGCTGTGAAAGCCCTTTGGGTAACGGTCTTTGCAATTCTTGCTCTGCAACAGCTTGCGGCTGCGCAGGCATTGCCGTCTCTTAGTGGCAGCCCTGAGCCTCAAGCTAGTCCCGATTTGTTGCCCGAATCAAATGCGTTGCCGCGTGGCCCCCAGTTTGAGCTTCCGCCAGATTTCTTGCCCGGCATTCTTCCGGACTTTCTCGAGGCGTTGCCGCCTCCGGGCGAAAATTGGGTTTCACCGGAACAGATTGCAAAGAACCGGGAGCGATTACACCAAATCAAAGAGGAGGCGATGCGAAGTTTCCGCGCGGTCGAACTTCTGTCTCTTTCGCATCGTGCACTGACCGAAGAGTCGAGACGCATGTTTATGCGGGCCTACTACCACACTGTTTGTAATCAAATGCGCAAGTTGGACCCGGGCCTGCGCCAGGAGATCAGGGCTTACGAACGGGAACAGATTGGCAGTCTTGCGTTGGGCAGAAGTCCGCTCGTTACCAGGTCGCATCGGGTGAAAAAGAAGGTGGGTCGTTCGGGTTCATAGGGGCCGGCGTACCAAATCGTACTCGATCTCGTGACGGAAACCTTCGCAACCAGCATTTGGCACGGACTGGAGGGGGCCTCCGTCGCCGCTGTCGTTCCTTGCCAGCACTCGATGGCCCGCAATAGCGACGACAGCCGCAGTTCCAGCGCTTCTTTTCGAGTACGAGGGCGAGTTCGAGATCGAGTACGAGGAATTTGTTCCCGCAAATGGGAATAACCCCTGCGGAAAGCGGGATTTCTGATCGCGTCCCGTGAACTGCCTGGTAGATGTAAGCTGCTAATCCATAGGAACTTACATCGAAAAACGCCTCACTGGCATCGGATTTGCTTTATGGAAATTCAGATTACCCATGAACGAGTTGAGAGCGGGAGTTCTAATGTTGCTGGTTTGCGTGGCGGTGTACATCCAGGTGAATCCGCGGTTCTGGAGCGGCGTCTATCAGTTTGTGAGTCATTTCATGGGAGCGTCGAATTAGAGGCAATGGTACTTTTATGAAACTATTAATTGCGTTCTTCGCCTGCGGAGCTTTGAGCATTGTTCTCTTTGGCATGGTCCGATGGATGGAACAAGGAAACGATCGGCCTCGGGATCAGCTTTTTTCGATGATGATGAGCGGGCGGTGATGATGGGGAATGGAATGGCCAATCGGTGGCCCTTTCAGGGCCTCGGGTAAATTGGCGGCCCATCCACCAGTTTTCCTGTCGCCGCGAGCGGGATCACTCCTGGGTGAAATGTGTTTTCGCGTTGCGACAATTTCTCTGTGGCCCTTACAGGGCCGACGCTTATTTCGTGGGGTATCCAGGGGTTCGCTAGCGCTCACCCCTGGCTGAGAATTGTTGTCGCTTCGCGACAACCCAATTTTGAGGCCAATGCCTAATTGCTGCGTGGGATCCAGGGGTTCGCTGGCGCTCAGCCCTGGCTGAGAATTGTAGTCGCTTCGCGACAAGCTCCCGCCGCTTAATCCTCTTCCTTGGCTGGTTGGGAAGGGCCGTAGACGATTGCGTTCAATAGCAGACGAACCGTGCTTAGCCAGATCATTCTTGCGCCCGGTTCGGTGTTGAAAAGAACGATGTGGCCATGATCGAGTGGCTCATCGATCAAGGCTGAAGTACCGCGGAGCAAGCGCTCGGTGTTGTCCGGCCAGAAGAATCCGCTGATTCGTAGTTTGTCGCCATCGAATGTAAGCACGTTAGCACCAGTGCTGCTCCTCCCGAGAAAAGTGTTCCCTTCCACAAGAACCGGCAGCACGTCCGAATCGAAACCGATTGTGAGAAAATTGTGGTGATCGACTCGCGCGCGCACGATAGCGCCTGGCACCATCAATGGCTTGCGCGCTTCGCTTTCTTTTTTTGGCGGACGCGGCGTTGGTTTCTTTTGGTCCTCTGGCGTGGGCGATGGTTTTTTCGCTGCTGCCTCCGGGTGCTTCTCGTCGACACGAGCGACGCGAGAAGAGGTGAGCTTCAGGTCCGGGTCTGAAACGTATTCGCTCGCGCCGCGGATACAGATAAGAATACCTCCGGCGGCGACCCACGATTTCAATTCGTTTAATTGATCCTCGCTGATCAGGTCCTTGTAATCGCCGGAGTGGCCGTCCGGCAGGATTACAACGTTGAAATCCTTGAGCGCGGCGCTCCGAAGCTTCTCTAAAGAAATCGGAACGACATCGAGGCCGCACTCCTGGCCCACTAGGAATCGGAGCAGGCCATAGCTTGTCTGTTCCACTGGCTTGCCGGCTACCAGAGCCACTTTCGGTTTCTTTACGAAGAAAACTGTTTCCGAGCCGATGCCGTGCTGAGCAGAATCGGAAAACGTCGAAGGCAACGAAAAGATCGGAACTCCAAATTGATGGCTCAGGTTGCTCAATGTTTTTGGCGTGTCACTCGGATTACGTTCCGCCCGCACGATGAAGGAACCGCGCGCGAACGTTCGATCGCCGGCCTGAAATTGTTCGTTTGAGGTTGAAAGCCGGAAGCCCTGCGCAATAAGAGCGATGGCCAGTTTCATCGCCGAGACCGAATTGGGCTCAAACACGTAGGCAACGCCGCGTTCGATCTGTTTAGGTGTTGCGACAGCCTCTATTTCTTGAGTCTGGCCGCCCGGCTGGCGTATTCGCAATTGCGGGTACGCTGCGGAATCTACCGGTAGGCTGTCGAAATGAGTTGGCTCATCACTGAAATAGGTTTCAACGCCGAATGCGAGCGGCAGCGACCAGGCTGTTACGTCGTAAAATTCGTATTCGCGCCGTTCTTCTTCTGATCCCTTGGTATCATTCAGCCGCCGAAGCTCTTCCTGGCGCTTTAGGAATTCCGGATCTTGTCGCGTCTCGATTTCCAGCAAAGTGTTTGCCATGCGGCCATAGGGTTGGGCCGTATCAACAACGAAGGAACCAGCCGGTACGGTCTTGTCAGCGGTATCGTTGCCAAAGCTATCCTTCGGTTTGGAAAGCTTCAGGTCGGCGTTGATCCGTGAGACCTCGATACCGTGCTGCCTCAGCAGAGAAACCAATTTTAGTGTCGCTTCCGGGTTACTCGACGGAACGAAATAATATTTTCGTTTCAGTTCAGTGAGAGAGGATTCGAAAAAGCTGCGGTAGTCCCGGAGCCGGGCTTCTCGATTGGCTGCGGCTGTGGTGACAGTATTAAGACTCGCGACAAAGTGCTTTGAGATACCATCTCTCAGAGTCACGACCGTCTCGTCGTCACGGGACCAACGATAGCCGTTCGTTCCGCCGCCGTCGGTCTCGTAGGTCATTCCGATTGCGCCATGGAGCGAAGACCAACTATCCCAGTATCCAGGATAGAAAAGGTCAAAGATATCTCGTACGAAATACTGCCAGCCGTATTGGTCAAAGGCTCGAGCGTTCGACTTGCCGAAAATGGTTGTCCATTTGGTGGTCGCCCCGGGGAGATTGGGATTGATCGGCAAGGCTGGTGGCGGAAAGAAATACTCTTTTGTTTGTCCGTGATGATCCGCCAGCACTTGCGGATGCCATTGCAGGAACGCGGCGGTGGAAGCTCGGGATTCCGGCTGGGACAGCGAGATCAAGTCACGGTTGAGATCGAAAAAGTTATGATTCAGCCGTCCGGTGATGCTCCAGGGCTCCTGATGTTCGAACGCGTAATGTTCCGGACGGCCGAAGCCATGCGCGTTATACCAAGTAGCGAAGCGTTCGTGACCGTCCGGATTCTGGAATGGGTTAATTAACACCACCGCGTTGTCGAGCGCCGACAGCAGCGCCGGATCGTTAGAAGCCAGCAACTGATAAAGCACCTGAATACCGGCTTCGAACGCCGCTGATTCGCTGCCGTGAATACTGTAGCTGAGCCAAACGGCAACCGGCGTGTTACGGAATAGGTCCTCAATCTCCGGTGCTCGCTTACGCGGATCGGCGATGTTTGCTAATGCATCTTTTATCGCTTCGAGGCGAGCGATATTTTTCGGAGAACTGATTGCGAGCAAGTACAGAGAGCGATGTTCAGCCGTTTTGCCGGTTTGAAAGACGCGCAACCGATCAGAGTGCTCCTGGTACTGGCGCAGCAAGCTCTCGTATTGAGCATACGTCGTGTGAAACGCGCCCGGTTCGTAACCAAATACTTGAGACGGACGGGGGATGTCGTCGCGATACCGGCCGTATTCGTAGAA
>JBKPCS010000199.1:0-4070 GCA_046727495.1 bacterium | reverse complement strand
CTATAGATGTTATATCGTCCGATGCGGTTCAGCTGAGCAATCAGGTCACCCTCGAATGGACGCTCGTAAAGTGCTGGCGCGTAGTTAAACCACGAATCTCCGTATGCTACACCTATGAGCGCGTCTGGCATCGCCGCCATTCGGACTCCAAAGTTAAGATTCGACGACGCGCGGTAGGCCTCCTTTCCCGCGTCGGGCAGATCCACGAATGTCGTTGCCAACGGCGGCGCTGTTGCCTGGTAGCAATCAGCAAAACGATTTTGCGTCGAGTTCATCCATCCTTCCTGCGTCAGTGAGAAAGTCAGCGAAAATTGCCAACGAAAGGGGGGACATTATGAACCGGAAGGGTTTTTTAAAGCCAGCTCAAACAGGGTGCACCAAACCAGCGCAGCTAGTACTCACGCTTTGAAAAAACTTTGAACACAAGGACGAGCCGTTAGAATCCAGAATCTCGCAGCTAGAAGCTCGAGTAAGGAACGCACGCGGCTAGAATCCTTTAAGATTCGAGCTTCGAGATTCGAAATTCCCCTGCCGTTAGACTCTCCTATCTGTTTTCGCCGTCTCCCTCGTCCACCTTCGCCGATCCCGCCTCGTTCCTATCTGCTGTCTCCTGTATTCTGTATTCCGTCTCCTACATTCGCGATTCTTCGACCGAAGTTCTTGTGCCGACCGCATTTCTTTTGTATACCGAAATAAACGCTGGTTTCATCTCAGCCTCCATGAACCTGAACCTTGTTAACGTTCGTCTACTCACCAGAACATTTCTTGTTCGGGTTACGGCTCTGGCCTCAACTGCTTTCGGCGCCGATACTGCTTACAACGGTGGACAGCCAAGCAGTCCGAAGGATCTCAAAGGCAAAAAAGTTGTTTTGACTGATGTACCAAAGTTGATCGGGATCGGTTATTTCAATGCTACAGCCAAAGGAATCGCCGAAGGTTGCGCCGATCTGACCAAGAACGGTCTCCCGACCGAGGTGACAACCGATGCACCGACCGAAGGCGATATTCAGAAACAGATCGAATTCATTGACACCGCCATCTCCAAGGGAGTGGACGGGATATTTTTCGCCGCCAACGACCCAGTCGCGATTTCGCCAGTACTGCGCAAGGCGTTAAAGGCGGGCATCCATGTGATCGGCTACGACGCCGAATCCGAACCTGACGCTCGTGAATGGTTCGTGCAGATGTGTACACCGGATGGCGTAGCCAAAGCCGACATTGATACTTTGGCATCCCAAATCGGCGAGAAAGCCGATTTTGCGATTGTGACCAGTTCATTGACTGCGGCCGGCCAAAACGCCTGGATTGCCGAGATTAAGAAATATCTGCCACAAGCGCATCCCGGATTGAACCTAGTGACTATTCTCCCGGCAGAGGAAGACCAGCAGCTGGCGTTCAAGGTCACCGGCCAGATTGTGAAAGCTTATCCCAACGTCAAAGGGATCATCGGTTTATCCAGTGTAGCATTCCCTGGTGCCGCAGATGCGATCACTCAAGCGGGCCTGATCGGCAAAATTGCCGTGGTCGGGATGTCTACGCCCAACCAGATGAAACCGTTTTTTAAGAACGGAGCAATCAAAGCAGATATTCTCTGGAATCCGGTCGACCTCGGCTACGCCTCTGCTTACGCCATGCGCGCGGTGATCGACGGCAAACTTAAGCCGGGCGATACCGAACTCGACGCCGGCAAACTCGGAAAACTGAAGATCATCAACGGCAGCCAGATCCTGCTCGGCCCGCCGCATGTCTTCACCAAAGACGATATAGACAAATACGATTTCTGACGAGTGCGAGTGCGAGTGTGAGCGGTCGGAAGCTAGAATCTCGAAGCTAGAAGCTAGAATAACGGACGCCCGGACACCCCATCACTCCTTCAAGATTCGAGTTTCGAGCTTCGCGATTCCTCTACCTTAATCCTTCGCCGTCTCGCTGGCCCCCTTGTCTGCGTACACGGCGGTGTCGGCGTTTTTGGCACTGTCGGCGATGGCGGCGTTTAGTTTCTAGCACTCACCCTCGCTTCAACAATCGCCCTCTTTTCAACCGAAAACGGAAAACCGAAAACCGACCTGTCCGCCATCTTGTCCGAAGCAGCCTCTGGCGAAGGCGGACAACGGTTAACCGGCGCCGAAAGCTGCCGATACTTCTCGTCGGATGCTGTGAGCGCCGAACCCCCATCTACGCAGGCAGAGCCTGCTAGAGCACCGTCTGCGAGACTGTCAGACGTGCTGCTGATATTGCGCCTGGCTCCATACTTTTTCCCAGGGATAGTAGTCTTGTCTGCCATAGCAATCGCACTTGGCGCCTGCATGTTGGTGTTTGGACACTCTCTTGCTAAGCCGGGGTCCGCCCTTGCTGATCTTGGCGGTGTCCTTTTAGTCATTGGTTGTCTCCAATTGCTGGTGCCGCTGATATGGGCGTTCGTGAGCCTTCGCATAGCACGCAAAATTTCGGCTGACCCAGATACACGAATCACTTTTCGCGATAACGGAGGTCACGCTTTATCGCCCTGCGATTACCGTCCGAGAAAAGGTGATTATCCACAACCGAGAGATAGAATCCGAAACAACGATTCGAAAAACCGAATACGTTAAGCTTCCGAGCTGGACTATGAATGATTTTCAACGCTACGGGCTAGAGTTACCCACACAGGAGAAGTTGAAGAAGTAACCGAGCGCGCCAGCACTCGCGTTGGCGCCCCTTGAAAACCTCCGGTTTTTCAGGCTCACCGCTCGCCTTCACCAGAAGCCAGTACTTATATTTTTAGATACGACCCCGCGAAGCCACCTCAACTTCAGTCTTCCGTTGTCGATGAGAATGACTCAGCACCGAGAAAGAACCGAACCATCTGATAGGGCGAAGCTTGCTGAGCCGTCGTTAGTTCTGCCAGCCACCGTCCACCGTCCACCGTCGACCGTCGGTTTTCGGTTTTCGGTTTTCGGTTCTGGTTCCTTATTACTGACTACTAACCCCTGGTTTCTAAAGGATTTAGCAACTCGGGACCCCAAATATGAAATTCGAAGACCACAAACCGTCCGCATTATCGTTACCTCTAGCACGCCGACACTGACACCGACACCGGGGCACACCCGGGCGTTGACCGAGAAACGCACGAAAGGGCGGGCGTTGCGAGCAACGCGCCTCCAAGACGCACTAGCCGCCCTCCCCCTCCTCAGCCGAAGCAGCGCGACCTTTTCTTCGGCCCAGGTATTCTTCTACGAGAAGGAGATTGGCCTCGCCCGCTCGTCGAACAACCCGTAGCAACTGATCCATGGAGGAAACTTCTTCCAACTGTTCCTTTACAAACCACTGAAGAAAATTGTCAGTGGTATAATCCGATTGCGACTTGGCTAACGCAACCAAAGCAGTGACCTGCTCGGTGACGCGCTCCTCCTGCTCAAGCGATAATTTTACTGCATCTTCGGCGGACTTGAAATACGCTTGAGGAGCTGGGATGGTCGGAATGTTGACGCGGGCACCGGCATCGAGCAGGAAACGGATGAAACGCAACGCGTGTTCCTTTTCCTCTTCCGCTTGCTTTTGGAAATGGCCGGATAATTCGGGTAACGCTTCCGCATCGAAGTGGGCTGCGATGGCGTAATATTGCAACATCGCGCTGAACTCATTGCCGATCTGTTCGTTGATCGGAGGGACGACCTCGGCATGGACAACCATGCGAGAAGCTTTCCTCAGTATCCCGGGATTGCAAATCCCGTTCTTGAGCCTGTCGATTCAGCGCGATTGCGGGCTGGACGTTTTCTATCTTGGCGGCGCAATCCGGCGAATCAAAGCATCGTGAGCCGTAAACCGTGATCCTTAGTCCGTCCGAATCGGGGTCAACTCTGGCACCGGCGCTAGCACTCATTTCAAATGTTGAAAATTAAGATCTGCGTAACGATCTGTTTTCCGCCGAAGCAGCGTGTCAAGATTTGTGCCTCCTCGCTGTTTCAAGTGGGTAATAGGGATGGGAGCTGAAATTTGAGTTTTGCTGCGACCAGATAAGCAACGGTGCGTAGAAAAGAGAAATTGCGGAACCCACGAGCGCGGCGTTTTGCCAGCTGAATGATGCCGTT
>JBKPCS010000198.1:0-35031 GCA_046727495.1 bacterium | reverse complement strand
GCTCCCGGCGCTGCATAAGCTCAATCTCGTTGGCAAGTGCCGGATTCTTAACTGCGTAAGCCGCGAACAGATCAGCCCACTGATGACGGGCTTTCGCACCGCGCGTACCAATGCCCGCCGCGAAATGCTCCCGGACTCCCTCCGGTACGAGAAACTTCGCGTCCTCCGGCCATCCATAGCTACGTTTAGTAAGGCGAATTTCTTCCTCGCCCAGCGGCTCGCCATGAGCCTCGGCGGTATCTTGCTTGTGCGGGGAACCGTAGCCGATATGGCTGTCCAGGATGATAAAGGTTGGCCGGTCGGTCGTTCGCTGAAAAACCCGCAGAGCATCTTCGATCCGATCGATGTCGTTGGCGTCGCCCACCCGCAGAACATTCCACCCATAACCTAGGAAACGGGCCGCTATATCCTCGGTGAACGTGATGCGGGTGTTTCCCTCGATCGTGATATGGTTGTTATCGTAGACCCAACAGAGGTTGTCCAAACCGAGGTGGCCTGCGAGCGAAGCGGCTTCGGAAGAGACACCTTCCATCATGCAGCCATCTCCGCACACCGCATAAATGCGATAGTCGAAGATGTTGAAGCCGGGACGATTGTACCTGCTCGCCAGCCATTTCTGAGCGATGGCCATACCGACGCTGGTGGCGACGCCTTGACCAAGCGGCCCACTCGTTGTCTCGACACCGGAAACCCAGTGATATTCCGGGTGCCCAGGCGCCTTGCTATCCAGTTGCCGGAACCGCCGGATATCTTCCAATGTGACCGAAGGTTGTCCCAGTCTTTCGTAGTCTGCGTTTACTGCTTTCGTACCGGCCAGGTAAAGCGCGGACCAAAGAAGCATCGATGCGTGACCGTTTGATAGCACGAAGCGGTCACGGTTCGGCCAGATCGGGTCTTCCGGGTCAAACTGCATCACTCGGTTCCAGATCGTGTAAACCAAGGGCGCCAGCGCCATCGGCGTGCCGGGATGTCCGGACTTGGCCTGCTGCACCGCGTCGATAGAGAGCGTACGGATCGTGTTAATAGACAACTGGTCCAATTCCTGGTCAGTCATTACATTTGCCTTTTCGAGTTATTGCTTTCCTTGCCTGGTTTAGCTGTTACCGAGTCCGCCGGCTGCCTCGCGGTCTACGAACGCCAAAGCTCTCTCCTGATTGACGCGCCCGGCCGGAATCGACGGATCGCCTTTGCTCAAGCGCTTCAGCATCTCGACTTTTTCCGCTCCGGTCGCCAACCAAAGGATGCGCCGAGCCCGATTCAGCACCGGAAAAGTCAACGTCATCCGGCGCCTACCCTGATAAGCTCCAGTAACTCCGACATCAGCATCGCTGACCTGCAAAACTGGATCACCAGGGACCAACGAAGCAGTATGTCCATCCGGGCCAAGCCCCAGATGAACCAGGTCGAATACCGGTGGAGTGCCGGCGATTTTTTCGAGCACCTTGGCATATTCCTTCGCGCCGCTTTGCAGATCACTTGACTCAACCGGCATCGCATAGAGTTGCTCCGGCGGCAAAGGAGCATGTTCCAGCAAACTCGCCTGCAAATGAGTGAGGTTTCGGTCTGGGTCTCCAGCGGGAGCGACTCGTTCATCGACTTGGAACAAATGCACCTTGTCCCAGGCAACGACCTCTCTGGCCAAAGCCCTGAGCATGATCCAAGGCGCATGTCCGCCGCTTACGGCGAACACAAAACGATCGCGCTCAGCAATCGCCGATTGTGCCTCTCCGGCAATAAACCTGGCAGCCTCCTCGGCCACGGTTTGAGCATCTACAAATATTTCAATTTTCATTTGAGTGCTGTGCATGTTGGCGCGCGATGGGCCAACGGGCTGGCGCGCAGAGTTAAGTTTCCACAACCGGATTCTCCCAGCCACCGGGAGGCGAGATCAGTTGATCGACCTGGGGCGGTCCCCAGGTGTTAGACTCATATTCATACACTGGCGTACTCGCCTTCAGAATCGGATCGACGATTCGCCAAGCCTCCTCTACATAATCTTCCCGGGCGAACAGCGTGGCGTCTCCGGCCATGGCATCGCCTAGCAGGCGCTCATAGGCATCCTTCTCGTTCGGACGCGGATGCCGGCTCACGACTAGCTGGGTGGTTTCACTGACTTTATCGCTTTCAAGACCGGCTCGGTTCATGCCGAACTCGGCTACTAATTCGGGACTAATGCGAAAACGAAAGTGGTTCCGCGCCAGGTTGCACCCTTCATATATCGTCGGAGGCAGGCGAAGCCGAACCAGGATTTCGGCGCAGGTCACCGGCAGACATTTGCCAGCACGAATGTAAAACGGTACCCCTTTCCACCGCCAGGAGTCGATCTCTAGTTGCACCGCCGCAAATGTTTCTACCTGTGAATCCGGAGCGACACCTCTCTCTTTCTTGTAACCGTTGAACTGACCCCGGACTACGTTCTTTTTTTCCAACGGTGGAATTGCTTTGAGCACTTTTACCTTTTCTTCTCGGACCGACTCGCTGTCAGTTCTGGGTGGCGGTTCCATGGCCAGGTTGGTCATGACCTGAAATAAGTGATTCTGGACCACATCCCGGATTGCGCCGGTTTCATCATAAAAACCGCCTCGCCCCTGGACTCCGAAGTTCTCAGCCATGGTGATCTGTACGCTTTCTACATGGTTGCGGTTCAAAAGAGGCTCGAGGATCGCGTTAGCAAAACGGAAAAACACCATGTTATGGACCGGCCGTTTTCCGAGATAGTGATCAATCCGGAAGATCGACCTCTCGGCGAAGACGCCTAACAAAATCCGGTTCAGCTGTTTCGCCGAAGTCAGGTCCCGTCCAAAGGGCTTTTCGATAACTACCCGAGCACCTTTGTCACAGCCTGACTTGGCCAACTGTTGGACTACTAGACCGAATAGCACTGGCGGAATAGCCAAATAGTGCGTTGGACGCTTTGCGGAGCCCAACTCCCGGCGTAGCGCCTCAAAGGTCGCTGCGTCTTTATAGTCGCCGTCAACATAACGCAAAAGCTCCGCCAGCTTCTTGAACGCAGCCGGATCGAGACCTCCGTGTTTTTCGACACTGTCCTGCGCTCTGGCTTTGAGTTGATCCAGGCTCCAGCCCGCGTTAGCCACACCGATTATCGGCACGTTCAAGTTCCCGCGTTTGGCCATCGCGTGGAAAGCGGGGAAGATCTTCTTGTAAGCCAGGTCGCCGGTTGCGCCAAAAAATACTAGTGCATCTGAATGCGAATCAGTCATGCGTCTTCCTTATTTCGCCGCTTTTTCCAAATGCCCGCCGAACTCGAACCGCATCGCTGAAAGAAGTTTGTCTTGGAAATCCGCTTCACCGCGAGAACTGAACCGTTCATAGAGCGCCGTGGTCAGCACCGGCACTGGAACGCCCTCATCGATGGCGGCTTTGATCGTCCATCGCCCCTCACCCGAGTCGGAGACTTGACCAGCGAATTTCGACAGAGCGGGATCCTTCACCAAAGCATCTGCGGTTAAATCTAGTAACCACGAGGCAATGACGCTACCTCGCCGCCAGACCTCAGCGATGGCTCCAAGATCGAGATCGTATTGATAATGCTCGGGATCACGCAACGGTGTCGTCTCAGCGTCGATTGCTTGCTGTTGCTTGCCTATGTTTGCTTCACACAGAACGCCCAATCCTTCAGCATAGGCAGCCATGATTCCGTACTCGATGCCGTTGTGAACCATCTTGACGAAATGCCCTGCTCCATTCGAACCACAGTGCAAGTATCCGAGCTCGGATGTGCCTCCAAGCTTCGCTCGGCCGGGAGTACGCGGAATGTCGCCGATGCCCGGCGCTAAGGTAGCAAAGATCGGATCGAGATGTTTTACGATCTCGGGTTCGCCGCCAATCATCATGCAGTATCCCCGCTCCAGCCCCCAGACACCGCCACTAGTTCCGACGTCTACGTAGTGAATTCCATTGGTCTCGAGTTCTTTGGCGCGACGGATATCATCGACGTAATAGGAATTCCCGCCGTCAATTAGGATGTCGCCCGTTTCCAACAAGGGCACCAGATCAGCAATCGTTTTGTCAACGACCCCAGCGGGAACCATCAGCCAAATGGCTCGCGGTTTGGCCAGCTTTTTGACGAAATCGGCCAATGAGGAGGCTCCAATCGCTTTCTGTTCAACTAACTCTTCGACTGCTTTGGGAGACATGTCGAAGACGACCGCCTCGTGACCCGCCTTCAATAGTCGCCGCACCATGTTAGCCCCCATTCTTCCAAGTCCAATCATTCCGAGCTGCATAAAGAGTTTCTTTCTATTCCTGATTATTTGCTTTCAGTGTGTCGGGTTTGGGAACGCGCGCGTTCTCGAAGCCGTCAACAATCCAATGCTTATAACGCTTCGCCTTTGAATTTTCGATAACGGCGAATCAGAGTGTTAGTAGAACTATCATGCCCGAGTTCCGGTTCCGTTTTGGATTCGAGTTCCGGGATTATGCGCTGGGCGAGCACTTTGCCTAGTTCCACCCCCCACTGATCAAACGAGTCGATGTTCCAGATTGCACCCTGGGTAAAAACATTATGTTCATACAGGGCGACGAGCTTACCCAGTGTCTGCGGGGTGAGTCGATCAGCCAAAATCGTATTGGTAGGACGGTTGCCTTCAAACACCCGGTGCGGCGCCAGCCAATCCGGCGTGCCCTCCGCTTTCACCTGCTCAAGCGTTTTGCCAAAGGCCAGGGCTTCGGTCTGGGCAAAGACGTTAGCCAACAGCATATCATGGTGCCGGCCCAACGGATTGAGGGTCTGCCCAAACGCGATGAAGTCAGCGGGAATGAGTCGTGTGCCCTGGTGAATCAATTGATAGAACGAGTGCTGGCCGTTGGTTCCCGGTTCTCCCCAATAGATCGGTCCGGTGGAATAATCGACTTCGATTCCAGCTAAGGTCGCGTGTTTCCCGTTGCTCTCCATTGTCAGCTGCTGCAAGTAGGCGGGGAACCGCTTCAAATACTGCTCGTAAGGGAGAACGGCGACGGTTTCGGCGCCGAAGAAGTCGGTGTACCAGACGGTCAGGAGCCCCAGCAGAACCGGCAGATTGCGCTCGAATGGGGCGGTTCGAAAATGCTCGTCCATCTCGTGGAAACCAGCGAGCAAGTCGCTGAAGTTTTTCGGACCGATCGCCAGCATCGTAGAAAGGCCGATAGCCGAGTCCATGGAATAACGGCCGCCAACCCAGTCCCAGAACCCAAACATATTGGCGGTATCGATCCCGAATTCTGATACCTTTGCCGCGTTGGTCGAGACTGCTACGAAGTGCTTCGCGACGGCCTTGGTATCACCTCCCAGGCCTCGCAACGACCACTCACGAGCAGTGTGCGCGTTCGTCATCGTTTCCAGCGTTGTGAACGTTTTGGACGATACGATAAACAGGGTCTCGGCCGGGTCGAGGTCCTGAACCGCCTCGGCGAAATCAGTACCGTCCACATTGGAGACAAATCGGAAGGTCATAGACCGCTCGCTGTAATGTTTTAGCGCTTCGTAGGCCATGACTGGACCGAGGTCGGAGCCGCCGATGCCGATGTTGATCACGTTGCGAATCCGTTTGCCTGTGTGACCCTTCCAATCGCCCCGCCGGACTCGATCTGCGAAGTCTGACATTTTATCGAGCACCGCATGGACCTGCGGCACCACGTTTTCACCGTCAACCACGATTGACGCCCCTTTTGGTGCCCGCAACGCGACGTGAAGCACGGCGCGGTTTTCGGTGATATTAATCTTTTCACCGCTAAACATCGCGTCGATCCGCGCCCGCAGACCGCATTCTTCGGCTAATTGCAGCAGAAGTTTCAGCGTTTCGTCTGTGATGCGATGCTTTGAGTAATCGAGATAAAGGCCCACCGCCTCAAGCGCAAGGCGTTCGCCGCGCTTCGGATCGTCGGCAAATAGCTGACGTAGATGCAATTCGCGCACTTTTGAATAGTGCGCCTCCAAAGCCTTCCAGGCCGGGTAACTTCGCAGAGATCGGTTAGTTGCTGTCATTTTAGTGTCCGGTTTTCGTCTTGAAGCTTCTTGGTGGAAACGAGTTGCTGCCCGTTGAATTCAATTGACCTCCACCGACGAGCGGAAGCTCGTTTCACCTATCAGCAAACCGCGAATTGCTTCGTCCGCAAATGATAACTCCATTCAGGCGGCTTTTCGCAGGGCGGCGCTCTTGGAATCGATCACTGTCATTAGTTCGTTCCAGGACTTAACGAACGACGCAGCCCCGTCGTTCTGGAGTTTAGCCCCCAAGGCCTCTACCTCGATGCCCAGCGCCGTAATTTGGGCCAATACGGCGTCGCAATCGCCACCGTCTGCCGGCAGGATTTCATTTACATCGCCGTGCTCAGCGAACGCGTTCAACGTCGCTTCCGGCATGGTGTTAATGGTGAAAGGAGCGGCCAGCTTATTGATATAGAGAACGTCCGACGCCTTCGGATCTTTTGTTCCAGTGCTGGCAAACAGCAGCCGTTGCGGACGAGCTCCGCTATTGAAGGCGCGCTGCCAACGCGGTGAAGCCAGCAAGTCCCTGTAGGCTCGGTAGACCGATTTCCCGATGGCAATACCTAATTTGTCGTTCAGGGGGTCAGGTACTTTGCCCATGACTGCGGTGTCCCACCGGCTGATAAAGACTGAAGCAACCGAACCGACCTCCGGCGGAAGGCCTGCGGCGATCCGTCTTTCGACTCCTCGCAGGTAAGCCTCAGCCGCTGCAACGTAATGTGCGGGCGAGAACAATAGCGTCACATTAACCGGCACGCCGGCAAAGATCGCTTCTTCAATCGCAGGTAAGCCTTCCTTGGTGCCGGGGATCTTGATGAATAAGTTACGACGGTTCGCCCTTGCGGACAGATCCTTGGCCTCGCTCAACGTCGTTTCCGAATCATGCGCCAGTAGAGGTGAGACCTCTAACGAAACCCAACCATCCACCCTGGCAGTGCGATCATGAATTGGACGGAACAAATCCGCCGCTACGACGAGATCTTCGATCGCCAATTCAAAGAACAGTTCCTCGCCTGATTTGCCTTGCTCGAGCTTTTGCCGGATTGCCTCATCGTAGTCGGTACTATTCTTGATGGCGTGATCAAAGATGGTTGGGTTCGACGTGAGGCCTGTGACAGAGAGTTCATCGCGGTATTGTCGGAGCGCGCCGCTATTCAGGAGGTCTCGGGTAATATTATCCAGCCATAGGCTTTGGCCGAGATCATGGAGCCCTTTGAGTTGGTTTCATGGTGTGATGCACGATGGAGGTTATGATGCCCGGCTACCAATCGCTATTCCTCGAAAGTAGCCTTTGCTAACTGTCCGTGTGGTTAGCGTTTGGGCGGGCTTCTCAGGTGCAGAGGGCGTTAGAGTGGAACGAAAAACAACCTCTTTGGAGTCGACAAGTTTCAACGCGGCTACGCGGTGAAGGTCCTATAGCCTCGTTCGGACCAGCCCACGTTCGGCTGCGATTGCAATGGCTTCAGAGCGGCCCTTCGCGTCCAGCTTTTCCAGGATTGATCGAACGTGACCTTTGACCGTGAGCTCGCTGATGTAGAGTATGTTGCCTATTTCCTTGTTGCTTCTGCCACTGGCAATGAATTGTAGAACTTCAAGTTCACGGTGGCTGAGCTCTGGACGGGCGACCGCTTCCACCAATTTCAGAGTAATGGCCGCAGGGAACAGGCTTCGGCCAGCTGCCACTGCGCGAACCGCCTCTTCGATTTCTTCGCAATCCGCGGCTTTGACCAAGTACCCTCTTGCTCCAGCTTTCACCGCCCGTCTGATATCCTCTTCGTCCTCATAAGTTGTGATCACAATGATCCGGGGTTTCGGAGGGCGGCCCGACATCAGTTCGTCGACCACCTGTAGCCCGTCTTTTTTCGGCATCCGGAGATCGACTATCAGCACATCGGGAGAATGTTGATGGTAGAGCTTAAGGGCCTCCTCACCATCATCTGCTTCAGCTACGACCTTAACATCATCCATTGACCCGAGTATTGCCGACAAACCTTGTCGGGCGACCGGGTGATCATCTGCGATGACGACCCGGATCTGGTCAAGCGGGGTATTCGATGAGCGGCTCGCCTCTAGATCGCCAATCCGACTCGGTTGTGCCACTCTGGATAGTTTGGTCTTACCATTTCGCGCTGACATATCTTTGCAACGTGTCGCCCAGAGCACGAGATGTGCCAGACTGCGCTGCAGGGCCGGCAGTGTTTGTCGTGCCGTAGCCTTGGCGAAGGCCGACTCTGCCACCCAGAACCAGCACGCGATAGACGCCGTCCAGCGCAGCGAATGCCATTTTCATCGCAACTCGCTAATCTTCGCGAAAATTTGCTATTCTTCGTGACGATATCTTCGACCTAGGCAGGGCGCCGCCTAGTTACTTCCGAAGCCACTGCATCCGGGTAGGCCTTCGTGCGCCCGGACCAGAGAAAGCGCCTACGGAAACCGCCGCTAAAGATTTTTAAAGCGCTTTTTGTCGATCTGAAGCGATCTTATCTTGGATTCTAAGGTCGACGGCGGCATCCCCAGCTTGGCGGCCGCGCCGTACGGGCCAGACACGCGTCCTTTCGTTTGAGCCAATGTCCCCTCAATGACGCCTTTTTCTTCAGCCGCTAGTTTTTCGGAAAGCGCAGACCGGCCAAGCGGGCTGGGAACGTCCTCGTGGGAGAGCCAACTCTCATCGACTGAGAAGCTTTCACCCTCACAGACGATTACCGAGCGTTCGACGACATTCTGCAGTTCCCGAATATTGCCCGGCCACGGATACGATTGGAGCAATTTCAGGGTCTTATTACCTATGCTTGAAATTTGCTTACCGGCTTTACGGGCATAGCGTTCGATAAAGTACTTGACCAACATCGGGATATCTTCCCTCCGATCACGTAAAGGCGGCATCTCGATCGGGAACACGTTGACGCGATAAAACAAATCGCTGCGAAATTCGCCCCCGGCGATCGCGATCTTTAGGTCGCGGTTGGTAGCGACAATGACTCGCACATCAACCGAGATGGGGCGAGCGCCGCCGACACGTTCAAATTCTCTCTCTTGCAAGACTCGCAGCAGAGCGACCTGAGTTTCAGACGGAAGCTCTCCTATTTCGTCTAGAAAAATTGTCCCTCCTTCGGCGAGCTCGAACCGGCCGATACGCTGCTGTAGAGCGCCGGTGAACGCACCTTTTTCGTGACCGAACAATTCGGAGGCGATCAGCGACTGCGGGATAGCCGCACAACTCACTTTCACAAAGGGCCGCTTGGAACGCAGAGACCGTTTGTGAATAGCGCGCGCGATCAATTCTTTTCCGGTTCCGGTTTCGCCCGTAATCAGGACCGTAGTATCAGTTGGCGCTACTTTGGTAACGCGAGCGAGGACTGCTTTAAGCAAACGGGATGCGCCGACGATCTCCTCGAACATGGATGTCTCACCGATCTCTTCCCGGAGCGCTATATTTTCACGCTGGAGTTGATCCTTTAAAGCCTTGATTTCCTGGAAGGCTTGCTCCAACTCTTGTTGCGCGCGTTTGCGCTCGGTTACATCCATGACCGAGCCAATAAACTCGACGTTGCCGCGTTCATCCCTTACCGCATGGCCTACCACCTGAAGATGTTTAATGGCCCCGCCCGGCATCAATAGTCGATGAGCAATTCGAAAATCCTGTTTGTCATGGGAAGCTCGCTCGATCAGTTCCTGGACGAGAGCCTTATCATCGGGATGAACCCGCTGTAGAACGAGTTCCAATGTTGGTTTAACTTTTCCGTCGTACCCCAGGATACGAAACGTTTCGTCCGACCAGACAATTTCTTCGTTGGCAACACTCCAGCCGAAGCTCCCGGTCTGGCTCAGCCGTTGAGCTTCCTCTAAATATGTTTCCCGACGCCGCAGCTGCTGCGTCATCTCTTCTTGCTCGGTCACATCCATGAGAGTGCCGATAAACCGGGTCACCTTTCCGTCTTCGAGCACCGGAACACCAACACAGCGTATGACCCGACGCAGACCGTCAGCGCGAAGGATGCGTTTCTTGATGTCGCAACCGACTCCTTCTGCTATCATCTGGTCTATCGTTCTCTCGACTTTTTCTCGGTCTTCCGGATGCACGAGAGCGAGGTAATCAGCAAGGGTCGGAATTCCATTTTCCGGATCGAACCCAAGAATTTCATATAGCTGGGGCGACCAATAATCGCAGATTCTATCTGGAGTAAACGACCAGCTCCCGGAATTGGAGAGACGGTGTCCCTCGTGAAGATAGAACTCGTTCCGCCGAAGCAAGGCTTCGCTGCGCCGCAGAGCCTCCTCTGCCTGCTTCCGGTCTTCGATATCAAGGCTCGAGCCGTACCACTTTAGAATCGTCCCCTGTGCGTCCCGTAGCGGAACCTTCCGATGCAGGAACCAGCGATATTGGCCATCGGCTCGCCGGACCCGCGCCTCTCCTTCAAAAGGGTTGCCCGTCGCCAGGGAAAGACGCCACGTGGCGACGAGTCCATCAACATCGTCAGGATGGATCATGTTCATCCATCGCCACCCCTCCACTTCCTTCAGTCCGACGCCCAAATACTCCAACCAGCGCTGATTGAAGAAATCTAGAAATCCGTCCGGCCGGCCCGTATGGATCAACGTTGGAGCCGTATCAATGATCAGCCGCTCCTCGTTCTTAGTCCACCCGTCGTCATTCTCGGTTGGACTTGGTTTCATTTGAAACTCAAACCAGATATTTGTCTCCAGTCTCGATTTACGCTTGTCAGCCAAAAACATCCTGCGCCGGTGTCAAGCGTTTCGCCATAAGCTCTACCTAGACGATGCCTAAGTGCTCGATCATCGGGCATCAGGGGCATTTTGGAATGCGTCAAAAGAGTAATTGTTCTTTCACCAGCTGTCGAATACTCAGTTCGGGGGCCGCATTCAACGATTTTCCGCCTCACCCCCTCGTTGCATGCTTGCCACGATCAGTACACTTGCTAACCTGGATCATGCGGTAGCAAGGCTGGGACTCAGGTTGCGCTGTCGAGTGGCCTGAATCGAGAATTTTGAAACATGAAAAAATTCCTGCAATCCGCCCATCCATGAAGTCAGGGTCAAATGCGGCTGAACAGAGTTTGGATCTAGTGGAAAGAGCAGGCGGACCAGTTGCGCGCCTCTTGTTCTTGTTCTTCTTCTTGAGTCCCGGGCTTGTCTTCGCGCAGGAGCCGGGCGTTCGAAATATCCAAAACATTTTCGATCCGCTTTCCAAACCAGCGCAGCTGATTCATAGCACCGCCGCCTTAGCGCTCCTTGTCTGCTTCGGAATTTTCGTGGTCGTTGGCGGCCTTCTTGTTTTTGCGGTCTGGCGTTACCGGCGGAAAGGACCGGAAGACGATAGCGAAGAACCTCCGCAAGTCTATGGAAGCGCCGCGATTGAGCTGGCCTGGACTGTCCCGCCATTGTTGATCGTGACCATGCTGGTTCTCGCGACTGCGCGAACCATTGGCGAAGTCCAGAACGCAAAATTTCCGGATGACGCGCTTCAGATAACAATCGTCGGGCACCGTTTCTGGTGGGAGGTGCGGTATCCGCAATTCAATATCGTTACCGCAAACGAAATTCATGTGCCGGTGAGTTACCTCAGCGCACCGCGGCCTGTCCGGATGACACTGGAATCCGCTGACGTGGTTCACGGCTTTTGGGTACCACAGCTCAACGGAAAGACATGGCTTGTCCCGAATAGAAAGAACGAGATGTGGATCCAACCCACTTCGCTGGGGACGTTTGTTGGCAACTGCACTGTCTTTTGCGGCCCGCAGCACGCCAACATGCTGATTCGGGTCATTGTTCATCCGCCGGATGATTTCTTTACCTGGATCGCCCAGCAACAAGCGCCTCCGATGGCCCGACCGGCCGGCGAAGAAGGCAAGAAGGCTTTTGTCGCGAACTCGTGCGGCACCTGTCACCGGATCGGTGGCACAGCGACCGACGGCGTCTTCGGACCCGATCTCACACATTTTGGCTCACGCGATACCCTTGGCTCCGGGGTTGCGCCTAATAATGAAGAAAATCTTCGCGTCTGGTTGCGCAACCCGCAGACTTTGAAACCCGGTTGCCTGATGCCTGATATGAGACTGGATGACAAACAGGTCGACCAGATCCTGACCTATCTGAAAGGATTGAAATAAATCGTATGCCTAACGGAACCACAACGATTGACTCTAAAGAACTGGTCGCTGGGCCGGGAGAAGAAAAAGGTACGTTGACCGGTTGGATACAAGATCTCGTCTACACAGTTGATCACAAAAAACTTGGTTTCCTTTACATTGGCACTGGTCTCTTTTTCCTGGTTCTGGCGGGAGTGATGGCGCTGCTGATTCGCGCTCAATTAGCCTTTCCCGACGGACGGGTAGTCACTGCGGAGGTCTTCGACAGCCTGTTTACCATGCATGGCACCGTCATGATTTTCTGGGTGGCCATGCCCATAGTTTTCGGAATGGCCAACTACCTTGTTCCTCTGATGATTGGCGCTCGGGATATGGCGTTTCCCAGACTGAACGCGTTCTCATTCTGGCTGACGTTTTTCGGCGGGTGCCTGCTTTTCTTCAGCTACGTTGGCGCACCCGGATTATACGGCGCGGGCGCCGCACCGGACGCAGCCTGGTTCGCGATTGCGCCGTTAACTTCTCGAGCATTTTCCCAAGGCCCGAGCGTCGACTATTGGTCGCTGAGTCTGCTAGTCACCGGGATAGGCAGTGTCACCGGTGCGATCAACATCATGGTCACCATTTTCTGCTATCGTTGCAAAGGACTTACGCTGGATCGACTGCCGTTATTTGTCTGGATGACGATGGTAACGATGTTTCTCGTCATTCTCTTTCTCCCACCACTTTCGGCTGCGCAGATCATGCTGACTCTCCAGCGTTATCTTGGAGCAAAGTTCTTTGACACGCAGGCTGGCGGATCAGCGATTCTCTGGCAGCATTTCTTCTGGATTTTTGGGCACCCAGAAGTCTACATTCTCGTTCTCCCCGCCTTCGGCGTTATGTCCGAAGTGGTTCCCGTCTTTTCCCGGAAACCGATTTTCGGATACCCGATGATGGTTGCGGCCAGTGTCCTGATCGGATTCATCAGCGCAGGCGTTTGGGCTCATCATATGTTCACAGTCGGGCTCAACTCCTTCGGACAAACGTTCTTCGCTATTGCTACCCTGGCAATTGCCGTCCCGACCGGTATCAAGATCTTCAATTGGCTGGCAACCATGTACGGCGGGAAGATCCGGTTGGAGGTGCCGATGCTGTTTTGTATCGCCTTCCTATTTCAATTCCTGATCGCCGGGTTGACTGGCGTGATGCTTGGAATCGCGCCGTTTGATTGGCAATTAAACGATTCCTATTTTGTTATCGCACATTTTCATTATGTGATTGTTGGAGGAATCCTGTTCGCCGTCTTTGCGTTCTTCTATTTCTGGTATCCAAAGGCCTTCGGGCGGATGTTAGACAAACGATTGGGGCTCCTCCATTTCTGGTTCTTCACCATCGGTTTCCATCTGACTTTTGATCCGCAGCACTTTGCCGGAATCCTGGGCATGCCCCGCCGCATCTATACTTATCACCCGGGCCGCGGCTGGGAGATTTGGAATCTGCTTTCGACCATTGGCGCATTTGTCCAAGGAATCGGTATAGCGTTTTTCGTCATCAATCTTTTCTGGTCCGCACGCAAAGGGAAGATTGCCGGCGACGATCCGTGGGACGCATGGACCCTGGAATGGGTCACCACGTCGCCGCCGCCGGATTACAATTACGACAAAATCCCCACGGTCACGAGCCGGCGCCCGCTTTGGGATTTGAAACATCCGGAAGACCCGGATTGGAAGTTTGAGTAAAATCGCATGAGCGCAGAACTGACAGCAACTGCTGATACAGAATGGAAACTCCCCTCGCCTCGGGTAGTCGGGATGATTTGCGTGATTATGACCGAGTCGGCGCTCTTTGCTATATTTGTTGTGGCCTACTTATTCTATATAGGAAAGAGCGTTTCGGGGCCGTACCCACACGAAGTGTTGGAGCTGCCGATTCTCGGTACTGTTCTTCTCTTATCGAGCAGCGGCACGATTGTGGTCGCTGAACACAGGCTGAAAAAGGATCGGCAGGCCGGATTTAATCTTTGGTGGTTTATCACTTTCGCCCTGGGATTAGGCTTTCTTATCTACACCGCTGTCGAATGGAACAAACTGATCCATTTAGGCTTAACCATTATCAGCAACCTTTTCGGGTCGACTTACTTTTCGCTGGTTGGACTCCACGCCAGTCTCGTGGTTGTAGGATTGATCCTTATCAGTTTGATCCTGGTGATGAATCTTACCGGGCGCATCCGGCATTTTCATCATGAGCACATCATGATGATTTCCTGGTACTGGCACTTCGTCGATGCAGTATGGATTGTGGTTTTCACGGTGGTCTACGTTATTAGCGCAAAATCTTGAGTCATGAGCACGAACGAACATGAACATGGAGAGGGCGTAGAACTGCCCATTCCAACGCCTTGGCCGATAGTCACTGCGTTCGGAGTAACGCTATTGCTCGCAGGACTCGTTCTTACATTGATTGTCAGCCTGGCCGGCCTGTTGATTGGCTTGGTCGGCGCCGTTGGATGGTTTTTGGATGTTTTTCCGGTACCAAAGCACGCTCTTGTGCCGCTGGTGGAAGCGGACCGCCGGCCGGCGCCCATCAAGATTTCGCCTCGCCGAATCAGCCACCTTCACTATGGACAACAAAGCCACCGTGTTCGGATTCCGATGGAAGTCCACCGCAATTCAGCCGGGGTTATCGGCGGGATTGCTGGCGGCATTGCGATGGCGGTGATGGCTATGCTTTATGGGTTAGTCATGCAACACAGTATCTGGTACCCGATCAATCTGATGGCTGCATCGGGGATTCCGCGACTGGCAGAGGCAAGCTTGGCTACCTTGCGCCAGTTCGATGCCCAAGGCCTCTTCGTCGCGGTGCTCGCACACGGCGCTTTCTCGATCATGGTTGGGCTTCTCTACACGGTGCTGCTACCGATGCTTCCGGCGCGGTTTGAATGGTTGTTTGGTGGAATCCTGACTCCGCTAATGTGGACCGCAGTAATTTATCCAGCGTTTCAGCTGATTAACCCGGCGCTGGCTGCGCGAGTTGATTGGCCGTGGTTTGTGCTCTGCCAAATCTCTTTCGGTTTGGTAGGTGGATACGTCGTTTTCAAATCACAAAAGGTCGAGACGATGCAGAGCTGGTCGATAGCAGATCGTTTGGGCGTGCACGGAATCCACGGTGATGAGAAATGAATAGCATTCTGAACGCTGTAGGGCGGCATGCCCTGCCGCCAACATCCAAGGCCGACCATTCCTCCCGCGAAACCAGGCGGCGTATTCGTCACCCTGGGTTTTGGCGGCAGGGCCTGCCGCCCTACAGCACGCATCCCATCCAGGAAGGAATTCCCGCGTTTTTGGCGTCCTGTTTGCTCGTTTTCGCTCTTGCCGGATGCGACCAATTGCCGGGCAAACCGAAGGAAAAAGACCGATGGCGACCCCCTGAAGCCAACAAGAACTTTGCTGATCTGTACGCGACGAACTGTTTAGGGTGCCACAGCAACGGGGAAACTATCAGCGCTTCAATCTCAATGCATGACCCGTTGTATCTCCAGGTTATTCCGAAGGAAACAATGCGGAAGATCATCGCGACCGGCGTCCCTGGTACAACTATGCCGGGCTTTGGCCAAGCGGTTGGTGGAGATCTGACCGATGAGCAAATCGATGTGCTGGTGCAAGGTATTTACGAATGGTCCAAAGGAAACAATCAAACTGGGCTCCCACCCTACAGCGCCCCTGCCGGCGACGCACACAGTGGCGCCGCGGTTTACGCTGAAAGCTGTGCTGATTGCCATGGAAAAGAGGGAACAGGCGGGAAGGCTGGTTCAGTGGTGGATCCGTCCTACCTGAGTTTGACTAGTGACCAATATTTACGCAGCGTGATTATTGCTGGCCGGCCAGAACTAGGAATGCCGAACTACCAGGGACTTGTGCCGGGAAAGCCTCTCACCGCTGAGCAGATCGCCGATGTCGTCGGATGGCTCGCATCACACCGCCCGTCATCCAGCGAAGAGGCAAAGCCCGCGACAGCTGAATCCAACTAAAGTGCTATGAATTCCGACCACCCGCCGTTAAGTCCAGAGGCCAAGAAGTATTCAACCAGACGCGACTTTTTGCTGCAGGTAGGAGTGCTGCTGAACACCGTTGCAGCATTCCTGATCGGGATACCGCTGATCGGATTCATTTTATCTTCAATCATCCAAACGCCTCCGCCGACTTGGTTTTCTTTGGGACCCGCTGCGAAATTTCCGCGTGGGACTACTCGACGAGCTGTCTACACCAATCCGTACCGGAAGCCCGCGGATGGCGACACCGCGATTCTAACGTGTTGGGTACGCCATTCTGAGGAAGATACGTTCCAGGTCTTTGCGGCCAATTGCACCCACCTTGGATGTCCGGTGAGATGGTTCGAGGAATCGCAGCTTTTTTTGTGTCCGTGTCACGGCGGCGCCTTTTACTCAGACGGTACTCGCGCGGCGGGGCCGCCTCCTCGCGATCTCTATGTTTATGAACACAAGTTAGAGAACGGCGAATTGAAGATCAAAGCGGGCGTTCTACCAAACTTGGCTCGACCATCCTGAGGATCTCATTGCGATGAACGCTAAGTTCAAACCTGTCGTCGACGCCCTAACCAACCTAGCTCTCTGGTTTGAGCGTCGCCTTCATATCGTAAAGATCTGGGAGACTAGTGCCGGCCATCCGATTCCGAAAAGCAGTGCTAGCTGGTTTTACACATTCGGCAGCATGACGCTGCTCTGTTTTGTGATTCAGATCCTGACCGGAATCCTGCTTGCTCTCGTTTACATCCCTTCGCCAAATCAAGCCTACCAGTCACTCGACTATCTTAACTACCAAGTCCAGCTGGGATGGTTCCTGCGCGCTGTCCATTACTGGGGCTCGAATTGCATGGTGGTTGTCATGTTCTTCCACATGACACAGGTCTTTCTGTGGGGCGCCTATAAGTATCCGCGTGAATTGACCTGGATTTCTGGGGTCGTCCTCATGCTACTTACACTTGGATTGGCGTTCACCGGGCAGGTGATGCGATTCGACACAGACGCGTATTGGGGCATCGGGATCGGCGCAGCGATTTTTGGCAGAGTTCCGTTCATCGGCGCTCAACTGGTTGATCTGTTGCTTGGCGGCCCTATTATCGGCAGCGAAACGCTGTCGAGATTCTTCGCACTTCATGTTTTCGTCCTGCCCGGCAGCGTTCTCGCCTTGGTAGCTCTTCATCTGCGGCTCGTCTTGATGAAGGGAATCAATGAGTATCCGAAGCCTGGTGTACAAGTAAACCGAAAGACTTACGACACCGAGTACAACGAGATTCTCAAAAAAGAAGGCATCCCGTTCGCTCCGCATGGGATAGGCAAGGATATAGTCGCCAGCGGCGTTGTTCTCTTGGTGATTCTGGGCCTCGCTATCTTCGTTGGGCCGCAAGGGCCTGGGATTCCGGCCGATCCAACTCAGGTGGTTTCTGAACCAAGACCGGATTATCCATTCCTTTGGATTTTTGCGGCGGTAGCTCTGGTGCCCAACGGCTCCGAGGTTGCCCTTTTCTTAGTTGCTCCAACGATAGCAATGATCCTCCTGTTCGCTTTGCCATTCATTTCCAACGAAGGTGAAAAGCATTGGAGTCGCCGTCCGGTCGCCATTCTAACGGTAGTGACAAGCTACCTTGGTCTAGGGCTACTTACCTATGCCGGTATGACAGGACCTTGGTCTCCTCATATGGAGGCTTGGAGCAGCCAGGCGACCAAATCGCAATTTATCAAGGGACGCACCCCTCTCGAGCTGCAAGGCGCAGTTGTCTTCCAAAACAAACAGTGCAGAAACTGCCACGCCGTGGGTGGTGGAGGTGGAACGCGTGGCCCCGATCTCACCCAGGTTGGAACGCGAATGACCGAGCCGCAGCTGATCCGGCAAGTAATTCAAGGAGGCGGCAATATGCCGTCCTATGGAAAGAATCTTACTCCTCCTGAAGTCAAAGCCCTTACCGCCTATCTGGTCTCACTTAGACCTCCTGGAGCAGCTCCAGCACAGGACACTACGCTAGTACATGGGAAGTGAGGGCTTCGGGTTCCGGGTTCCGAGTTCCGACTTTCGGGTTCCAGGTTGCGATCTCTCGAGGACAATTGTACGGATGCTGAACGCGACCTGCGGGAATCCCGGAACGCGAAACGCGAAACCAGAAACCGGGAACTAAGCTTATGGATCCGGCCGATGCGATCATCAGTTCCTGGTCAGCGCCCATCGTGCCGGTCGTTGGCCTGTTACTGTTTTTCGTCTTTTATCTTCGTGGGTGGTTCCGGTTGCAATTTCGCGTCCCAAACCGATTCCCGCTTTGGCGCCTGCTCGCATTCGCCGGAGGCCTGGCAGTCGTCTTTTTAGCGCTGGCGTCGCCGCTCGATGCCTTCGCAAATCT
Organism: bacterium; assembly: GCA_046727495.1. Lineage (GTDB taxonomy): Bacteria > Verrucomicrobiota > Verrucomicrobiia > Chthoniobacterales > JAFAMB01 > JBKPBY01. The sequence continues at coordinate 16,551 of JBKPCS010000198.1, read as the reverse complement.
GCTTCTCCAGGTGCACATGATTCAGCACCTGTTACTGATGATGATCGCTCCGCCGCTGCTTCTTTCCGGAGCACCTTATCTTCCGTTACTGCTAGGTTCTCCTCGCTGGCTGATTAGAGATGTTGTCGGTCCCCTTCTCGCTTGGCCGCCGCTTCAACGGCTAATTAAGCTGGTCTCGCACCCGATCTTTGCATGGATAGCATTCGTCAGTTCGAACGTGGGCTGGCATTTGCCTTTCTTTTACGATTTGGCGCTCAGCTCGCAAAACTGGCACAACGTCGAACATCTATCGTTTCTTTGCACCGGCCTATTGTTCTGGTGGCACCTGATTCAACCTTGGCCAAGCCGACCCGTATGGCCGCGCTGGACAATGATTCCGTATCTGCTGCTCGCGGACATCCAGAACACTGCGCTTGCCGCGTTTCTCTGCTTCTACGATCAAGTCCTCTACCCTACCTATCAGCTCGCGCCTCGCCTCTGGGGGATCAAGCCTCTGGACGACCAGGTTCTGGCGGGAACAATCATGTGGGTGCCCGGTTCAATGGTATTTCTTGTTCCAGCGGCTGCCATAGCGGTTCAGCTGTTGTCGCCGACGATGCGCAAACGAATGTCTTCGAATCTTGCGACGCCCGTGCCGGCTCAGGAGAGCGACATTCTTCGGTTTCTACGCAAGGTCGGTTGGCGCGCGCCCGCTCCGAATGCTCAGTTCGACCTTTTTAAAATTGCTTTTCTGGGCGCGCTGCTTCGGGCAAAAACGTTCCGCCGCGGAATGCAGATCGTGATGCTGCTACTTGCGGCTGCGATTGTGCTTGATGGGTTTTTCGGGCCTCAAACCGCCGCAATGAATCTGGCAGGCGTCTTGCCATGGACCCATTGGCGCGGATTCACCGTGATTGCTTTACTGGTGGCCGGCAACTTCTTCTGCATGGTTTGTCCTTTTACGTTTGTACGGGACCTTGGCAGACGGTTGTTTCCCCACAAACGGACTTGGCCGCGCTATTTGCGAACGAAATGGTTTTCTGCCGTTTTGGTAGTTCTCTACCTTTGGGCATACGAAGCATTCAGCTTATGGAATAGCCCATGGCTGACCGCCTGGATCGTTATCGGGTATTTTGCTGCGGCGTTTTTCGTCGATGGCTTTTTTCACGCGGGCAGCTTTTGCAAATATGTGTGCCCCATCGGGCAGTTTCACTTCGTGCAATCACTGGCTTCGCCATTTGAAGTAAAGGTCCGAACGCCGGATGTCTGCTCGCGCTGCCGCACTTTTGATTGCATTCGAGGCCGCAATGAACAACCCGGATGCGAGCTCAAGCTCTTTCAGCCGAAAAAAGCGGGCAATCTCGATTGCACTTTTTGTATGGACTGCGTTCACGCCTGTCCACACGACAACGTTGGCCTTTTGGCCGTGCAGCCAGGAGCAAACCTCTGGAACGGCTCCCTTCGTTCATCGATCGGGCGTTTCGCGAGTCGTACCGATATCGCTGTACTTGTCATTCTCTTGGTCTTCGGCGCGCTGACAAATGCCGCGGCAATGGTAAGCCCTGTCGCTGAGGCGTTTGATTGGTTTATGCGTTCGCTTGGTCTTCCGCGCCCGGTTGTCATCGCAGTTTTTCTCCTGCTAGGAATGTTGGTTGTTCCCGGAGGATTAGTTGCGGTGTCCGCAAACGTCAGTCGTCTTCTCGCCAAGCGGTCTTTCATTCAGACCTTTTCAGATTTTTCCATGACTTTGGTGCCCTTGGGGTTCGGAATGTGGCTCGCCCATCTGTTGTTTCATTTATTTACTGCATCACATACTCCAATTCCGGTGGTTCAAAGGCTCATGGCCGACTTATTTCACACGGGCCAGCCCTCCTGGGCAGTCGCCTCCTTGGCGCTTCCCCAGCTTCTCGATTTGCAGATCCTTTTACTCGACGCGGGACTAGTACTCTCCTGGTACGCGGCCTGGAAAGTAGCGACCCGACTTGCTCCCGATCGACCATTCGCCGTATGCGCCCCATGGTTGCTGGTTGGACTGATTTATTTTCTGGTGGCGGTCTGGATCATTTTTCAACCGATGGATATGCGAGGAATGTTGATGTCATGATGCGCCCGGCCCTGAACTTGACCAGAGCCTTCGTTCTGCTGGTTCTGGTCGCCGAGACAGCTTTTGCAGATGGAGGAGCAATTCGGCTTCAAACCGACACCGGCTCATTCCATGTCACCGTTTTCACTCAGCCGCCGATCCTGGCTGCCGGGCCAGTCGATATCACCGTCCTCATTCAAAATCGCAAAGACTTGGCACCGATTATGGACGCGGCTGTGGCTTTCGACCTGATTCCGCTGGAGGCGAATGGGGAGAAATCATGGATGCCACCTTGCTGTTCTGTTTCTGCGAGTCCCGGTCTTTCCGGTATTCCCGCGCGGCTGAATCACGGAGAAAACCGTCTGTTATACGGTGCAGTTGTGCAGATACCTCATAGTGGTAATTGGAAATTGAAGATTGATTTGCGCCGCGCTTCGGAAGCTAGCGCAGTTGAAACAGTATTGAACGTGGCTCCGCCTTTGCCCCCTCCCCTGGCTTATTGGCATCTCTTCGCCCTGCCTGGCGTCTGCGCCGGTGCCTTCGCTATACACCAGATTGCGCTCCGAGCCCGCAGAAAACGCAAACTCTCTTTTGCACCTCTGGCCCTTTAGGCCAAGCTAGTACTCGGTGAAGCGATTTAGATTTCCTCTAATTGGCGGTGTCATTTTCGTCGTTGCCTGCGTTTCCGCCTGGTTCGGATTGCATGGGCTCGTGCGCTCTGACCTTTTTCGAAGCTGGCTGAGCAAGAAGGTAGGTCGATCGCTTCACGCCGACGGTCAGCTCGCCCCCTTGTCGTGGGAAGGGTCCTGGTTTCGTTCTAGCGAGTTTACCGCGAAAGGCAGCAGCAATCTGCGGTCGCTCACCGTGACGAAGATCTCGGCTCACCTTGACTGGTGGCAGCTGTTGCGCGGCCGCTGGGTTATCGATCAGTGCGCAGCCGACACGGTTGACGTCGTGTTGGGAAAACGTGCCGCAGAAGAGGAAAAAGTAGCCCAACCGAAACGGGAGCCGAAGCTCAAGCTCTCCAGATTTTTACCGTCGGAATTGGTTGTTGCACAAATCAACGTTGCAAAGGTGGACTTGCATTGGACGACGGGACATGGCGTTAACGGTCAATTCACCGGCGTGAGAGTCAGCATCAGCCGTGCGGCGCCTGATCAATGGAATGTGGAGACCGTTGGCGGGACCGTTGAACATGGAAGCTTACCCGTTCTCGAGGTTCAACAGGTCCGTGGCGCCGTTGCCGAAAAGCTGATTACAATCCATGAAGCGAGAGCGCGTGTGGCGGGCGGCGGTGATATTCATCTTGCCGGCCACATCAGCAACCTCACAACGGCGGAGATGACAGCTGATTTCTCTGACCTTAATACCCAACAACTAGTGCCCAAGGAGTGGCGGCTGGACGGGACGGCCTCGGGGCATCTGACTTATACCGGGAACATTGATCATCTGGAACAGGGGCGCATCGCTGGATCAGTCGAAATCAAGGATGCCAAACTCGACCTGGCGAACTTTCTCGGCAAGCTCCGCAACGTGATCAAAATCGCCAGCTTAGGTGAGCTGAACCTCGATTCGGTGCAAGCCGATCTCCAATACCAGGCCCGGCAGCTGCAGTTTTCGAACCTGGTTGCGCGTTATCAGGACCAAATTCAAATCCAGGGCGACGGAACGGCGAATGCCGAGCACCTGGATGGAACGTTCCAGATAGGTGTCGCGCCGAAGATGCTCGACTGGATACCCGGCGCCCAGGAAAAAGTGTTTACCGAAGATCGAGATGGGCTTCGTTGGACGACTATGAGATTGACCGGGTCGCCAACGGATCCGAAAGAAGATCTATCCAAACGCTTGCGAGATGCGGTTCGAGACAAGATTGAAAAGGAGTTCAAAGCCAACCCAAAAGATGCCGTGAAATCCTTGCTCGACATGCTGCACCATTAGCGCACTGGCTGGGACCAGCGTTGCACGTGACTGGCCATGCTTGACTGATTTAACCCATCGACAAAGAACCACCACAGCTATGCAGTCCCCGAGATATCGGCCGAACGTTGCAGCTATCATTCGAAGAAAGGATGGACGCATTTTGATTGGAGAACGATTTAACATCCCTGGCGGTTGGCAGTTTCCGCAAGGAGGCGTCAAGAAATCCGAACCAATTGCCCAGGCGCTGGTCCGTGAATTGCAAGAGGAGGTGTCGCTCGGACCGGGTGACTTCCGGATCGTCGATTGCAAAGGACCTTATCGTTATCTGTTCGATGAAGGCCGGACCAAAGAGGGTTATCACGGTCAGGAGCAGACCTACTTTCTCGTCGATCTGCTGGCTTCTGAGTCGCAAGTCGACGCCGCCACCAAGAGTCCAGAGTTTCGGCAGATCCGCTGGATTCGTCCTGAGGAATTCGAGATCGAGTGGCTGCCGCGCTTTAAGCAAGACGTTTATCGCCAAGTACTTCTAGATTTTTTTGGCGTCAAAATTTGATCACGGCGCTGTAGGGCGGCAGGCCCCTGCCGCCGATGCCCAAAGTGATCCAAGGGTGACGGCGGCAGGGCCTGCCGCTCTACAGTTATAGTTGCGGCGAGAAGCTTTACCCGCGCTAAAAGCGCAAACGCACTTTTCTAGCGCTAGATTGCAATTTCCTTTTGACTCTGAATCGATAATCCGGCATCACCAAGGCATGCTGACTTTGGGAATGTTCTTATTTCTCGGCTCCGCCTTGCTAGGTTGTGTTTGGTGGGTTTGCGCCAAGGACGATCCCAATCGTTCAAATTGATCGATTCGCGTTCAACTTTCGAATTCTGATGTCGAAGCTTTTTCAAGGAGGATCCTCGCCTGCTTCAGTCGCGCCCGACGCCCGACAGCTCGGGGTGCTGGCCAATAAGTTTCACCTGGAAATCGCTAACATAGCGGGAGATCGAGAGCTGATTTTGATTGTCGACGATGAACCGAACGTTTGTTTGCTCGCGCAAATGATACTGTGCGAGCAAGGGTACAAGGTGATTACCGCGTACGATGGGACCCAGGCCCTTGAGGTTTTCGATAAGGTCGGCAGACATGTCGGGCTAGTGATTCTAGATTTTATAATCCCTGGCCGGGACGGCGAAGCCATCTTTTATCAACTTAAACAGCGCGACCCGAATGTCGCCGTCCTACTCAGTAGCGGGTATGCAGAACACCCGCGGCTGACCCCGATGCTGGCAAATGGTCTGGCTGGATTTATCGCGAAGCCGTACAGTCGACAGCGACTGCTCGATCAAGTCCGTTCGACACTCGACCAACGCTCTCACCAGGGCTGAACGCCGACAGCGCCGTCATCGCCGACACCGTCGACAGCGGCAGATTGCACACGACGGGTGTTGGCGGCAGGGCCTGCCGCCCTACAGCACTGGAGCGTCGTAATCAAACGTTGACACCGCGCATCGCATTCCTTCAGTCCCGGTGTTCGCGCCGTTCCCGGCGATTTCGGCGTTTCCTTGTCGGGGATGTCGGCGTTGCCGGCGTTGAGTCGAAGGACTATCGATAGGTATGAACGCTGTCGCCGCCAAAGCCAAAGCTCAATGGCTTAGAGAACTTCACGATGGTCCTGGGCCGCTCCTGCTCGCCAACGTCTGGGATGTCGCCAGTGCGCGAATTGTTGAACAAGTCGGATTCAAGGCGCTCGCTACGACAAGCGCCGGAATCGCCAATCTCCTTGGATATCCCGATGGAGAAAACATCGCGGCTAACGAAATGCTGGAATGGGTTGGGCGTATCGTCCGCGCTGTGCAATTGCCGGTAACAGCTGATTTGGAGGCAGGGTACGATCTCGGCGACGTTCATACGCTGGTCACAGAAATGATCGCGATCGGCGCTGTCGGTCTGAACATCGAAGATGCCGATCATACCAACCGCTGTCTATTAGATATGACGGCTCAGGCGGAAAGAATTGGAACAATACGAGAGGTTGCTTCGAGCCTGGACGTCCCTGTGGTCATCAATGCTCGAACGGACGCCTACCTTTTGGACACAGTGAAAGATCAGGACCGATTCTCAATCGCTGTCGAACGAGCCCGCGCTTATCGTCAGGCCGGAGGGGATTGTATTTTCGTACCGGGATTGCGGGATATCGAAGTCATCAAAGAACTCCTGCGTGCCACACCCGGACCTATAAATATTCTGGCTGGTCCTGGGTCGCCTTCCGTTGGTGACCTCGCTCGCGCTGGTGTACGGAGAATCAGTTTGGGTTCCAGCCCGCATCGAGCAGCTCTCGGCCTTCTCCGAACGATCGCACAAGAGTTGATCGGACCCGGCACATACGATCAACTCTCCAAATTCGTCATCCCTTACGACGAAGTAAACGAGTTGATTGGCCGCTAAAGGCTCAGCCCTCATCCCCCAGCCTCAGTTGCCACGCGCAGCCAATTTGCTGGTGTTTCTATCAAATCCTTGAACTTCTGATGTATTTATGCCGATCGAGCTTTTCACCCAACAGCATTAGTTACCTTTGTTACAAATTCGTCAAATCGTAGTCGTGCTCCCGCGCATTCAACCGATCAAACGGTTGAAAAGCCCTGACAAGGCTAAGGGAACAAACGATGACTACTACGACCGCCGCAACCAACCACCAAAGCCTCGGTGGAAAACCTCGATATCCGCTCGCACTTCCTAGCCACCCGCTGAAGCGCTGGATCGCGGTCAAAGCCGGTTGGATTCTTTCCTCGCTTTTGCCGCGCGCTTGCTCGGCTTTGGCTAAGGGCGAACGCCCGTTGTCCAACAGTCTGAGAGATCGGCTGACAATGGCTTATCTGGTGGACGACCGTTTGAAGAGCGGTCGAATGAGCGAGCTCAATCATTTTCATGAACAGTTCTGGAAGGCTCCAGAGATTGTCGCCCTGCATGCCGAAATCGAGCAGAGCTTCGAATATTGGCTGACCGGCCCGAACGCCAAACTGATTGAAGAGATCGAACGCGTGATTCGAGTACATCCCGTCTCGACAGTCTGCGAGATCGGTTCCGGCAACGGCCGAGCGCTACAGTATTTGGCTGAGCTCCTTTACGGCCCGGAACGTTACATCGGAATAGATCTCAGCGACGCACAGACTGCAATCAACCGAACGCGGTACGCTAATTCACAATTGGAATTCGTTTGCGCGGAAGCGACTGCTTGGATAACCCAAAACGCCGATCCGGGCTGGTTTTATTTCTCTTATGGTGGAGTCCTGGAATACCTCACCCAACCACAATTAGAGTCGCTACTCGGCTGGATCAAAAACCAGGCAGCTCCCGCGACTTTTGCCATCGCGGAGACAGTGGGCATTGGTCACGATTTCGACAAGAACCCGGATTCTGAGCCGTACGGTTATGAGCTGAGTTTTTCTCATAACTATCGCCAACTCTTTCAGCGGGCCGGTTACACGCTTCACTACTACTCCGAGAATAGGAGCGAGGGCATTCGCTATGTGCTGATGGTGAACAGCGTCGGACGGGAGAAGAAAGCGGCAGTTAGTCAATAATTAATACAAAAGCACTATTAACAATAAATTTCGCGGTTCCACTGCAGATCGCGTTTCTGCACGCATCTAAATCCGCAATGCGGCAGGTCGATTTGTTAGTGCGGATGGCAGGCTGACAGCTATGTTAAACGGTCGAACGATCGGACATGATGGACGATTCGCTGGCCAGGATTCTGCTAGCTCCGGCGAACATCTGTCTTTCTGGACAGATTATTTGGCAAATCTGCCTCGTCTAGCGTTACCAACCGATTCCGCTGGCCAACACTATTCCAGCGCACCCCAGAGGCGGTCCGGCCACGACCTTGGCAATTTAATTCTCGATTCAGGCTTTCGTGATATACGAAGATCTCGAGATCGATTGATAATTCTCGGCGGGCAGTTTTTGCCAATAAATCAAATAGCTGGAACGAGTCAGCTGCCCTTGATCTGTCTGACAGCACTGAAAGTCTTATTAGCAAGGTACTCCCAGCAAGGCGATGTCGCGGTTGGATCGTTCGGGATGCGAAGCGTGTCTCTTCATGACCCGAGAGAACAACCGCTGCCAATAAGGACACATCTCGATCTGTCGGCAGACTTTCGCGCCGCGTTTAAACGTGTTCGCGAGTCGTTCGAGAGCGCGGCTGCACATGAACCGGCCCCGGATTCGGTGATTCAATCATTACAAATTGGGTACGCCTATTCTTCTAAAGCAAAGTCAGCTCACATCGGGCACGCATTGGCGAACTGTCCACCGCACAACAAACACTTCGACCTGGTTTTTATTTTTGAAGCAGGTCCAGTCGACGTGACTGTTTCGGTTGACTTCGACGCACACCTTTTCAGGGACCCAACTATCCGGCGCATCCTCAAGCATCTAGGTACGTTGTTTGAGAATGTTCGTGAGACTCCCGAGCTAGCTCTCTCTGAGTTAACCCTGCTACCAGAAGCAGAGCGACAGACGCTGTTGGTAGACTGGAACAGCCCGAAACAATTGCCTGCGAGCAACAAGTGTCTTCATCAGCTATTCGAAGAGCAGGCAGAGATTTCACCGAATGCGGTCGCGTTAAGTCTCGATCACGATTTTCTCACCTACCAGGAGCTCAACCGGGAAGCCGATGGCCTGGCCAACTATCTAATAGCCTCTGGTGTTCAGCCGGGAGCGCTGGTCGGTCTTTGTGTCGACCGTAGTTTCAACACGATTATTGGTCTACTCGGCATTCTGAAATCCGGCGGCGCCTATGTTCCGTTGGATCCAGGGTATCCGGCCGAGCGATTAGAGTTCATGATGACCGATAGCGAAATCGAATTCGTGGTCGGTGAAGCACCTCAGGTAACAAAACTCCGAGCCCAAAATGTAAAGTTCATATGCCTCGACTCTGATCGCGCGGCAATTGATACAGCCGAAGAGGCCGCACCTTTGGCGAACGTTCGGCCTGATGACTTGGCTTATGTAATCTATACTTCAGGCTCAACTGGACAGCCTAAAGGGGCGCTGGTCAGTCATTCGAACGTCGTCCGGCTTTTTAGCGCAACGCGTGAATGGTTTGACTTCAGATCAGACGACGTTTGGACGCTGTTCCATTCTTATGGTTTTGATTTCTCAGTTTGGGAAATATGGGGAGCGCTGCTGCATGGAGGTAAGCTGGTTATCGTCCCGCACTCGATAAGCCGCAGCCCGGCTGATTTCCTCGAGTTGATGCAGGATCAGCAAGTGACTGTTCTGAACCAGACGCCTTCCGCCTTTCGGCAACTCATGGCAGCTGATGAAGCTGCTGGTAAACCTCTTCCACTTCGATACGTGATCTTTGGCGGAGAGGCACTCGAGTTTGCAACTCTTTCCTCCTGGTTTGCCCGACACCAGTTCGATTCCCCTCGCCTGGTCAACATGTACGGAATTACCGAAACCACGGTACACGTTACTTACTTTCAGCTAACCGAAGAGAATTTCCGGCGATCGACAGGAAGCAACATCGGAATACGGATTCCGGATCTAACGTTATATATCCTGGACAATTCTCTGCGGCCGGTTCCAATCGGGATTCCGGGGGAAATGTTTGTTGGAGGGCCGGGTCTGGCACGCGGTTATCTCGATCGTCCAGAACTCACGCGAGAGCGCTTTATTGCAAACCCGTTCGAAACCGGGAAGCGCCTCTACAAGACAGGCGACCTGGCTCGTTTTTTACCCGACGGCAACATCGAGTACCTGGGGCGCATCGATCAACAAGTGAAGATCCGTGGTTTCAGAGTGGAGTTAGGCGAAATCGAAACTGTTTTGAACCGTCATCAAGCGGTTCGAGAAAGTGCCGTCCTGGCTAAGACCGATGATTCCGGAGCGAAGCGATTGATCGCCTTTATCGTTTCGCACACAGCAGGTCAGCTGGCTGACTTGCGGGCTTACCTTTCAGAGCATTTGCCGGACTACATGATTCCGGCATCATTCGTTTTAGTAGACTGTTTTCCGCTTACCTCAAATGGGAAACTTGACCGCGACGCTCTCTGCCGCACCAGAGGTAAGGTCCTAGGCGTATCCGCTGATTCAATGCCAAGTTCAGAAGCCGAGAAGACAATCGCCTCGATTTGGTGCGACGTCCTTCATTTACCAGAAGTTAACGTTGAGCAAAACTTTTTCGACGCCGGTGGCGACTCACTAAACATTACTCAGCTGCAGATCCGGCTCAGCTCACTGTTCGGGGAAAAAGTTACCGTCCCGCTACTGTTCGAGTACACCACCGTGCGGGCGCTGGCAAAATTTCTTACCTCCCAGGACAGAGCAAATTTGTCGCGAGCAATTTCGGAGCGCGCTTCGAGGCAAAAGGAGGCGTACGCCGAAAGAAGGAAGATAATTCAATGAGCGCCCACGGGATTGCGATCGTTGGAATCGCGGGACGCTTCCCGGGAGCTCCAACGATAGACACATTTTGGAGAAACCTCTGCGATGGAGTGGAATCTATCACGACCTTTCGCGATGAAGAATTGGTCAGAACCGGAATCGGCCGTGAAACCCTGCAGAATCCAGCTTACGTCAAAGCTCGTGCGACAGTTTCAGAGGTAGAGTTTTTCGATTCGGAATTTTTCGGTATCACGCCGCGCGAAGCCGAGTTGATGGATCCCCAGCACCGGGTCTTTTTGGAAACCGCTTGGCATGCCTTAGAAGACGCAGGATACGACCCTGCGAAATACTCTGGGATGATCGGCGCGTATGCGGGCCTTAGTCTCAATACTTATTTGTTAGAGAATGTTTGCAGTGATCCTCGGATCGCCAGGCAATTGACTCGAAACTATCAGACCGGCGAGTTGCCAACGCTCCTTGGTAACGACAAAGATTTCTTAACAACTCGGGTCGCGTACAAATTGAACCTGCGCGGTCCCGCAATGACCATTCAATGTGCGTGTTCGACGTCATTGGTCGCCGTTATCCAAGCTTGCCAAAGCTTGCTGACCTATCAGTGCGACATGGCGCTGGCGGGAGGGATATCTATCTCGTTCCCTCAGCGGCGCGGCTACTTTTTTGAACCGGGAGGAATTGTATCCGACGATGGACATTGCCGGCCTTTTGATGAAAAGGCGAATGGCACCGTTTTCGGTGACGGCGTAGGGATTGTTGTTCTCAAACGATTGGAAGATGCGATAGCCGACCGAGATTCCATTTACGCTGTCGTAAAAGGTTTCGCGCTGAACAATGATGGAGCCTCCAAGGCAGGGTATTTTGCTCCAAGTGTGAGCGGGCAAGCAGAAGTCATTGCTGCTGCTCAGGCGATGGCCTGCGTTTCCGCTGATACAATCGGTTATGTGGAAGCGCACGGAACAGCCACGCCGATAGGAGATCCGATCGAATTGGCAGCTTTGACGCAGGCTTTTAGAGTTAGTTCCGAGAAAAGTAACTTCTGCGCGGTAGGATCGGTAAAATCTAACATTGGCCATCTTGAAGCAGCATCGGGCGTGGCAGGACTGATCAAGACGACGCTTGCGCTGAAACATGGCAAGATCCCGCCGACACTCCATTTTCAAAGGCCCAATCCAGGACTCAGTATCGAGAGTAGCCCGTTTTTCGTGGCTTCCAAACTGATGGAATGGCCTGCTAGCGGCGCCCCGCACCGGGCCGGAGTCAGTTCGTTCGGGGTTGGTGGCACGAATGCACACGTCATTCTGGAAGAAGCACCTGCCAAAGCCACAGCTCCGGCGCCTGATCGATTGGTGCATTTGTTGGCCGTGTCGGCACGAAGCCGGCAATTGTTGGAAAAAGCTACAGATCAGCTGATCGACCATTTAAAGGCGCACCCGGAACTCGAGCTGTCGGACGTCGCATATACGCTGCTCGTTGGTCGCCACAGTTTCGAGCACCGTCGAATCACCTTTGCCCGCGATATCAATGATGCCGTTACGCTGTTGCAAAAGCGAGACGTTGCCAGGGTGCTTTCGCGGCAGGCGAAACCTAGACCCGCAGCGGAGATCAGACAGAAAGACACTTTTGGTTCGTTGGCCCAGAGATGGCTGGATGGAGAAGGGATCGATTGGTCCGCGTTCTATTCGCGGCTCAAAGAGTCCCCAACCCGCGTCAGGCTTCCAGGGTATGTCTTTGAGCGGAAGCGACATTGGATAGAACCGACTCAAACGGATTCCAACGGATCTCATTTCGTCGGGGAGCTTCCCTCTACGGCTCATTCGCCTGTCGCGGATGACCCCGACGCGAACGGGGTCGAGAGAGGTATCAGCCTAACCACGGGTACATCGCCGTCGGCGCCGACAACGCCGCCATTCGCCTCCGCCATAGCCTCCCCTTCGACATCAATTCCAGATCATCCCGAAGCAAGAAAAACGAGGTTGATCGCCCAGCTCAAAAGTCTCTTTACAAAACTTTCCGGCCAAGATCTGCGGAACGCGGACCCGGCTTCCTTCTTCTTCGATCTCGGATTCGATTCATTGTTTTTGACCCAGGCCGGACAAGCGTTGCGCAAAGAGTTCGGCATAAAAATCACTTTCGGCCAGTTGCTCGACGAACTGTCATCAATCACAGCGCTGGCAGACTATCTGGACGAGCGGCTACCTCCTGATGCACCAGCGGCTCCGGTCGCGCGACCGATCGTGACGACTCAGCCGGTGGTCGAGCAGGTACCCGTTCAAACCCCTGCGCCCACTAACGCTATGGATCGCCTCAATCAAATGGCCCAACAGCTGGCCGCGATTACCAAGCAGCTGGAAGCGCTGCGCCAGTCAGCGAACGGAGCGACGCAGACCGCCCAACCTGTTGAACAGCCGCTTCAAAACGGCCCGGCTGAACCAGAACCAAAGCGACACGGCCCATTCCGGCCAATTGATCAGCGCGCTGCCTCAGCAATTTCGGACTCGCAACAAAAGCATCTCGCGTCACTCACCAGCAGATACGTGGCGCGCACAAAAAAATCGAAAGAACAAACCCAGGAAGATCGAAAGAACTTTTCTGATCCGCGGACGGCCGGCAGCTTCAATCGTGCCTGGAAAGAGATGGTTTATCCGATCATCGTCACGCGCTCGGAAGGAGCGCACATGTGGGACATCGACGGTAACGAGTATGTCGACCTGACAATGGGATTCGGAACGAACCTTCTGGGTCACGCGCCGCAATTCGTACGCGATACAATCGCTCAGCAGCTACCGCGCGGTATGGAGGTAGGCCCGTCGACCCCTTTAGCCGGCAAAGTCGCAAGGCTGATCTGTGAGTTCACAGGAATGGACCGCGCTGCCTTCTGTAATACAGGCTCTGAAGCTGTTCTGGCCGCAATTCGGATGGCGCGCACAGTAACCGGTCGGACCCGCATCGCCACAACCGGAGGTTTTCATGGTCTTTGCGATGAAGTGTTAGTGCGCGCCAATGTGGTCGACGGAGTCCGCCAAACAATTGCAGTCGCGCCCGGAATTCCTGAGCATATCGTGCGCGACGTTCTGGTGCTTGATTACGGATCGCCTGAGTCTCTTGAGATTCTTAAAGCTCAAGCGCACGAACTTGCGGCTTTGTTAGTGGAGCCAGTTCAGGGACGTCATCCCGACCTTCAACCGCGGGAGTTCTTGAAAGAAGCCAGGCGTATCACGCGAGAAGCGAGAACCGCATTGGTGATGGACGAAGTTATTACAGGTTTCCGCTGCCATCCCGGAGGCGCACAAGCTCTCTTCGATGTGCGAGCCGATATCGCCACATACGGCAAGATCATTGGCGGCGGTATGCCGATCGGAGCGGTCGCAGGAGCGGCAGAATACATGGACGCTCTCGATGGCGGTCAATGGCAGTACGGCGATGATTCATTTCCGGAGGTCGGCGTCACTTTTTTTGCCGGGACTTATATCCGTCACCCATTAACGATGGCCGCTGCCTGGGCGGTCCTAAATTATCTCAAGGAGCAAGGACCCGAGCTGCAAAATCGCCTAAATGCCAGAACAAAGGAATTTGTCCAGAGCCTTAATCAATTTCTCGTCGAACGCGGCGTACCCTTGCACTTTGAACAGTTCTCTTCGTTCTTTTACCCGCACTTCACGGAATCAACCCGCTGGGGCAGTCTTTTGTTTTTCTACCTTCGCGAAAAAGGAATTCATATCTGGGAGGGTCGCATCTGGTTCCTGTCGACCGCCCATACGGACGCCGAACTGGGGAAAATTCTGAGTGCCTTCAAGGAAAGCATTATTGAAATGCAGGAGGCAGGATTCTTGCCCAGAAGGGAGGCGGCACCGGTAGGGCTGAGCTTTATCCGGCAGTCGCCGGACTCGCGGGGCTGCCACACGCACGAGGCTGAGCTGAAGCTCAGCCCTACCGGTGCTCGATCGACAAAAAACATCCCTCAGCGCCCCATAGAATTTTCGCTCTATTTCTTTGGGAACTATTCGGCGGAATATACCGCCGAAAAATACAACCTCATCCTGGAGGCTGCAAAGTTCGGTGATCAGAATGGATTCCACGCGATCTGGCTGCCCGAACGTCATTTTCATTCAATTGGAGGATACTCGCCCAACCCGGCAGTAATGGCTGCTGCGTTAGCTCGCGAAACCAAGCGTCTGAGACTACATGGCGGCAGCGTCGTGCTGCCTTTGCATCATCCGGTGCGTGTTGCCGAAGAATGGTCTTTGGTTGACAACTTGTCCGGCGGCCGGGTTGGAATCTCGGTTGCTTCCGGTTGGCATCCAAACGATTTCGTCTTCGCTCCAAAGGCTTTTGAGGGTAGACGCGAATTGAGCCTCGAGAATCTGTCAGTGGTTCAAAAGCTCTGGCGAGGTGGCGAAGTAACGTTACCAGCCGGCAGCGGAAACGATTTCACATTTCGGATTTTCCCGCAGCCAAAACAGCCGGAGCTTCCCGTCTGGCTCACTTGTATTCATAAGGAATCGTACGTGAAAGCCGGGCAACTCGGGATGGGCGTCCTCGGCTACCTCATGAATCAATCGGTGGAGGAGCTTGCTGAGAAGATTGGTCTTTACCACGACGCCTGGATATTGCACGGCCATGACCCGGCAAAAGCACAGGTCACAATTCTACTTCATACGTTTGTGGCCGCCGATACCGAAGCCGCGCGTGAAACGGCGAAGACGCCGTTAAAGAACTATTTGCGCTCATTTCTGGATAACAGCCAAAAGCGTCTGGAAAGCACGAACGGTCCGGTCGAAGTCGACGCGGAGGATATCGAGTTCATGCTCGAACGCGCTTACCAGGACTATGTGAAAGGCAAATCATTGATTGGTTCGCCGGAATCTTGCCAAAAGGTTGTAGAGCGCCTGCAAGAAATCGGAGTCCATGAGATCGGTTGTTTTGTAGATTTCGGCGTCGAGCAAAAAACTGCTTTGGAGGCATTACCGCACCTGTTGGAACTAAAGCGACGGGTTGAAGACTCATCTTTGGTGCGGGGTGAACCCTGCCAACGCGAGGTGGAAGCACCGCCCACGATTACGCCGATGACCCAAGCGCAGCGCGGCCTGTGGACCCTGTCGATGATAGATCCGGTCGCGTCGAAGACATACAACGAATCGACGACGCTGGTGTTGCGCGGACCGTATGACCATGCGCAAATGGAGCGCTCGCTGCAGGTGCTGGTTGACCGTCACGAAGCCCTCCGCACGCATCTCGCCGAAGATGGAGAAACTCAAATCACCTTGGCTGCGGCCAAGATAACAATTCCGCTCATTGATCTTAGCCATCTAACCCTCGAACAAGCAGAGGCCGATGCGCGAAGGCTGCTTAAGGAATCGGAGTCTCAGCTATTCGATTGGGCGGTCGCTCCAATGATCCGGCCGGTTGCCGTGAAGCTCTCTCAGCAATCTCATCTTCTTACATTCACCTTTCACCACATCCTCGGCAACGGTCCTTCCTATTGGATTTTCCTGGACGAACTCTTCAAGCTCTACGGCGGCGAGACCAATCTGCCGCCCGCGATGCAGCTCAGCGACTTTGCGCGCATCCGCCCCGAGCTGGGCACTCCGGAGGACGAGAGCTTCTGGCTTACAGAGTTTGCCGATCCACCCGCATCTCTTCAGCTACCTACCGATCATCCGCGGCCGCCGCTCGTCACATTCAACGGCGGTCGCGCGATTATGAAGATCGATCAGCCGACCCGAGACCAGATTCAACAGGTCGGGGCATCACAACGTTGTTCGATGTTCATGGTGCTCTTCGCCGCATTCAATACGTTACTCCACCGGATTTCGCATCAGAACGATTTGGCGGTCGCTGTCGCTTTCGCCAGTGCAGTACGCGATCATGAAGGCGGCGATTTTCTATTTGCCAATTCGACAAACGTCGTTCCCTTGCGCAGCAAGATCGATCGCGACCTGCGATTCTCTGATTATTTGAAACAGGTAAAGACTCGAATTGTTAAGGCTTCAGAACATCAGGAATATTTTTTCGGAAATATTATAAACGGGCTGAACCTTCCACGGGATCCGTCCCGATCGCCGCTCTTCTCGATCCTTTTCAACTATGAAACAGGCGAGTTCCGCAGAAGCGTCAAAAGCCTCGACATCGATCTTCCGACAATTGGTTATCCCTATCGTGGACCAGCGGATACGGCGAT
>JBKPCS010000197.1:0-17327 GCA_046727495.1 bacterium | reverse complement strand
CGCATCCACGCTCACGGCCCGATCGCGGGACTCCGAATCACTGGAAAATCCCTCGAATCCTCGACAAACCTGAGGAGATCATCCCATGCCGAGATAGCCACTCGCTCGATTTACACTGCCATGCGGAGTTGTCGGCATGTGTTTTGAGACTAGTGGGAAATGTCGTGACGCTACTAAACTAAACGGTCATGGACGCTCGCCGACAAGCCTGGATTCCGTAGGAAAACGTGTTAGGAATATCCGTATAAGCCGCCAGTTGTCTGTCATAAATCGTTGATGCTGAGGCATGGAGCGGGCAAAGGGAATCGAAGCCTCATCGCCATCACGAAATTCTTCGCCGGCATCCGTTGCGGCTGTTGCGGACACGGTGTGACGATAGGCTTCCAGCGGATGTTATCGTAAGTACCCCACGTTGTCAGCCCCGGCGAAGCGATCGGCACGCGGCATTAGCGATTTGTCAGTTGCGAAAGGGTTTGGGGATCGATATCCCAGCGGGCTTGTTCAGCGAGATCGAAGAAGGAGGCCTCGCCGATTCGTAGGCACCAGACCAACCACGGAACAAACGACGTCGTAATAAGATATACTTCGTCAGCTTTGATTGAGAAGGAATTTTCAACCTGAAAGAGCCTACGGCGCAATGTCGTGTTTCTCGCTCTGAGTCGCCTTTAGTCCTTCTCTTGGCCCTTCCAGCCCTTGCACGACCCGCAGAAACCGCTGAAACAGTTCAGCGCTCAGCACTTCATTGTTAACACCCCACGCGTCCAACGGCTTCAGCTTCGCCATTGGATCATTTTCCACATGACCTAGATCGTGGGCCCACCGCCACAGCTTCCTCAGCGTCTTGTCATGGCTTCGCCGGTTCGATCCGGGAGCGATCCCTTCCATGTATCGCAGGATGTCTGCTCGTTTCACCGCGCCCACCCGAAGATGACCCATCGCTTTTCCGCTTCTGCTTTCGTTGCGAAAAACCGTCGACAGCGTTTCCCGTTCTCTGACAATCTTGCAGGTATCCAAACCCGATAAACATTCCCTTGCCTTATACCAGTGCGCTTCCATACCCGGCCAGTATGTTGCTCTCTGTTGCTCTTTTTCAAGGTTTTCGTGGCCGATTTGTCTCTTTTGACCACCTTTGCGAACACCTGTTTAACCCTCTTTTCAGACAGCCTCGGCCGCTCGCCAAGCGGCTTGATTAGCTGTTTCCCTGGGAAGTCAGGGTTGAAAAATCGAAAGTGGGTTGACTGGGACTCGAACCCAGAACCAACGCCTTAAAAGGGCGCTGCTCTACCGATTGAGCTATCAACCCCAGAAAAAGGTCTCCCGATCGGGAGCAGTGATATTATTGCCATTCTGGCGCCGTGCAACTAATGTTTCTGCGATTTTTGGCTCATGGCATGGGTCTATATCTTAAAAGGCTCAAATGGTCGGCACTCCATTGGTTCAACTGTCGACCTTGAGCGACGCCTGAATGGGCATAATGCGGGTGGTACTCACACGACGCAGCGGCTAGGCGAAGAGTTGCAAGTCGTAATCGCGCGACGTCTATCATCCTTGGCTGAAGCAAGACAGTTGGAGCGGGATTTGAAGAAAAAGAAAAAGCCGAGACTTGCTATTTATCATTTACAGCACCTACCGCATATCGATCAGTAGAGCAGCCCCGAACTCCGAAAGCATTCGCCAGCAGGAGCTTTCGGGGTTGGTTCTGGGTTCGAGTCCCAGTTAACCCACCAGCTAAATCAGGTCTCGAAGCTGGTTCGCGGGCGATTTATCGGGAAACTCCAAAAAATCATCGCAGAGGCCTTTTCGCGAAAATTGCTGACTGTGATGACCTGTTCTGGTAGCGTTCTGCAGAGAAAGGAGTCGTTACTGTGCGAATGCTCCTCCAAATCTCCTTCCCCCACGAACCTTTTAATGCGGCAGTGAAAGACGGTACTGCCGGTCAGAAACTCCGGCGCATTATCGACGAGACAAGACCGGAGGCGATATATTTTACAGAACAACGAGGCGGTCGCGGTGCCATTGTGATTGTTGACATCTCGGATCCGTCAAGAATTCCGGCCTTAGCCGAACCCTGGTTTCTGACTTTCAACGCCAGTGTCGAGTTTAGAGTCGTTATGACCCCGGATGATCTCCAGAAGGCCGGTCTAGACGAAGTTGGAAAGAAGTGGGCGTAACCTTTGTCGCGCTCGTTTGCCGACCAGATCTTCAATAGGTAATCGCTATGCGCTGCCCGATCACTAATGCGACATGCCGGTTCCGAGAGGGCCGTATTCGCAGGCGTTCGCGCGTTAGCCGATTCCTATAAGCGTTGCCAATTGACTGGCTGCTAACAGATAGCGAACAATCAAACCGAATTGCTTCAACCGTCAGGTGTTACTCGCGGGCTCGCATCGCATCGACCGATAGCCGGTCATGCTTCAGCGTCGCAAGCAACAGCGCCAAAAGCAGGAGATAAATCAATTGGATCCCGGCTATGTCCCACTGTTGAATCAGGCAAGTTCCGAAAAGCAGAACCCAGATTTCGACGCCAGCTAGGATGAGAGCGGGGCGGAGAAAGAGACCGAGCAAAATCCCGATTCCGACTACGAGCTCAGCCGGCGGTATAGCATATGCACTTGCCGCGACGATCGGCGGGGGTAGGAAACTTTTCGCAAACATGACGGTCATGCTTTGAGCAAACGCAGGCAGCTGGCCGATTCTGGCTAATCCATGTCCCACGAAATCCAGTCCAAGACCAATTCTCAAGAGCGCATGGGCAATCGATTCATTCGAGATCTTCATATTCTCTTGTGTTCAAGCCATTGGTCGCATTTCGCGTGCGAATAGTTAAAGGAATAAAAGTAGTGAAACTGAAAGGAGGGGCGATCCTGGTCGTTCAGCTGATGGATGCTCCTCCATCGAGAAAAAGCACCTGGCCAGTGAGATAGGGGTTTTGCATGGCAAAGAGGAAGGCCGATGCAACGTCTTCGGCCTGGCCTACTCGTTGACTCGGCAAACCTGCTGCCTTGGTCTCTTGCAATTTAGCCGCGCGCTCATCGGCAGGAAGATGAGCCAGTAGTTTTCCAGTATCGATGAAACCCGGGCTAACCACGTTCACTCGTCGTGGTGCAAGTTCCAGAGCGAGCGTTCGGCCGAGCGCTTCGATTGCGGCGTTTACGGACGCTTGAGCTGCCATCGTCTTAGACGGACGCTGACTCAAAACACCTGAGGTCAGCGTCAACGAGCCATGCTTGCTAAGCCGCGGACCACCATACTTTGCCACGAGAAATTGGCCCCAATATTTTACTAGAAACGGCTTGTGACTTTCGGACAATTCCGATTCTGCAACCGGCGCCGGCTTGTACGCTGTGCCGACCGTTACGGCGATATGGTCGATTTCGTCAATCCCATTAAACAAGCTTTGAACCGACTCCTCGTTCGCTACATTTACGATCACTCCCTTTGCTTTTCCAGATAGCTGCTTCAGCGCCTGGTCGAGCTTAGTTTCGGAGCTTGATGCGATCAGCACGTCCGCACCCGCGTCCTCTGCAGCTTTTGCCACAGCCAATCCGATCCCAGAGCTGCCACCTATGACAACGATTCTTTGATCAATGAGCATGGATCAACGTCTGCTTCCGTGATCCGGCCGGCAATCTTGCTTTCCGGTGTTTTGTCTGGAAAGGACGGTACAATTTATCCTAGGGCTTCGCTTCTCTTCACCTTCGGTGAATCATCAGCAAAAAAGTGCCGCTATTTTCGATAAGAGTGCCGGGAAACATTGTTGAAGGGGGCGATCCCGGGTCGGAGAGTGTCATACCATGGATACGTTGCTGAAAGACAAACTCGCATTGGTAACCGCTTCAACCGGCGGCATCGGTCAAGCCATTGCCGCTTCCCTCGCCGCGGAAGGGGCACGGGTAATCGTCAATGGCCGCGGCGAAAAAGTAGTCGCTATCGCTATTGAGACTATTCGCTCGAAGAATCCGTCTGCACAGTTAGAGCCGCTGGCAGCGGATAACGGCACCACGGAAGGATGTGCGAAGACGATTGCCGCATTTCCTGAAGTGGATATTCTGGTCAATAATCTTGGGATTTATGAGGCGGTCGGTTTCTTTGAAGAAACCGACGAGGCATGGCAACGAATGTTCGAGGTAAACATCATGAGCGGGGTGCGGCTAAGCCGGCATTATCTGCAAAAGATGTTAGCGAAAAACTGGGGGCGCATCATTTTCATTTCGAGTGAATCTGGCGTCACACCTGCGCCCGAAATGGCGCACTACAGCGCGACTAAGACCATGCAGCTATCGATATCGCGCAGCCTGGCGGAACTAACTAAGGGTACGGGCGTTACCGTGAACACCGTTCTGCCCGGTTCAACGCGAACGGACAACGTGATCAAATTTATTCAAGACGTTCTCCCGGGCGCGCCGGTTGAGGAGGCTGAGCGCCGGTTCGTAGCAGAAAATCGCCCGACCTCGTTGATCCAAAGACTGATTCGCCCGGAAGAGGTCGGCGACTTCGTTACGTTTGTTGCGAGTCCCCGAGCCTCTGCGGTGAATGGCGCAGCTCTTCGCGTTGACGGAGGCATTGTCCGCAGCGCTTTCTGATAGCGCAGCGCTGAAAGCGGGTATTTCCTGGCGCGCACCAACGAATCGGCTGTAGACTCGGCCGATTCCGGTTCAATGATGACGGGATCCGCAATGAGGCAGCGCAAGATCCCGACCTATCCGTTGGCTGACTATTCCGACGGAATGACACAGACCTCTGACTTTTTTATCGGAACATTTGAAGGATCGATTAAGCAACGGCCAAATCGCCTGACCATCCATCGCCACGACTATTTCGAGCTCTTCTTGTTGGACGGCAAAGGGGAGCACTTCAACGATTTCGAGTTCTATTCAATTGAAGGTCCCTCGATCGTTTGTGTCAGTCCAGGCCAAGTCCATTCCTGGAGAGGTGCCCTTGAAGGACCGATGATTTGTTTTACGCAAGACTTTGTCGAGCGCTATGCTCCCCAGGGGTATTCCCTCCTTCAGCATCCATTCTGGTTTCCGGCCGGGATGCCGCCGATTATGAGCGTCTCGCAAGAGAGCGGTGCGGAGGTACGATCGCTGTTTGTGGAGATGAAAAGGGAGTTTACGTCACGAAGCCTGCATTCAGAGCGCGTCCTACCCCTCCTCTTGGTAGCGCTCTTGTTCCGAATTGGTCGCTCCTATTCATCGCACAATTGCATAATAGGACCGTCTCGAGAAGCGCGGCTACACCGCGAATTTCTGGTTGCTCTGGAACAGAATTTTAAGGCGGTTACCTCAGTTTCATCTTACGCAAAGCTCCTTAGGGTAACGCCTGAAGCTTTGAGTGAAGCAATCAAAGAGCGAACCGGCAAGACAGCGGGGGAGTTGATTCGTCATCGGGTCTTGCTGGAAGCTCAGCGATTGCTGCTTCATACGTCGCTAACTGTGTCCGAGATCGCCTACGGTCTGAAGTTCGAAGATCCTTCTTATTTCAATCGCTTCTTTCGCCGACTAACCGGGAAAACACCGAATGATTTTCGGAATCACATGGCCTCAGAGTTCTGTGCACAGTGATGCCATTCGCCAGAAGCGATTCGCGTCCACTCTGAAGAAGCGTTACCTGCTCCGTGAGAAACGCTCTGCCGCTCGTTTCCGGATCCGCTACGCGGTTCGGATAACAAAATCGAACGTGGCAACCTTTGCTGTTTCGGAACCCTCCATTGTCAACAACAGCTCAGGCATAAACAATGAATCCTCCGCATTCCTTGCCTCCTTTGGAAAGAAAAGCTGCGTAGTGAGGACCGGTCCGTTGGCAGCCTGGATACGCACGTGATAGTGACGGGTCCGTCCCGGGTAAAGGCCGGGCACCACCGTTTCGAGAGAATACCTGCCGCTGGCATCAGTGAATTGGTGGCCTCGACATTTGAACCCTTTTAAGTCGTAATCGCCTGCGCCGTCAGCATGCCAGAAGTCGATCAAAGCGCCCTTGACGGGTCTTCCTTTCAAATCCAAAACGGTCCCGGTCAGCTTGAGAGGGTCGCCTTTGACGCCTTGTTCTCTAAAATTGTTTTTGGCGGGAGAGTTCGCACGGAAAAACGGTCCGGCCGTCTCTTCAGGCGTCAGGGGTTTGCCTGCGGCCGGCGTCGGTTTCAGATCCGGTTGCCCTTTTTCTGCGCCGAAACCGCCAGCGGGTAGAAACGCGGCAGGAGCAGTGATTACGACTGCGTAAAGAAACTTGCGGCGTGTCACCCGAGACGGCTTAGAACCTGCATCATCGTTAGCCATCATAATGTTTTGACGATTCCATTCCGATGGGGTTACTCGCCAATGATTTTTACGAGCACTCGCTTCCTTCGTTTACCATCGAACTCGCCATAAAAGATCGCTTCCCAAGGTCCGAGATCAAGCTGGCCGTTTGTTATTGCGACAACAACCTCACGTCCCATGACGGTTCGTTTCAAGTGAGCGTCGGCATTGTCTTCGTAGCCGTTGTGTTTGTACTGCGAATGTGGATGCTCAGGAGCAAGCTCTTCGAGCCATTTTTCGAAGTCAGAGTGAAGTCCCGATTCGTTGTCATTGATAAAGACGCTGGCAGTAATATGCATCGCGTTGACCAGAGCAAGACCTTCCCGGATGCCGCTTTCGGCGACACAGGCCTCGATCTGTGGGGTCATGTGAAAGAATTCGCGTCGGTGTTTGGCCTCGAACCAGAGTTCTTTGCGAAAGGAGTGCATCAAATAGAATACATTTTTTGCTCTGTTTTCTAAAGAGCGCATGTGAGCGGCCGAATATCTGCTGGAACTCTTGCAAGCTGACCCGAAGCGAAGCGCGGATTACGGCAATCGGCATGACCTCACGTTTCCGGCATTTCGGTATCGCCAGGAACCTGGTCGAAACTGCGGAGCGCTTTGGTTGGGTGCATGGCTGCGCCCGAGTCGCAGCCACCACCAGCGGGCACCATTCTGGTGCAGACGGTTTTTATGAATCTTTAGGATACCAGTTCGAAGCTCGCAGGTTCCTGAAGTCGCTATTATGGTCGGCAACGACTCCCCACTAAAAGGGCGAGCTCGGGAAATAGTACTGCGCG
The DNA here is from genome assembly GCA_046727495.1 of bacterium. GTDB lineage: Bacteria > Verrucomicrobiota > Verrucomicrobiia > Chthoniobacterales > JAFAMB01 > JBKPBY01. The sequence continues at coordinate 10,250 of JBKPCS010000197.1, read as the reverse complement.
GCGTTTTCAGGCGTAATCAGCGGCGAATCCAGGATGTAGTTACCATTCACTGGGAGTTTTGCGACAAAGTGAACTGCCGTCAGCTCGATCGCAGTCGCTATCATGCTCGGCGAATAAATAATATCGACAGGGGTCAGCGTGTCTTTGTCCATCACTCGCTTGACCATTTCCTTCATTCCTGCGCCGCCTACGACAAACATCTCTTTCTCCCGTTTTGCCTGGCGCAGGGCGTCCAGAACTCCAAGAGCAATATCGTCATCCTGAGCCCAGACCCCATCGATATGCGGGAAACGGGTCAGGAAATCCTGCATCACTTTGAAACCATCGTCGCGATTCCAGTTGGCGTACTTCGAGTCAAGAACCTTGATGTCAGTCCCCTTGATCTTTTCCATGAATGTGTCGAAACGCTGATTATCGATCACGGTTGGAAGCCCGCGGAGTACGACGATATTTCCTTTGCCGCCGAGCTTCTTAATAAAGTATTCGGCCGCGATTTTTCCCATACCGGGATTGTCGCCGGCGACGTACAGGTCCTGAATTCCAGGCTCGGAGAGCGCTCGATCGACGACTGTGACGAATACGCCCTTTTGCTTGACCTGCTTGACCGGCTCGGTCAGCGGTGCCGATTCATACGGCAGGATCACTAACGCGTTGATTTTTCGGGTTGCTACCAAGTCCTCAAGGCTGTTTGCCTGTTCACTTGGGTTTGTTGCGGTGACAACTGTGACCTGCACGTTCTTGTATGTAGACTCGAGGCGCTTTTTTGTTTCTTGCGCAAAATAGTTAATGCCTCCGGTCCAGCCGTGATCGGCCGAGGGAACTGAAACGCCGATTTTGACCGCTTCCTGTGCGGTGAGCGATCCAGCTACAAGCCAAGCGGCGCCAATCGATGCCGCGACAAATTGTTTGGAGAGTTTGATCATCATGGGGGGTGATATATGAAACAGCGGCGAGAATACCGGTTTCTCGGGAAAAACTCACGAGGAAAGCGTTTCAACTCGGCGCGAGAATCTCGCCCTTGCGAGATTCTCTGGCTAGCGGCTCTTGCTGCTTCGTTGCAGGAGAGCCGCAGCCAGTATGATGACTCCTTGAACAGCGCCGTTCAGATAGACGCTGATCAGGTTCTGCAGGTTTAGCAGGTTCCCGATGAGCGAGAGGATGAGAGCACCGACAATTGAGCCGCCAACATGACCGGTCCCTCCCCGCAACGCTGTTCCACCGACAACCACGGCGGTAATTGCCTCCAATTCCCAGCCGAGACCGGTCGAGAATGAAGCAGAGCCCAGCCTCGGCACATAAAGACATGTTGCCAGCGCTACGCAGAACCCTTGAACGACAAGTGCGACCACCCGGATCTGGTTCACCCGAATCGCAGAATAGTGAGCAACTTCTGCGTTCGATCCTACTGCTCTACAATAGCGCCCAAAACGTGTTCTGGTAAGAGTGATAGCGCCAATTGCTACAACGATTGCCAATACCCAAACCGGGATCGGAATGTTGAACCAGGAGTCGTAAAAAACTGGTCGGTACGCCTCGCGAACCTTTGTGTCCAACACCAGAGTTCCGCCGTTGGAAAGAAAGGTCACCAGGGCTCGAAAAATTCCCATCGTTCCGAGGGTCACGATGAAAGAGTCAATTCTGCCAACAGTTGCCAGCAGGCCATTAACAAGGCCGGAGACGACCCCGACAAACACACCGGCCAGCATACCGAGAAAGATTGCGGAAGACAGATTCCACCCGAGGGCGGCGAGCTGATTGATCATCATGATCATCAGACTCGCGATAAACGCGGCCATCGCGCCGACCGAAAGATCGATCTGGCCGGTCACGATCACAAAGGTTGCGCCGACGCTGATGATACCAATAAAAGCGCTTCGGGTAACTACATTGGTGATATTTCCAACGGTAAGAAACGTGTCGCTGAGAAATGCGCCAAGTATTACCAGGAAGACCAGCGCGAGCAATGGGCCGCTGTTCCTGAGCCATTTGGAGAGCGCCTTGAATGTCTGCTGCTTTTCCGTTTGGGTGGATGCATCCAGCGTGGTCGCCAGATCTCTTGCGTCTTCCGCAACCTCTTCGCCGCCTTCGCGTCTCTTTTCAGCGCTCATGGCAAGGCCCCGGCTTGGGCGCCTTTTACACCCGTTGCGTACATCATGATTTCGTCTTCGTTCATTTGTTCACCTTCAAGAACGGCCACTATCCGCGACGAGCGCATTACCACTACACGGTGACACAGCCCAATGATCTCAAGCAGCTCAGACGAAATGACAATACATGCCTTACCGTTCAAAGCCTGGTTTGCAATCCATTGGTAAATCTGAGCCTTCGTGCCGACGTCTATGCCTCGGGTTGGTTCGTCGAAAATGATGATCTCGGGATCCACACCCAAGACCTTGGCCAGAACCACTTTTTGCTGATTGCCCCCGCTCAAACGATTTACCGGAAGATCAGGATTGGTAATCTTGATTTGGAAATCGCGAGCGGCTTGTTGGAATGCTCTTCGCTCTTTCTCCTGGTCGACAAATAATCTTCCAAAGCGACGCAATCCAAGAAGGGAGTAGTTCGTTCGGGGATCAAAGGTAACAACCAATCCTTTTTCTTTTCGGTCTTCCGGAAGGTATGCCGCCCGCAATCTGTCAATTGCTCCTGAGTAGTTAGAAGGGCTGAAGCGCTTTCTATCTCGAAAAATTTCTCCGCTGGTTATTTTACGCAAGCCCATGAGCCCCTCGAATAGTTCGGTGCGACCTGCGCCGACTAGCCCAGCGAAACCAAGGATCTCGCCTTTTCGCAACGAAAAAGAGGCTTCAGTTACATGCCCCTGCACAGAAAGATTCTTCACGTCGAGCACGATATCGGAAGTCGTGGGAGGCACTTTGGGAGGAAACAGGTCTCGGAGCCGTCTGCCGACCATCAATCGAACGATTTCGTCCGGAGAAAGAGTAGAAGCGGGAGCGGTCGTCACCAGCTTTCCATCTCGCAAGACCGTAACTTTATTGGCCAGGCGTTTCACCTCTTCGAGCCGGTGGGAAATGTAGACAATCGCGACTCCTCTTGCGGCGGACGCCTCGATGATTTGAAACAACCGTTCTGCTTCGCGTCTGGTCAGTACAGCTGTCGGCTCATCGAGTATCAGAACAGTTGCCTGATGGCTTATTGCTTTGGCAATTTCTACCATCTGCTTTTCACTCACCCGTAGATCCTTTACGCGCGTGTCGAGCGCCACGTCCGTCCCGACTGTTGCCAGGACTTCGGTTCCTCGCTGCGCCATTTTACGCTCATCGAGAAACGGGCCGCGAACCGGTTCCTGGCCGAGAAAGAGGTTCTCTACTACGCTCAAATCTTCTGCCAGATTCAACTCCTGATGGATCAAACGAACTCCGAGCTTTTCCATTGCTCTGAGGTCGCCGGTCCCAACAGACCGGCCATCAAACCAGACTTCACCGGCGGTCGGTTCGAGGATTCCAGATAAAATCCTCATTAACGTCGACTTGCCGGCTCCGTTTTCACCGACCACGGCGTGGATCTCTCCGGCGAAAAAGTCGACATCGACATCTTGTAGCACAGTCACCGGGCCGAACGCCTTGGTAAGCTGTCGCGCGCCCAGTTTTGGCGGCGCCCCGGAGGAACTTGGGCTAGACGGTGTCGTGGCGTTCTGGTCTGGCTGGGGGGCCATTTCTATAGTTTAAGCCCTGGAATCGAGGGAAGCGCAATCCTTTAGCCAGAGCCGGTAGGCCTGCGGGGAGATCTCCGAGGGTTTGATCTCCGACCGTCCTCCCCAAAATACATTGGTGTAAGTCACGGGAATGCCACAGGCAGCAAGATGAGCGTCAATCGCGGCCTTGTGATCGAGCAACCATTGTTTCTCGGTCCCGTGCGCGACAGCCATGATATTGACATTACCAAACTCAGGACCGGCTTCGCGCCAATAACAATGAGTCAAAATCTCGTGTCTGCCGACCTCTGAACCGGCGCGGACTTCCATTCCGCCAGGTACGGCCCAATGAAACAGTCCGTTGAATCGAGTTACGCGTATTCCACCGGTCGACGGTTTTACATGTTCAAGGAAAGTCGAAAATCGTCCGATGATCTTTCGCCGATTCAGTCCTTCGGCGATTTCGAAAAAGGCTTCTAGCGGAACGTCTGCTTCTTTGGCCCTTTCAGCCCAAGGATTAGGTCGGATCTCGTCAAAAGTGAACTCGCGCTTTAGGGCGATAAGTACGCGCCATTCCAGAGGGCTGAGGTTGACGAGTTCGGTGTTGATCATGTGCGCCGGCTGCGTCGATCGGGAACCGGGTGCGATCGTCTTACGGCGCACATGGCCGACTCCCAATGTGAAGATGCCTTTTGCGGGCATCGCGCGAACTTTCTCAGCACCGATCTTCCCTGCGAGGATCTCGATGTGCCTTTGCAGCGCAAATCCCTGAGGCACCTTGACAGTGGTCCAAAGCTTGTAATCGCTGCCGGCTGTCTCCGCGTCAGTCGATCGGACGACGACATGACCGGAGAACGGGTCGCATCGGAACATGAAATCGAATGCCGCATCTAGGTTGTTCGGCGAGACTTTCCAGGCGACGAGTGCACCTTGAGCTAGATTGGTCGCCAGCAAAGTCTGTCGAACCCTACGAATTGTACCGGCCCGCAACATCGCTCGGATTCGGTCCAGGACTGTCTCTTCGGAGACTCCTGAGAGGTCACCTATTTTGCGAAACGGTTCGCGAACGAATCCTTGAATTTTGTCTTCGGAAACGGCCAGAATTCTGGAGTTGACGGTGTCGGTGTGTTCTGTGGCGATCATTCTGTGCTATCGGAGGAGCACAGAATAGCACAAAACCGGTAGGCCGGCAGATATTGCCGCCGGTCAGGAGTCGAGGAGGGGCCAGTTCCGGGCCTTCTGGTCACTAGCGACTAGTGGGATTGGACCAATGGTACGGATGGGACCTATACGGGCTGTTGCCCAAATAAAACCGCCAAGTGAAGGTTCTTCGGTAGCCTTATTTGAGCGGCACACTCTTAATTTACAGCGAAAAGAGACCACACCCTACACAACCTTCATTAAGCCGGCATATCACAGATCTTGGGGAGGAGATTGGCGCCAAGCTCCTGACGCCCATCGCTCGTGGCGTCGAACCGACCTATCCGCGAAGCGTCTATTGCGACGGGGTTGGGCCGCCAGTCAAGACGCCTCGATATTTTGCCATTTGCACTTGGTATTCCTCCTGACCCTTGGTGTAAGCCTCATCGGAGATCTGATGACTCTTATACAATGCTTCAAGGCGAGCTCTCTTCCGTTCCGCTTCTCGCCTTCCTTGTTCAGCGTTTTTGCGGGCAACTTCAGAAGGCGATTTCACCTGCCGCGGGCTGCCTTCAGCAAGCACCACCGTGGGTCGTGGAATCGGAGTAAAAGACGGGGAAGGCGTCGACTTAGCGGCAACTGATGGGGCCGGCACCGGCGTCGAGGATAGCGGTATTGGATTTTCTCTTCCGACGAACACCGGAGTCGATGTTGCGCTCGGCGAAGCGACTTGAGTACGCCCCGGATGTTTTAAGTGCACGTTTTTTAGCAAATTCATTGCGGCAAACCCAAGTGCACCAACAATGACCAGGGCCAACACGACGCCGCCAAGAACAATTTTGAAGGGAAACTTTCGCGAACTCCTGTACGCGAAGCTTTTCTTTGAGGAAGCTCTTAGTCGGAGCTTCAATGGCCGACGACGCCTATTCATGGACAACGGCGCAAGAATACACTATAGGATGTGTAATTCAACATAGTTCAGCACAAGATACAGTGGAGAACTTTCTACCACTCCATCAGTATATTGTCGCTTAAACCACGATTTACCTGTCCCTTCGCGTGTCCTGTCCCTTCGCGTGTCCGTAGAAGTGCGGGCGGCCAAGCGTTGGCTGTGGCTAACAGATAAGCTCCGTTCCCCTTCCAAAATTCCGGCTTCTCCGTCACCGGAAACGACATACTTGCCTTTGGAGATAGGACTGGGACAGGCGTAGCCGAGTAAAACCCGGTGCCGCTCGATGCGGCGGGGATTCGAAAGCTAGCTTCCGAGATTACCGGTCACGTGATTACACCGGACGCGGTCCACTTTGAATTGGCACCCATGGGTTCAAACGCGCGTTCGATCGACGACCGGCGCCGATTTTGCGTTGTGCCGGTGCGCCCGGCGTCGTCGCACGAGCGCTTGAATTTACTCCATGTCACCTAAGTAATCTGCGTAATCTGTACTACACCGTGGGCGCTTCACTCATTTTCGCGATTATTCGTCTCGTATGCGATTGGCGTCGTTTCTCTTGCGCCGATACGCCGATAGGCCGTTAGAAGGGTGGTTTGCGGTTGCGGCTCCGCCGTGCTGTGTAATCTGTGGTTCCCTTTCGGCCTAGATCGCTTTCTCCCCGGTCTCGTCTGTTCGAATCCGAATCGCTTCTTCGATCGGCGAGATAAATACTTTACCGTCGCCGATCTTGCCTGTTTTGGCCGCCTTTGTTATTGCGGCCGCAGCGTTCTCCACGATGCCATCCGCTAAGACAACCTCGATCTTGATTTTCGGAAGAAAATCAACGGTGTACTCGCTTCCTCGATAAATTTCTGTGTGACCTTTCTGCCGGCCGAAGCCTTTAACTTCGGTGACCGTCATTCCTTCAATACCCAGTTCGGAAAGCGCCTCTTTTACTTCTTCGAGTTTGAAAGGCTTGATGATCGCTTCGATTTTTTTCATATCGACGATTAGGCAATATATGCTTCTTCACCATGCTCAGAGATATCGAGACCAGCGGTCTCAACTTCCGGAGCAGCTCGCAGGCCGATCGTCAGTTTCAAGATCCAGGCGATCACAGCAGTTGCGACGACCGATAGAATCAGGGTGACCAAAACGGCTTTCACTTGGGAAAACGCTAGTGTGCTGAGCAACTCATCTTTTAAATTGCTATTCACTTCTTTGGTCGCGAGAAGACCCGTCATAATCGCTCCCAAAGTCCCACCGATAGCGTGCACGCCAAACGTGTCCAACGCGTCATCATAACCAAGCTTGGGTTTGACAACCGAGACCGCTATGTAGGGTATAACCGCCGCTGCGACACCAATGATCATTGCTCCAGTGGCGTTGACGAAGCCGCAAGCCGGCGTGATGACGACCAGACCGGCGACTGCGCCGGAACAGAATCCAAGAACGCTCGCTTTACCGCGAAAGATTTTTTCCAGAAGCGCCCACACGAACGCCGCTGTGGCAGTGGCCAACGTTGTAGCCATGAACGCATTTGAGGCGATGCTGTCTGCGGCGACGGCGCTCCCGGCGTTGAATCCGTACCAGCCGACCCAAAGCATTCCAGTGCCCACCATACAAAGCACCATGCTATGCGGCGGCATAGGCTCCTTTTTGTGGCCGATGCGTGGTCCAAGGATCAGGCAAAGAATGAGTGCGCTCCAGCCTGAGGTCATATGAACGACCGTACCGCCGGCAAAATCGATCGCCTTTATCCCGGATGTCTGGTTAAAAATTCCATTCATGAACCCGCTGGCACCCCAGATCATGTGCGCCATTGGAAAGTAGACGAGGAACATCCACCCGGTAATAAACAAAATAACCGAGGTATATTTCATTCGCTCTGCAATCGCGCCGACGATCAGCGCCGGGGTAATGATCGCGAACATCAACTGGTACATCGCATAAACGTTTTGCGAGACCCAGAAGGCATAGTCGGTGTTCGGCGCAGAGGTGACATTGTTCAAAAAGAAGAATTCAGAACCGCCATAAAACGGATTTCCGAAATTCTTACCAAAGACCAGGCTATATCCAAAAGCCCACCAAAGAATGGTCACCAGGCCTGCGATGCCGAGACATTGCGCCAGCACTGAGAGCGCGTTCTTTTTTCGGACCAGCCCGCCGTAGAAAAGCGCGAGGCCGGGTAACGTCATGAAGAGGACCAACGCGGATGCGGCCATCATCCAAGCGTTGTGACCTGGCCCCGGTACCCCGGGGAGCGTTTTGGTGCCATCGGCGTTATTGATATAGGCCTCGAGACTCGCTACGCGATCCTCAATAGAAGCCGGCGATTTGGCGGGGGAGGCAGCGGGTGACGCTGCTGGAGAGGCCGCCGGTGACGCAGCCGGAGACGGGCTTGCTTCTTGACCTGTGGAGACGGTCGCCGCAACAAACAAAGATACTGCGAGCATCCCTGCAATGATGAACGGCCGGGGAGAGAAGGACGGAATCATGATGGCTCGCAACCCCAGCATCCTCCGTGCCATACCTGTTGACAGAGGGGTCTCGTTCTCTTCCTTCTCCCCGAGTCGTCCAGCGGCGACCAAAGCGTTCCGTGGTGAATGATGCTGCGCTTCTCGAGATCAAAAATCAACAGAGTGATCAAACTGAGACAGAAAACACTGACAGAGTTGACCGATTACCGAAACGGTTTTAAGAAGAACACCTTCCTTTCGGCACGGTTAGCTTAGCGGTAGAGCGACTGGTTTACACCCAGTAGGTCGGGGGTTCGATTCCCTCACCGTGCATACTATTGATGGTGAACGACTTATATCGAATTGCTAGAGAGAGTAATAGCAAAAGTAATAACAGGTTCACCGAAATCCTCCGACGTTTAGGTACGCGTGGCACCTCCTCTGGGTGATACCAAGTGTCAACTTATCCCGGACATTGCGCAGGCTGGTACCCACCTCCGGCGTTTAGCCGCAGGCATTAACCCCCGGTATTGCCGCTGTAAAGGTGGTCGCCCGGCATTGGGGCCGGGGCGTCGGCTTTGCCCCGAAGCGAAAAAAGCATGGTTTAGCGGGTGCCTTCCATTTACTGTAGCCCCCAGTGGGTCGGTACTATCAAAATCCGGGAGCAGGCAGCGTCTACCAACATTGCGCGCTGTGCAGGCGGCCTTTTCACATTTACAGATGCAGACTCCTCAAAAACAATGGCAAGTTCTGCAGCAGGAAGTGTTATCACAAAGCCCTGCACTTATTTAGCGAAGCCCTTGCCAGTGACCGGCTCGGGCTCAGCTTAGCTAGAGCGCCACAGAAGGCATAGGGCGCTCTGACTGGGCCTGGAGATGTTTTGGCGGAAAAATACACCAGCTAGTGGACGCACGGAATGGTTTGCAGTGGTGTCGTTCCAGCGCGAAGGAGAGCCGTGTAGGCTAGAGCACGGCCAGTACAGGTACGCATCGATAATCTGGTAATGGAAGAGTGCCGCCTAACCCGACCGCGACCCGCAGATCAGTAAACGCAAGCAACTAGTATTTTCCAACTCGCCTCGCGAAGTCCGGATAGCGGAGTAGAGTGCATCTCTGAGCGCCACGTCCCGGTCACTCGCGTCCCCGTCTGGTTAGTAACGTAGGCGTACCCTCTATAGAGATCCGGGAAGATTTGGCCTCAGATACGCCTTCTACTCTGTATAGGCCTTGCGCCAGCTTGTTGTGGCACGCTGCGACCTCCAGGCCGCACATGACCAGACGCCGGCGGGCAGGGTGAACAAAAAGAAAGGAAGCGATGCCACCGTTGCCATCAGCGAAATCAAAAACGCGAGCCCGTGACCACGTTCATCATCCACGTCGCCGCGCTATTGTGGGCGGCCACGCAGGTTCCGGAGATCACCGTGGCAATACAAAGTCGTCTGAAAGCCGCAGGACCCTCCAAGTGGAGCTCTTAGTAATCAACGCGTTGCAAATGGAGTCAGACTTCCGAGTTTCAGGCCCTTTGAGATCGCTTGGAATTTTGTTCCGAAACCTGACTTAGTGGGCTACTGTCAACGAAACACGCGATTCTTTGTGAAGCGGGACCAGAGTCCGCCAGCGGAGGGTGCTAGTTTTCACACCACGCGCTGGACCATTGACATGCGGGCCTCGCACAGCCAGGTGCAAGGGGGGCCGGCGGCTTTAGCCGAACTATGCCGGCTTGATCGGTATCCACTCTATCTCTTTGCCCGGCGCCGTGGCTATTCGCCGGACGATGTCCAAGACTTAAACCAAGATTTTGCGCTGCACAAACAGAAGCTCGTCCACCGGAGCATCAAACCAAGCCACATCATCGTGAGTCTAGAGGAGGGAGGCGCTGTAACCGCAAAAATCGTCGACCTCGGCTTTGCCAAAGCGGTCAACGAGCCGGGTGCTCAAACGGCAATTTCTACGCCAGGGGCCTTTGATGGGACGCCAGAGTTCGCCAGTCCCGAGCAAATCGCGGAAGTGGGAGGAGACATCCGTTCGGATCTGTACTCGCTTGGCGTGACACTCTGGGAGGGGCTAAG
>JBKPCS010000196.1:0-11143 GCA_046727495.1 bacterium | reverse complement strand
AGGAGAGGCGCAAAAGTCGGAGAAAAGGTAACCAGTGAGACGAATTCCGACGAGATTATTCGGCTGATGGTCGGCGGATAGCGTCGCCAGGTTGCCGCCCGAATTTTCGTTGAACCCAAACTCCGAAATCGGAGTTTGCCCTTCGGGCCGAAACCGGCGCTCCGAAGGCTTTTGGAGCGCCTCTTCGGGGTTCAACCCCGCTATTGTGCCGAAGAACAAATCTGTTCCTCGGCACAGCAAAACCTCGGCCGCGCCTGACGCGGCAGATTCCGAACGTTGCCGACGGGCAACTCGGAATCTGGGTTGAAATCCGCTGACAGCCGAGATCTGTCACACGACGCTCCGCAAGTCTCGCCCACGCGTCTCGGGTAAAGCCAGTGCTGCGATCACCATCAGCAAATAAGCAGCGCCGGCATAGGTGCCGATTGCCTGCCCTAAAGGCAAACGGGCGGCGAGGAGCCCGACTAAATACGGAAACACGGCCGCCACTCCGCGGCCGAAGTTATAGCAGAACCCCTGCGCACTTCCTCGAACCTCAGTAGGGAATAACTCCGTGTAAAAAGCCCCCATTCCGCTAAATACGCCGCTGGCAAAGAAGCCCAGCGGGAAACCAAGGATCAGCATCAGATTATCGGTAATGGCCACCTGCGTGTAAATCACCACGACAAGAAATGAACAGACAGCAAACAGAACGAAATTCGCTCTTCTACCCAGCCGGTCGGACAGATAGGCAGAAACCAGGTAGCCGACAAACGATCCAACGATAATCACGGTCGCGTAGTAACCGCTCTTCAAAATTGTGAGACCTCTTTCCTTCTGCAGGAATGTCGGCAACCATGTGGTGATCGCATAGTACCCCCCTTGGGCACCAACGGCCAACAGCGAGCCAAGCAGAATTCGCCTCAATAGTTCCAAACGAAAGATCGCGAGGACCCCGGATTCTCTGTTCGATGCGGCCCTGGTATCTCGAAAAATCTCTGGCTCCGGCACGGCGCGCCGAATGAAAAAGATAAAGAGCGCAGGCAGCAATCCGACAAAGAACAATGCTCTCCAGGCATACTCGCGTGGCATTGTTTGAAAGAAGAGAGTTGCCAGCAAAGCCGCGGCCCCCCAGCCGACCGACCAGGAGCTCTGGACCGCGCCAACTGCTTTCCCGCGATGCTCTTTTCGAATGACCTCGCCCATCAAGACAGAACCGGCTGCCCATTCGCCGCCGAATCCGAGACCCTGCAAACCTCGGGTGATCAGAAGCCAATGAAAGCCCGGGGAGAGACCTTGGAGGAAAGTGAAAAACGCAAACCAGGCGATGGTGATCTGCAGCATCAAAACACGACCAAATCGGTCGGATAGAATCCCGGTAATCCATCCTCCAAAAGCCGATACCAGCAGCGCTACCGTCGCGATAAGTCCCGCGTCACCGGGCGACAGTTTCCAGATAGCCATCAGAGCCGGGATTGCGAAGGTGTAGATCTGGAAATCCATCCCATCCAACCCGAAGCCGCCAAAGCACGCCCAAAATGTCCTGCGCTCCTGGCTCTTGAGCTCTTTGTACCAGTTGAACATTCAGGCAAATTCTTCTAGGAGAGCAGGCCCTGCCGCCAACATTTAAAACGTTCCATCCACACGGCTGAACGCGCTTCGAATCACCTTAGCCGCGTCTGGGGTGCGGCGGCAGGGCCTGCCGCCCTACAGCGCCTCCCGCCGATTACCCTGCCGGCGTTCCAAATCCGCCGCCACCGGGCGTTTCTACCACAACACAATCGCCCGGCGCCACCTCTGTCTGTCCGCGACTGCCGAGATCTTCAATACTTCCGTCAGCTCGCCGCACATAAGTTTTGCCGGGCTTCCCCGGATGTCCTCCCTCTAAACCAAAGGGCGCAACGGTTCTGTTATTGGCGAGAATTGCGACGCCCATCCGCTCGCGGAATCGTATTTCTCGGATTACTCCATCACCCCCGTGCCATCGGCCGGCGCCACCTGACCCATGACGAATTTCAAACTTATCTATCAGGACGGGATATCGTTGCTCAAGAACCTCGGGATCAGTGAGCCGCGTATTCGTCATATGGGTGTGCACAGCTGAAGCACCATCAAAACCTTTCCCTGCTCCAGCTCCACCACATATCGTTTCGTAGTACTGGTGGCGATCGTTTCCAAAGGTAAGATTATTCATCGTCCCCTGGCTCGCGGCCAAGACTCCGAGCGCGCCGAAGAGCGCGTTCGCGATCGCTTGCGACGTTTCAACGTTGCCTGCTGCCACTGCAGCGGGCGATTTCGGCGCAAGCATCGACCCTTCCGGTATCCTGATATCGATCGCTTCCAGGCAGCCATCGTTCAGTGGGATGTCTTCGCGTACCAGAGTGCGAAAAACGTACAGCACAACGGCATACACGATAGATGATGGCGCGTTGAAACTGTCGTTGGTCTGCGCAGATGTTCCCTCAAAATCAACTAAAACACAGCGTGCCGTCGTATCGACTTCGACCCGGACATGGATCTCGGCTCCTGAATCCATCCTCTGAATGAATCGACCCGGCTCCAAACGATCAATTACTCGTCTTACCAACTCCGCAGCATTAGCACGAACGTGACTCATGTAGGCAACGACTGCGTCGAGCCCGAATTGCTCTATCGCTTTACCCAGTTCTTTCAACCCCTTTTCATTTGCAGCTATTTGTGCGCGGATATCCCCAAGATTTTGAGCAGGATTTCGAGCCGGAAACCTTGCGTTGCGCAGTGCTTCCAGAAATTCGTTTTCGCGGAAGCGGCCTTGCTCTACCAAAAGGAAATCGGTGATCAGTACGCCTTCTTCTTCAATTGTCCTGCTGTTCGGCGGCATCGATCCAGGACTCACTCCGCCGATGTCTGCATGATGCCCTCGGCTCGCCACCCAGAAGATCGGATCATTTTCCGGGCCGAAAAACGGTGTCACTACCGTGATGTCGGGAAGGTGCGTCCCACCGGCGAAAGGATCGTTCAAGGCATAGACGTCTCCGGGCTGTACACGTCCCTTTCGCCGCGAGATGATTGCTCTAACGGCTTCCCCCATTGATCCAAGATGGACTGGTACATGTGGCGCATTTGCAACTAGTCGGCCCGCGGCATCGAACAATGCACATGAAAAATCAAGGCGCTCTTTGATATTCACCGAGTAAGCCGAATTCTGCAGAACCGATCCCATCTGTTCCGCAATCGACATGAACAAGTTGTTGAAAACCTCGAGCAAAACGGGATCGACGTTTGTTCCGGCTGCAATCCGACGCGGACGGGCAACGGATCGAGTCAGCATCAGATCAAACTGCGGAGTGATCTCGGCTCTCCAGCCTTGTTCGACAACGGTTGTGGTCGTTCTCTCGATGATGATCGCAGGTCCATCCACTCTCTCCCCGGGAGCTAACCTCTCCCGATCGAATATCGGCACGGTCTTCCACGCTCCCGCAAAGACCGCTTCGAATTCGGTAACAGGTACCGGTCCTGCCAATTGCCGACTTAAAGGCGGCGGTTCAGCAAGCTTCGTCTCGTTCGTCCTTGATTTATCCCCATCGCGGAAGGGCGAAGCTCGCTGAGCCTGAGCTTGTTGCAACAGATTGATTGTGTCATTGCGCGAGCTAACGGCTTCTACGGAAACAGCATCGATCATGAGATCCCGCTCGCTCGCTTCCGTCGCAAAGCCGAACAAACTTCGGTGCGCCTTTTGAAAGGCGCCCACGATTTCATCGATTGACCGCGCAACAACTGGTAGCGGTGTATCGGTTCCGCTATATCGAATATGAACCCGGCGAAAAACGGTTTCCGCGCTAGTCCGTTGGCTAGCTAGTTCGGCCCGCGTTTCGGTCTCAAGTTGATTCAGAACTTTTTCCGCTTCGGCTAACCCATCGCGATCCAACGGTTTTTCGATCGAGGATTCACGCAAGGCTCGAATCTCTGCCAGTCCGATCCCATAAGCAGACAACACACCAGCTAACGGGTGAATCAATACTCTTTCGATACCGAGCGAATCAGCGACATCACACGCGTGCTGACCGCCGGCGCCGCCAAATGTGACTAGCGTGTACCGAGTGACGTCGTACCCACGAGCCACCGAGATTTTCTTGATTGCGTTCGCCATGTTATCGACTGCAATCCGGAGGAACCCGCTTGCAATCTCTTCGGCGGATTTATCCCCAACTTCGGATGCAAGATCGCGGAACTTACGGGTCACTAACTCACGATCGAGCGGTAGATCTCCCTTGGGGCCGAAAATCTTCGGAAAAAACTCCGGCCTTAGCCGCCCTAACATCACGTTGCAGTCAGTGACTGTAAGGGGGCCAGCTCGCCGATAACTAGCCGGCCCAGGATTAGCTCCTGCGCTTTCGGGACCGACCCGGAGCTTGGTGCCATCGAACCGGCAAATCGATCCGCCTCCGGCTGCGACTGTGTGTATGTGCATCATCGGCGTGCAGATCCGCACACCGGCGACCTCGGTCTCAAAACGGCGCTCGAACTCGCCGGCAAAATGCGTGACATCCGTCGACGTGCCGCCCATATCAAAGCCGATCACCCGATCGAATCCGGCTAAGGCGCCCACCTTGGCTGCGCCGACTATCCCACCTGCGGGTCCCGAAAGGATCGAGTTTCTTCCCTGAAAAAACGCAGCGTCGGTCAAGCCACCGTTTGATTGCATAAAGAGCAAATGCACGCCCGGCAGAGCTGCTCGAACCTGGTCCACATAGCGCCGCAGCACCGGCGACAAGTAGGCATCTACAACAGTGGTATCACCCCGGTTCACCAGTTTGATGAGCCGGCTGGTCTCGTGACTTGTCGAAATCTGGGTAAATCCGAGCTCTCGCCCGATTTTAGCGATAGCTTCTTCGTGGCGGGGATGGCGATAGCCGTGCATACAAACGATGGCCACCGCGCGAATACCATCGAGATTTTCTAACGCCTGCCGAACCTCTGGCAAATCCAGGGATTGCAATTCCTCGCCTTCGACCGAGATTCGGCCATCGATTTCCAGAACTTGTTCTGCGAGCTGTTCCGGCAGTCGGATCTCCAAATCAAAGAGACGTGGTCGTTGCTGTGTGCCGATCCGAAGCACGTCGGCCAACCCTCGGTTAACCACGAGAGCAACGCGCTCCCCTTTCCGCTCCAAAAGCGCGTTTGTTGCCACCGTTGTTCCCATCTTGACTGATTCAATCTGATCCACTGGGATCGGTTCACCGGAGGCTAGATCGAGCATCTGGCGAATCCCCTCCACTGCTGCGTCGGCATAAAGCTCCGGATTGTCTGATAACAATTTTCTGGAGATGATGCGCCCGCCCGGAGTGCGCCCAATCACATCCGTAAACGTTCCTCCGCGATCGATCCAGAATTGCCAGCGGGACATATGGGGCAAGGATATAGGAGTTGGGAGTTAGGAGCTAGGACAAGGAGCTCGATCAATCTTGGGTTCAGGTCGCGCCTCTTTTCCCTTATAGAAATCCCGTCCCTCGCGTTACAGCCGTTCAAATCGGCCTGTATCCGAAAAGAAGATTGCTCCCTTCAAATCGCCATAGTCGGACCCGATATTGATCCCTGTCACTCCGCCTACATCCAGCGGTCCGGCCAGACGGTGTGTGTGCCCGCACACGACACCGACGAGCTGCTGCCTGAACGTGAGGAGTAAATCGCCCATCGCCCGGTTACCGAGGTAAGCACGAAAAAACGCGTACTCTGATGGAGGATCATGCGACCTCAGTTCGGCAAGCTTGACGATTCCTAGAAGATCTTCGAACGGCGCCGTGTGCAGAACCGCAAGAGTTGGAGAGCCTTTTGCAGCCTGCAATCTTCCGCTAAGGTCCCTAACCTGCTTGCCTGCCAACGTTTGAATATCGAGAGCCGGCGGCATGAACTGATTGTCGCGCCATCGAAGAGCCGTCCCCACCCGCGGATGGCCGGCCAGATAATCCTGGTGAGTAACGAAAACGCCGTCGTACGCAAGCTGCGGCACAGCGAAGCCTAGATCGTAGTGTCCGTACCCACCCACAATTGTAAGATCATCCGATACCCAATTCTCGATATCGAGAACTGTTACTCCGAATCGTTGCGCAGCTGGAGCCCAGATACGTTCGATGACTTGCTCTAGAGAATGAAACTGGCCTCGCACAGCATCATGTAGCCAGAAATCGTGGTTACCAAGACAAACGACGATCGGGCCGTCCGGAAAGCTAACGCGGAATTGCTCCAGTGTATGTTCAGCGTGCGCAGCGCTCGAAAGGTCGCCTGCGACCACAAGACAATCCGGTCGTCGCTCGATCACCCATCGCCTAAGCAATTCAAGCGTTTTCCTTTCCGTGGCCCTCAACAAGTGAGTATCGGCTGTGAGGAGGATTTTCACCGTGTAAATCTGTTTCCACAGACCAGCAGGTGCGGCAAACATTGCTGCACATTCCAATTCCCTTACTCTGGGCCGAGTCTAACTCCTCGACGCGATTATCTCGCCGTTGCGAAAGATCCGCGATTCTGGCTTTGACCAGTTTTTCCTTTGCTTCAGTTCCGTTGGTGGCGTCACGTTGAATAATCCAAGCCCGTTCTTCTTGCACAAGCGCCTCTCGTTCGGCGGGCCTCAGGAGTCCGATCAACGAACGATACTCCCGATTTAGCTGCCGGTCGCTTGATTCGCCTACCTCGGGCTCCGACACTGAGGCTCGTTCCAGGGAGATTCCGTTCCCTCCGGCAAAACCCAGTACGCCGCATGCGGAAGCACCAGTATCAGTTTGCGCGAGTCCAGTTCCATCAACCAATTTTGGACATCCCCTTCCTCGTCGGGCGGTGGCATATCGTCAGGTGCGATCGACCCAGCCTTTGTCCAGGCTAAAGCGTACTTGCCGTTCGGCGAAACGGTCCTCCAAAAGACAATGACCTTTTGATCTTCTGCATTGGCGGAGCTTGCGACCGCAAGCGCCACCAGCAGCAATAATGGTTTCCAGCGCATGACCTCCGGTTCTATTTGAAGTCCAATCTCATTTCAAACTGGTTCAAAGGCTGTCTTTGCCATCCCAATTTGTGCAAGAAATCCTTGCCTAAATTCTCCGGAACGAGTGCTGGAATCGTTAACGAGCGATCGGCAAAACGCGCCGCAAGAGAGGCGAGCATTCGTGATCCCAACCCTTGTCGCCGATTCATTTTTCTAACCAGGAACGCAACGATCGTGATTTTTTCCGAATCTGGATTCGCGATGACGGCGTACGCTGCCTGATCGAGGTGAAAGGCTTGGGCTGGACGCGTTATTCCAGCCAGAGTTTCTGGCATGAGCATCCACGGCAAATCAGGCTCTCCCTCTTGCGCAATCAAACGAGCGACCAGGAAAGGATCGATCTCGACCAGCACACCGCCCGATTTCGGTTCTGGCTTCCAATCATAGCCAATAAGCCGGCGAGTCAGACGAAATCCCAGTTTGGTGTAGAGCGCGACCGCAGCAGGATTTTGTTCGAATACCTCGAGGAGCATTGCTGTATCTCTGCGATCCTTTGCTTCCCGGATCGCGATCCGCATCAATTGTTCTCCCAGCCCACGTCCGCGAAAATTAGGCGCTATCGCCATTGCGGCCAATCGGCTGGTCCATCCCCGGCGCGCGACCATGACGATTCCCGCCGGAGACTCGTCCTGGAAATAAAGGCGGCTCGCGAATGGATCGAGATTTTCGGTTCTGAAACGGGCTTCATATCTTTCAGGAGTCATCCGGAATGGAAACAAATAGCCCTGGAAACACTGAGTTAGAGCATCTGCTATCTCCTCGGAACAACATTGTGCGACGGAGCGGACCCTGAGGCCGGTGGGAAAGATTTTTGACATCTCGGCACAATACCATTCTCCTATCGACTCGCGCGTGTTTGGTTGCCGAGTAACTTTCTTTCTATGAAACTCATCCTCGCCGGCGGCAGCGGACTGTTGGGGACTATGCTGGCCAAGGCGTACCACGCTGAGGGACATGAGGTAGTGGTGCTCAGCCGTAAACCGGCAACTGCGCCGTGGAAAGTCGTCCAATGGGACGCCGTTTCGCCAGGCCCATGGGCTTCCGAACTCGAAGGCGCGGATGTGGTCGCCAACCTGGCTGGGCGAAGCATCAACTGTCGCTACACGCCCGAGAATAGACGCCTGATCAAAGAATCCCGGGTCCTTTCGACGCGCCTTATCGGCCAAGTAATTCGTGCGTCAAAACGGCCACCGAAAATGTGGCTGCAATCGAGCACCGCCACGATTTACGCCCATCGTTATGATGCCCCAAACGACGAGCGAACTGGCTTGATGGAAAGGGCAACCGACCCAAACCTGCCCGATACCTGGAAGTTCACCGTTGACGTTGCCAATGCATGGGAAACAGCGGCGAAGGACGCTTTCACTCCTGACACTCGAAAAGCGTTTCTGCGAATCTCAATCGTCTTGAGTCCGGATCGTGCCAGCGCTTTCGATATCCTGCTTCGTCTGGTCCGATATGGGCTTGGTGGCACCGTAGGGAACGGCAGACAATACGTTTCGTGGATTCATGGTCGCGATTTTGTTCGCGCAATCAGGTGGATCATCGAGAACAAATCGATCGAAGGGCCGGTCAACCTGACAGCGCCGAATCCGGTGCAAAACGCCGATTTTATGGCTACGCTCCGGCACGCTTGGGGCATGCCGATCGGTATGCCGGCTGCCAGCTGGATGCTTGAGCTCGGCTCATTCCTGATGCGAACCGAGAGCGAACTGGTTCTGAAGAGCAGGCGAGTTGTCCCGACGCATCTGTTGGAAAGTGGATTTACGTTTCAGTTTCCTTCTTGGCCTGAAGCCGCCCGCGATCTATGCCAGCGCTGGCGTGAGAATGAAACGCCGGCATCGCCAACATCGCCGGCAACTGAATAAAGCTGGCGAACCCTATGCGCCCAAGTTGCATCGAACCGGCATCGGCGGAGGTTGAGGCATGAGCGAAACGACTCCACGTTTGCCGAGATTGCAGCACGTCACGATCACATTCACTCCAGGAAAAGAAGCAAAGTTGCGGGACTTCTATATGAATGTCCTCGGGTTTAAGGAGAAGCCGGTACCGGAGGTAGCAAAGTCGCTCGGTTGGATCTGGTTCTATACAGGAACCGACGGAGTAGAACTGCACTGTGTGCCAGACCTAACCCAGTTGCCTCACGATCCAACACATCACTTTTGCATCGATGTCGAAGACCTGGATTCATGCCGACGCGCGGTGAAAAACGCCGGCTACGAAATCCGCGAAGCGCGGCCTTTACCTCATCGGCCGCGCTTTTTCACCATGGACCCTTTTCGGAACTTGATCGAGGTGGTCCACGTAACAGGGGACTATCTAAGCTAACACTCCAGGTCGGAAACCTGATTCTCGGGCTAGCAAAATTGAGGAGCGTAGTCCCGTGCGAAGACAGCGAAACTGCGCGCCGAGCTTCCGGTCGCTTCCTTTACGCCTGATGCGATAATTGACGCCTCATCTCGCCGATAGTGCGCGTAATCCACGAGTAAACCGTCGGCTTGCCAGAGGGGGACACCAGCATTGAGCAATGCCGCTTTCATCGCCTCCGGTGTGATATCGACAAAACTGAGCAATCTCGATCGAGGTAGGGTCCTTGAGGTCGCCAACCATCAGCTCAACCGCAGGAAGATCTGAAATTGCCCTGGCGCGCTCCGGCGACCGAACCAGCGCGCGAACTCGGATACCTTGGCGCGCAAGGAGCTTGATGAGCTCCATACCGTTTGTACCCGTTGCGCCTGTAACGAGAACCATGACTTCAGCTGAATTATAGCAGGTCAGAAACAGGGACAGGTCAAAAAAAGGGGGGACGGACCCTGATCTCTTTGCGAAAGACGCGGGCCACGCCGGGGAAAACCTCCCAAACGGGGACAGGTCAGAAATGGGGGACCAACCCCGATTCCCGGGCCCTGATTGCTGGGCCTCAGGGGCGCCACCTCTCTAGGTTCCCGGCGATTGCTCGGAGCAGCGAAGCTGCGGAATGAAGATAATCTAGGGTGTAGCCCTAGGTTCATCGAAAAAATCCGATCTGCGCTGAAAGCGCAATTCAATCGTTGGCAAGCCAGCATTGAGGTGCACTTTCAGTGCGGGTCGGTGTTTGGGAACAAATTCCTGGGGCTACGCTTCGCCCTCTAGGCTATCATGACTGCGCGGCTTCGCCGCTTAGCGCCCAAAACGGGGACAGACCCTATTTGATAGGCTGAAAACCAGCACTACTCCGAAAACGGCCAAAGGGCCTTCAAGAAGCACGGCACTAATTAGCGCTACGGTTCGCTGATAGGAAATCGACCAGCTTTTTGAGCGCCCGAGCCCGGTGGCTCATACTGTGTTTCATTTCTGCCGGTACCTCGCCAAAAGTTTGGCGAAGTCCTTCGGGAACGAATATTGGGTCGTAACCGAAACCGTTGGATCCGCGTTCCTCGAGGATCACCTTGCCCTCGACGGTTCCATCAAAAATACCGAGCAGCTCTCCTTTGCGAGCAACCGCCATCGAACAGCGAAATCTGCCTGGAGATTCTGAGATGGATTGAGCAGCGAGATTGCGCATCACGAGATGGCGATTTTCCGCGTCAGTCGCGTTCTTTCCGGCGTATCTGGCCGAATAAACCCCTGGAGCACCCTGCAGGGCGTCCACCTCGAGCCCGGAGTCGTCAGCGACGATAAGCTCGTCAGACAGCTGCGAAATCGCCAGCGCCTTGAGCGCAGCGTTCTCTTGAAATGTCGCGCCCGTTTCTTCAATTTCTAGCGCATCCGGCAGGGTCGATAGATCCAGGACCGTCCATTGCTGGCCCAGCATCTGTCCTATTTCACGGGTTTTATGCTTGTTTCGTGTTGCGATCAGAATGGTACGCACGGCGGAGGAGGTTTTTCAGCCCAGGTTCCGAAGTTGCCTTCGGAATCTGCCCCGTCAAGCGCGGCCGAGTATCTGCTGGGCTGAACCCCAAAGAGATGCTCCGAAAGCCTTCGGAGCGCCGGTATCGGCTCAAAGAGCAAACTCCGGAGTTCCGGAGTTTGGCTTCAGTTTTCGGTTTTCCGTTTTCAGTTTTCGGTTATGGGATAGGATTCCGAGTCGACGAAACCGTGAACCGAAATCCGAAAACGGAAAACCGAAAACCTTCCCGCGCATGAGCGAACGACGTAAACAGTATCCTT
>JBKPCS010000195.1:0-12528 GCA_046727495.1 bacterium | reverse complement strand
AGGTATAGCAGGCCGATCAGTTTAGCCTGGTTAATTAACGGCAGGCAGAGAATGGATCGGGCACGTTGCTGACGGATATAAGCATCCGCTGAAAACGGATTTTGGACTAAGGCATCGCCGAGAATCACATTCTCCTGCGTGCGCACAACATACTGCACGATTGACTCTGGCACGTTCGTTCCAGAAACGGGTGTTTCTCCGAGACGGACGGTGATAGTTTCGCCGCTGGTAGTGGCTTCCGCCTCTATTCGCTGCGCGGCACCCTGGTGAAGAATCAATAGACCTCGTTCAGCGCCTGCATGCTCGATCGCTGTGCGCATGAGCGTATCGATTAGTTTCTGCAAGACAATTTCGCTCGATACCGCTTGCGAGACTTTGATAACGGTAGCGAGATCCAGATGTTCGACTGGCGTCCCAATTGTACTAGTGGGACCTGGCAGACGTTCTTCTTCCAGGATTTCTGGATACCGCTCGTCGAGTTGCCTTACTTTGCCAGTTGCTCCCCAACAGAGATAGCAATAGCGAGCTTTCCGCAAATACGCCTGCGCGATCGTATCGAAGCCGCGAGCTGCGTAGAAGCGCGCCGCCAACTCGCTGGCAACCGCCTCATTGTGGACAAAGCCGTTAGCGTGTGACGAACGGATGGCCTGTTCATAAAGACGTCCAGCATCGAGCTCCCGCTGTTCGATGCGAGCCATCTCCGCGCCGACCAAGGCAGCCCGATTCTCGAAATTTTCCGGGCAATTCTCCGCCCATATTTCGAGCTGCCGATGGTGAGTCGCCAGCGCCTCGAAGTGCTGCTGCCGGTGTTCGGGAGATGCGGAATCCCAGGATGCAGCGTGGGACAGGGCACCATAGAAGCGAAACTCCGCCGTCTCGAACTGCGATGGTGACGTCCAAAGCAGCTGTTCCGCTCTCAATGATGCGTCAACAGCGGAGGCATAGTCCGCCGCAAGGAAGCGAGCTTGTGTCTTTCGAATTCGATACCAGAATTCGGGGAGGCTGAAAACCGGGCTACTCTCCAGGTGGTCCTCGAATTGAAGCTCATCAAATCGTTCATCGTTGAAACATCCAAATTTCGGAGTCAACCCACGAAGCGTCCGGACAAATCCGAGCTGCCCAATGATGATATCAACTACGAGGCCGAACCGCGTTTTTTGGACAAATTCGAGAGCGTCCTCGGCTTCGGATTGCACCTCGGCCAGAGGATCGCCCACTGTCAAGAAGTTCGAGATTAACTCATCTCGGCAATAAGCCACAAATGTAAGGTCACCCATTCGATTGGCGATATCGAAGGCGCGGCGTATCAAATCGCGTCCGGTCCGGGCATGTTTCGCCCATGGCATTACGATTTGACCGAAGCACATGTAAGTTCGGGCCCGATAACGCGTTAGGCCACGGGTTTCTACCAGTTCATAGCCTAGTCGACCAAATCGAAATCCGTCCTGGTAGTTCCCGAAGCACGGGCCGGCTACGATGGCAAACCATACATAGGCGAAACACGACGCGTCGCTGTTGCCGTGCTCGAGGCTGAGATTCACCATCCGACAAATGACGAGTGATAGTAAATTCTGATCGCAAAACTTTGCCGGTGTCACGATCTCCGTCAGGACGTCCAGAATGTCGAGGATGTCCGGATTGGTCATCAGAGGTAAGTCAACAAGCGCCTCAATTTGCCGGTTTCCCAGCTGGCTCCAGATTCGATCATATTCGCGCTGTACTTTATCGCTGGTCGGATGCGTCGACCAGTTAGTGCCGCTGCGTCGAAGATATTCAATGCATACCTCCACGGCGCGGTCGCTCCGATCCATAGTCTGGTAGAGGGTGAGGCGCAAACGTGTGACGGTGGCAATATCGTGCGCGCTTCTAGCGCGTTGCGACAGCATCAAAAGACGATTTTCGGCCGCCACCATAGTTGCGGTCAGTAGTTCGCATTCGGCCATCAGAATTTCGATGGAGAAGATGAGCTCGTAATCGTTGACCCAACTGTCTTCCGCCAACAACGCCCGTCCAGTAGCGAGGTAGTTCAACGCCGAGGTGTAGGCTGTGGAGGCCTTGGCCCGCTTGCCCGCGGTGAGGTTGAGCCCGGCGAGGCGACGGCGCTCTTCTTCTGAGGTGATCAAGGCCGAGCCGCGGTTTAGCTGGCTGACGATTTCGAAGATCGCTTCTTCCCTCTTTTCCGGAGGAATTTTTGACCACAGCAATCTTCCTATTCGCAGATGGGTCTCGGTGCGTGACTGCTCGGGAATGAGTGAATAAGCTGCTTCCTGAATGCGATCGTGAACAAATTTATAGCCACCCTCCTGACGCGTGACCAGTTCCAGACTGACCGCCGCCCACACATCGGAGTGGACCTGCTCCTCCGATTTCCCATGAACGATTGATAGCATGCCGATCTCGGCACTGTTTCCGAGGGAGGCAAGTTCTCGTAGGGCCTTCTGCGTTTCGATCGGCAGGCGATTCAATTTTCCTACCATGAGGTCTACTACGTTGTCGGTGTAACCTTTGGCGCGAATACGATTCAGCTCCCAAACCCATCGGGTGGCTTGGTGATCGAAGGTAAGCAGCTGTTCTTCGACAAGGGCATAAATAAACTGAATGAGAAAGAATGGGTTACCACCCGTCTTTTCGTGGACGAGTTGCACCAGGGGGATTGCGCGTTCCGATTCGCAGTGAAGCAAATCGACGATCAACTGTCCCAAGTGTTCGAGAGCCAAGGGAGCTAAGACGATCTCGTGAACGATCGCTCCCGCTCGGCGAATCGCCTCCAGTCTGCGCCACAGTGGATGAGTGGAGTCGACTTCATTGTTTCGATAGGCGCCGACTAACATCAAATGGTGCACATCCGCCTGGGTTAACAAATCCTCCAGGAAATCGAGCGTCGCTGCGTCAAGCCATTGCAGGTCATCGAGGAAAAGGGCAAGTGGATGTTCTGCTCGTGCGAATACTCCGATAAAGCGGCGGAACACTAACTGGAAGCGGCGTTGCGCATCCTGTAGTGGCAGTTCAGGCACCGGCGTTGGTTCTCCGATGATGAGCTTCAATTCAGGAACCAGGTCCACTATAAGCTTTGCATTCGGCTCCAGCGCGCTGCGGAAGGCGTTGCGCCAGGCTTGCAGTTCAGTCTCGCTCTTGCTCAGAAGCGGACGGAGGAGTCCGCTAAAAGCCTGAGCTAGAGTGGCATAGGGAACATCGCGTTTGTATTGGTCGAACTTGCCGGATGCAAAAATGCCGCGAGGCGGAACCAACACCCGGTGAAGCTCATTGACAACGGAGGACTTGCCAATTCCAGAATAGCCAGACACCAGCACCAGGTTCGGCCTGCCGGTAGCGACCATCTGGTCAAAGGCATACAGAAGCGTTTCAATTTCGCGATCGCGCCCATACAATTTTTCAGGCATAAGCAGCCGGTCTGAAATGTCATGTGCCGCGAGACCGAACGAACTGATGCATCCGCGAGATTCCAACTCAGCCAGACATCTTCTGAGGTCCGCCGACAAACCGACCGCTGTCTGGTAACGGTCGTCGGCTGTTTTCGAGAGGAGTTTCAAAATGATCGCCGAAATAGTCTCTGGCAGGCCGTTGCGCCGCTCTTTCGGTGCGACCGGTTGTCTTGCGATATGACAATGAACCCATTCCATGGGATCAGCAGCGGTGAAGGGAAGAGTTCCAGTGAACATTTCGTAAAGGGTCACGCCCAGTGAGTAGAGATCGCTTCGGGAATCGATGGAACGATTCATTCGCCCGGTCTGCTCAGGCGCCATGTAGGGAAGAGTCCCGGCGGTAATCTCAGGAGGTTCGGGAGCCTGGCGCTCGCGCGGAAGTCGTGATGCAATCCCAAATCCTCTTAGCCAGCACTGGCCGGTGTCGGGGTTTACCAGAACATTGGCCGGCTTGACGTCCTTATGGATAATGCCGCGCTCATGTAAGTGGCCAATCGCGTTCGCCAGATTAATTCCAATACGCAAAAGGAATGCGTATTGGCGTGTCGGTATATCGCCACCTTCGCTCGCAACCACTCGTGGCGTTCCCAGCGTTAACACTTGATCGAGCGAAATACCGCCTGGATCCTCCAGCACAAGTACAGGACGGTCCCAGTAGCGAGTAATTGCGATAGGCCGGACAGCCCAACCGGGATTCAGCTGTTTTTGAAGAGAATATTCGTGTTCCAGCTGCTCCAGGATTTCCGGTCGTGCCCGGTGCACTGCCGGTGAGAGCACGAGTATCCGAGGCTCACCATCCTTACCCTGGCTCCGGTAAAGGATGAACTCCTCATCCTTCCATAGCACGTCGAAAACGAATCGTGATAGATCAATCACAGTGGGCTCCAGGTACCCACATCTTACACCGTTTCTATCCATGCTCACCGAGACAAAACGCCGAATACGTTCTAACCCTAGAGTGCCCCGAGCGTGAGCACATTCCGTGATTATCGACGGCAGCGAGGAGAAGTGAGAGGTGAGAGGTGTTTGGAAATGCTGTCGCTTCGCGACGGTTATCCAACCCGGTCGTCACCTCCGACCTCTCACCTCTCATTTCACACCTCCCACCTCAACCAGTGGTCCATCCTCCATCGACCCGCAGCGTCGAGCCGGTGGTAAATTTGGCTGCGTCCGAGGCGAGATAAAGGACGGCAGCCGCGATTTCTTCGCCGGTCCCAAAACGGCCTACCGGATGCAGTGACAGTAACCAGTTTCGCTGGTCACCTTCTTTGCCAACCATCCGGTCAACCATTTCCGTGTCAATGGTGCCAGGCGCGACCGCGTTGACTCGAATGCCTCGATTTGCGAATTCGAGAGCGACGGCCTTGGTCAGTCCTTCCACGGCATGCTTGGTGGCCACGTATATGCTCGCCTGCGCGATCCCAATGTGTCCGGCGACGCTCGATGTATTGACGATGGCGCCGCCACCGCTCTTTAGCATCGCGGCAATCTCATGCTTCATCGAATTCAGGACACCCCAAACGTTGATGTCGAAAGTCCGCCGATATTGTTCTTCGGTGACTTCAGCGAGCGGCCCGACGATTTCGACACCGGCATTATTGAACGCCACATCAAGACGCCCGTGCGCGGATAGGACGAAATCGATCGCTTTCACTACGTCGGCTTCCTTGGCAACGTCTGCTCGAACAAACGCCGCCGTGCCTCCTGTCTTGGTAATCTCTGCGGCGACATCTGCACCTTCCTTTTCGCGACGGCCGGTTAGAACTACTTTCGCGCCTGCTTCGGCAAAGGCCAGTGCTGTAGCCTTGCCAATGCCGGAGGTTCCTCCGGTAATAAGCACTATTTTGTTAGTATAAGAGTTTTGCATTGTAGTTAGTTAGTTTTCGCTGCCAGATTTCGCGTACTGGCAGCCGCTCATTTCTGCACCGTAGGCGTGGAGGAGAACAATGGAATCAGACCCTCTACCAGAGTTGGGTGAGTCAGCATCGCATCGCGCAGCGCGGTATAAGGCAGTCCTCCTGTCATCGCAAACTGCACGGAAGACAAGACCTCACCCACGTCGACACCTACACCAGTGAAGCCAAGGATGCGATCGCTATCAACCTCGACCAGGGCTTTGATGAAGCCTCGTGTTTCAGACATCGTCGTCGCCCGCATTACCGCTTCCATCGGAATCTTAAATAGCCGATAGGGAATTCGTTTCGCTTTCGCTTCCTTCTCGCTCAGGCCGACCCGAGCAAATTCCGGATCGGTAAAAAGACAAAATGGAACCAGTCTGCCGGTAGTCACGCGTTTTCCACCGGTCATGCTGTCATAAACCACGCGGAAGTCATCCACGCTGACATGGGTAAACTGCGGGCTGCCGGCCACCTCGCCAATCGCCCAAACCTCGGGCGCGGTGGTCTGCAGCCGCTGATTCACTTTGATGTGTCTGCGATCGGTCAGTTCGACGCCGGCTAGCTCCAATCCAATCCCCTCAGTGTTCGGAGCGCGACCCGCCGCTACCAGTAAATGACTGGCCTCTAACGTTTTCTCCGCGCCGCGCTGTTCGATCACCAGTTTTACGGACTGACCTGACTTGCCTGACACCTGCTTGATCGTCGCGTTTAGAACAGTCTCAATGCCTTCGTCGGCAAAAAGCTTTTGCAGAGCTTCTGTCACATCGTCGTCTTCTCGATGCATTAACCGGTCATTGCGATCGATGATTGTAACCTTACTTCCGAATCGACGCATCGCCTGGGACAACTCTACTCCGATGTAGCCGCCGCCGATCACGAGAAGGTGTTCGGGCACCTGGTCGAGTTCCAACGCCTCGATATGCGTGAGGGGTTCTGCTTCAAAAAGGCCGGGGATCGGATCTAACGCAGGACGCGTGCCGGTATTGATGATGACCTTGGTGCCGCGCAGTTGACGAATCGTTCCGTCGGGCAGCGTGACCTCTACTGTCTTGGGGCCAATGAAGCGCCCGGTACCGAAGATGAATTCGGCTCCAGTTTTCTTGTAATTTTCCAGATACGCGTTGTTCCAGCTGGATACCATCCTGCGTTTGCGGTCGCGTACCACGGACATATCAACAGTGAAATCCCTTTTGGCTATGCCGAATTCCGCGCTTCTGCGAACGTACGATGCCACCTTTGCACTGTGAATAATGTTCTTGCTGGGCAGGCAGGCTATGTTGGGGCACGATCCGCCGATATATTTGCGGTCGATCGCCGCGACACGCTGTCCTTGCTTGGCAAAAGTCCAGGCAGCGATGGTTGATCCTGTGCCACCACCGAGGATTACAAGATCGTATTCTTCGATGTCAGTTTTTGTAGCTGTTTGTTTTGGAGAGATGTTTGCCATAGTGCTTTGATTAACCTGAGGTTGTTTATCAGCGAATCAACAACGAGCGTGCAGCAGCCTTACCAGAATCCGCCGCCTGCGACGCTCTGATGACATCCTGTTTCAGTAAGTAGAACGAAACAGCAAAGAGGACCACATCCTTCATCAGAAAAGCGACGTTGCCCTGCATCGCTGGAAACCCGCCGGCCGAGGCAGCCCAGCCGTCCGGCATAAATGGAATGATGGTCATAGTCATGAGAAATGTAACGCATGACCCGAGGGCTCCCAGAATCCCTAATGGCTTGTTCCAGAATCCCAAGAATATAAGCGCACCAAATAACCATTCGGAGACGCCTAAAAACCAACTGGCACCTTGAAGGCCGAAAACTGGGTACATCCAGGAGATAAGCGGTCCGTTGCTGATAAACGGAATCAATGCTTTGGCCTCGTAAGAAAACCATTTCTGGTACCCAAAAAAGAAATAGATGATGACCATCGATGCGCGAACTAAGTGATAATCAAGGTCCTTTCTGAGCAGACCGAACTTAGTTAGTATCTTGATTAGAAGGTTGATTAGCTCGGAAAAAACCGCCGATGGAGGTTTGCCCACGGTCTCCCCGGGAGCGACCGGTACTTTGTTAGTATAAGAATCTTTCATGCTAGCTAGGTGTTAGGCATCCGCTGAAACATATCGCGTGCCAATCTGCGGTTCTTCTCGCATCTCGCTGTCGATCAGAGTCTTATTGAGCGAATACGTTGGCTGGATACCCGGTACGAGATTTCGAACTTACGGAATTCCGTTCGGTGCAGAGGGCTGCTAATTACTGCGCGACTGCCGTAGGAAACGAGTTTCCGAAACAGGCGCGCCTGCCACGCTGACCGCACTTCTATACCCGCGGGACAAATCGCGAGGTTTTGCTACAAGCCTTGCGCCAGGTAACCGCCGTCGACTGCAATGAGTTGACGAGTGACGTAAGCCGAATCGGGTAGGGCAAGGAAGGCCGCGACGCGGGCGACATCGGCGGGCTCGGCCAAGCGTCCAAGAGGTGTGGCGGTAATCAGGGCCTTTTCAAAGGCCTTATCCTCCAGTGCGCTTTTCACCATCTCCGTGCGGGTAAACCAAGGAAGCACGCCATTGACGCGGATTCCATGAGGTCCCCACTCGACCGCGAGTGAACGGGTTAAATGGTTCAGCGCAGCTTTTGTCGTGCCGTAAGCGAGCCGATTAGGCAATACCGATTGGCTGGTGACGGAGGAAATGTTAACTACGGTGCCACGAGTGGCGCACAGTTCCTCATAAGCGGCTTGAGCTAAAGCGAAGGCCGCAAAAAGGTTAATCTCCAGGAGCGAGCGGAAGTCCTCAATGGATGTTTCCGATGCCGGCGCTCGGTACACATGTCCGGCGTTGTTGATCACTCCGTCGATTCGGCCGAAGAAGTGCTTTGTTCTTTCGATTACCCTCAGGCGCTCGGTTTCGACCGTGACATCTGCCTGGAGATACTGAAATTTTCCGGCAGATGTCTTAACTAAGGCTGGCGAGGTTGCGTCGGGCTGGCGAGCCACTCCCAGGACACACGCACCCCGGCGCAGAAGTTCCTGGACAATGGCGTAACCGATACCTCGACTAGCGCCGGTCACAATGAAGACGGGTGAATTTGCGGATTCTGTCATAGAAGGTAGAGCCACCAATTCGGATTGCTCACAAATCGACCAAAGTGGTCACTAAGAATACGGCACTCGGTACTACTATAGTGGTTTGTGATGCCGAAGACCAATTCTACGTGAGCAATGGCACACGCCATCAGCGACGGAAGCAGTTCGGGCAGCCTCAGCCGTCTAAGAATCGGGCGGATTTCGGCTCTCAAGATTCAAGTCGGAAGGCGAGTCGACAATCTCGAAATTGAGCGCTTGTTAAGAACGGTCTCCAGCGAGAATGGTCCACTCCCCCCTAGAACGAGGGCGGCTAAACAGGCAAGGTACAGGAGATCCACTTCGTAGCCGGGCGGACCGAATTGCGCGCCGGCGGCTGTCACGGCCTGAAGTTTGATCGAACTGAAACCGTACTGGAAGTGCGAAGTAAACATCGCCACCAGCAGCATGATTGCCATTGGCACACTCGCTAGTGAAACGAATGCGCCAAGTAGCACAGCCAATCCACCTAGGAGTTCAACCACGATTGTCACCCAGGCCATCAACTCTGGTGCCGGAACACCAAGAGCTTGAAGAATCGCGACGAATCGCTCCGGACCATGGGTAAGCTTGGCGTAACCATGTTCCATGAAACCGTATCCCACAATTAGACGCAATGGGAGCGGAGACCAACGATGACAACTCCATTTTGAGAGCTGAAAGATGCTCATTACAAAGATCCTATTCAAGTGCCTACAGGCCAATTCTCCGGTGCACCATTTCGGCGGCGTCCACACCGATGCATTGAGTCCAATGATGCGGTCGATGTTAACTCGATCAGGCCTTCATTAGGGCCTCTCCGAACGATGCACCATAATCAATCTCGTCTATACAACTAAGAGTGGTGGCCATCTGTTTTTAATCCTAAAATCTATCGCGTGTAACTAAAAGCTTCCTAACGCTCTCGTCAGAGCGATGTGCTTCACGCAGTTTGTAAGAATGTCGCGACGATGGCTGAACCCAGAGCATCTATCCGGATAACATTCAGCCTAACTATCAGGGCCATATAATCATCGACCAACCTAGGGCACACATCACTTGCTCCAATGGAACTGAGGCAAGTGTAAAATCCCAGGCAAAGGGTGATGTTGGTCAGACGTTTACGACAAATCGCCGGAACGAAGATCCTGCTTTTGCTAGCATGCTTTTTAATTGCTCTTTACCGCGAGAGAGCCGCGACATCACCGTGCCAATTGGGATCCCAAGTACGATGGCGATCTCTTTATAAGAGAGGTCGCCAAAATAAGATAGTTCGAGAACGGTTCGATAACATTCGTCGATTCGAGACAAGGCCTCCAAAATCGTACCGGTATCGATGCTTCGGAAGACCGTCGGGTTTACAACCAATTCCTTATAGTGTTCTGGTCTCAGTTCCACTTCCGGATGAGACTCGTTGGAGCGCAACTGTTGTAAGAATTGTCGCCGGAGGGTTGTGAACAGCCAGGATTTGATCTTCGTGCCGTCGCGAATTTGGGTTTGTTGTTTGGTCAGGATCAGAAATGTGTCCTGAGTAAGATCGGCAGCCTGGGCGTCACTCCGAGTCAAAGCGAGCGCAAATCGGTAGAGCGATCCATAAAAATCTGCAACGATCTGCTCCAGGTCGATGTTGACGGCCTTGGGACTGTCTAGTTCAGAAGGTCGGATGCCACCAGCGCCACGGCTATCGGGCTCCAGCCGTTCGAAGTTGCGCGGAGGAAGAATAGTTGCAGCTGGAAGTCTACAAATTTTAAACCCGGGATATAGCTCGGGCCGACACGATTCCCTTTTCATGCCTGACGCTTGAACAGATTGCATGCCAACCACGCATGCTTGGCAGGTTTTTCCTCTCGCTGAGGAGATTATGTAGGAATGCGGCAAATTTGGCGACGGTACGAAATCTCAGTTTGAGCGCACGATTTTTACAGTGCTCCTACGACTTCACGAACGACATCTGCGTTCTCGATGTTTTGTCTCGTCACCTCTCACTTCTGACTTCTCACCTCCCACGGGTTGTTAATTCGTACGTCCGAAATCTCGCACCGCTGCCGGTGAAAGGTGATCCATGAACAACCGCCTCATCGACAGGAAGAAGCGCCAAATAAGCAGGGTTGGCACACAATCTGTTTAGTCCTCGTTGTGTGAAACTGGCTATTTCAATCATTACCGCAGTCAGCCTCGGTCTAGCCGGCACGGCACCAGGGGACACCTACGACACACTAGCAGCAAGGGGCTATCGTTGGATTGTTGTCCACGGGCCTTACGGTAGTACGACTGAAAAAGGGCTCCAACATATTATAGGTCATCGCAACGAGCGGACAGGATCGCAGAGTGCCGAGGATGAGCAAGCATTCTTTCTCATACCGGGCAGGATAGTTCAGATAATCAAAGAGAATCCAGGGGCCGGAACTTCGCTCGTGCAAATGGGAGGATTTCCGACGCTCCTATGGACCTACACCCGGTTCCTCAGTAAGCGCCCGCTTCGGGACGTTTACGGCGTTATTGAAACACCGGAAAACTCTGGTCTTATCCAAAACCCGACCGCTCCGCCCACATCTGGGCCGCGCGGTTAGTTGCAGACCGCTAGTCGAGAGAACCAAAATGAATAACGAAGTGAGTCCGTAAACAACGTTGACAATGTGCAATTACAAAGCAATTCAGTCACTTGCTGCCTCCACGTGGTGCCTGATCTTTGTTACGCGCAGATGGCCCGAAAGAACGATTGTTATCTAAATCATCTTTACGATGGCGCTAAGGCCGAAGACGTTTTGCCCTGGGCAATGCCTGGTTTAGCAAAAACTAGCTGTCGAATTTGCAGGCGAACTGGTAGGCCTGGAAGAGAAGCGAGTGGCAAACCGTGAGTTCGTCTCGGCTCTTGGGCGTATATAAAAGTACCGTGCCAGCGGGCATCAACCCAAACTTTTGCAGGCAGTGAGACTCGGCCCATCGACACGCGATAGCCCGTTGCGCCAACGGCATAGGCAGGGCCAGATAGATCGTTGGCGCAGCCAGAAGAAAGCGGGCAAATTCCTTAGCGCTCATAAAGGTCGAGCAGTCAGTTCGCGCGACCTTTTCTTCCAAACGCACGCGAATGATATCTCGCTTACCAAATGCAGGGATAGACTCGATATCGGCCAGGTAAGCACATCTTTGACTAACTGATTCAAATGTTTTGAATCGCCGTGACCGTCGCATTGAATGTGCATAGGTCCTATGATCGTTTTCGGTCTCGGACCCTTTCGGAATGGAAGGCCGTCGGACGATAAGTCATCGCTCTGAGCGGTTTCGCTTAGCAGAATTCATTTCCCTTTCGGCACCAGGTTGCTCGGAGATCCGCTCTCATTAGAAGTTTTTACGTCTTTCTCCGAACCGGTAAGTCCGAGTAATTCCGAAAGCCGAGCCTCGTAGGAATCAGCGATCGGCGAGGCGCCGTCAGGTTCGATCCATTCCGGGTGTTGGGTGCGTAGCGAGAGGCGTATGAACTCGCGTAGTTCTCGGTAGCTGCGGATTTCGTCAGACATCGTCTGGTTTCACTTCAATCGCGTTTCCAGCTGTTCGAATCAGATCGCGTGCCAAGACTTCCGAAAATGACGTAACCGATTGGAAATAAGAAAATTATCGAATTGCGCGATTGTGAATGTGTAAGGACGAAATTCTGGATGTTCGGAGGTTCGTTCCGCCCGACCGATCAAACTTTCTTGGCGATGGGGGAATGAATAAGCCAGAGTGTCTCCCAACTTAGTCCTAGAAATGTCAGCAAAAAAAACCGGGCTGGAATCCAAGGCAATCGTCTTTGTTGTGGACGACGACGCCTCCGTGCGGGAGGCGTTAGAAAGCCTGGTCCGGTCAGCCGGATTTGAGGTTGAGAGCTTTGGTTCTGCCCAGGATTTTTTAGACC
Source organism: bacterium (assembly GCA_046727495.1). Taxonomy (GTDB): domain Bacteria; phylum Verrucomicrobiota; class Verrucomicrobiia; order Chthoniobacterales; family JAFAMB01; genus JBKPBY01. Next base: position 198 of record JBKPCS010000195.1, on the reverse strand, counting down.
ATAGAAAGCCGGATCGGCCAAGTTGTTTGGTGCTGGATGTCCGGTTGCCCGGGCTGAGCGGACTTGATTTGCAAAAGAGGATGGTTGAGGCAAATCGAGAAATTCCGATCGTTTTTATTACCGGCCACGGCGACGTTCCGACCTCAGTGCGGGCGATGAAAGCCGGAGCTGTCGAATTTCTTATCAAGCCGTTCTCCG
>JBKPCS010000194.1:0-17843 GCA_046727495.1 bacterium | reverse complement strand
ATTTTCCGCAGCCGGAGGGACCGACAAGCACCATAAACTCGCCATTATCGATATGTAGGCTGATGTCCTTGACCGCAGTGAACGTCGGGCGCCCCCGATCGTCCACATACGTCTTGACCAAATTTTTGATTTCAACGGGAGCTTCGCTCATTTTGACCTTATGTTCTGGGGTTTCATTCTTTGACGCCGCCGGAGATGAGACCTCCGATGACAAACTTCTGGCACAACAGAAATATTACAGTAATTGGGACGCCACTCAAGACCGCTAATGCAGCAAATCTTCCCCAAAGCTTTTCCTGTTCCCCGAGGAAAGAATACGCTCCGACCGCCAGGGTATAAGTATCGGTATTAGTCAATACGACAGAAGCGATGGGGTACTCTGTCATGAAGAAGATAAAGGATAGAATGAACACAACTGCGAAAATGGGCAAGCTCATAGGTAGCAAGACCCGCAGGAAAGCCTGGAAATGAGAAGCTCCGTCGATTCGGGCGGACTCCTCCATGTTGGCAGGAATGGTGTCGAAATAGCCTTTAATCATCCAGATGTTCGTGGAGATCCCCCCCAGATAGACCAGGATCAGGCCAGGGTGTGTGTTCAGCCCGAGCCATCTCATCGTTTGGCCGATGTCGTCCAGGATCGTGTGGTACGCGACCAGCATGAGAACGGCGGGAAACATCTGCAGAATGAGGAGTCCAGTTAAAAGCGGTCTCCGGAAAGTGAATCGTATCCGGGAAAAAGCATATGCAGCAGTCCCAGACAACAGGATGATCCCGATCGTCGCGGCGCCAGAAACCTTTATCGAATTCCAGAACCAGACCAGTGGCGGGCTACCGGCCTGAATCGTCCTTGTTTCGCCGGTCGTCGGATTAACGACTTCCTGGTAGGGAATACCGAGCACAAACTTCCAGTGTTCGAGACTTAGTTCCTGAGGTGTTAAGAAGCTCTTACTTGGGGCGAAGTTACCTTTCCGGAACGAGGCGGTGACGACCATTGCGAACGGTGAGAGGACGATCACAACGAACGCGATCAACAGACTGTGGGCCAAAATCTTTTTGAGGAGCAGTTTTCCGGCGGGAGTCATTTGCTGGTTAGATCTTAAAATGAGCGCGGTTTGCCCGGAGATTGATCCACGCTAGCGTCGCGACGATCATAAATATCACGGTCGCGATAGCGCTTGCGAGCCCGTAGTTCTGGCCGGTGTCACGGAACGCCAAGTGGAATGTGTAACTAACGAGGATGTCGGTTTCCCCTGCGATCCCTGCGCCGACCATCGTAGGACCACCGCCGGTCAAGAGGTAGATCACAACGAAGTTGTTAAACGCGTAGGCAAAGGAGCCGATAAGGAGCGGGACCATAGCCGGCAGAATCAGCGGTAAAGTAATCTTGAATAGATTCGTGCTGGGAGTGGCGCCTTCAATTGCGCTGGCTTCGTAGATGTCATGCGGGATCGATTGGAGCATGCCGGTACAAACCAGCATCATATACGGGTAGCCGAGCCAGATATTAACGATCAGGATCATTGCTCGGGCTCCCCACGGATTCGTTTCCCATTCCGGAGCGATACCGAAGATCCCGCGCAAAATCGAGTTCACGACACCAAACTCCTGGTTAAACATCCCTTTGAGGATGAGGATCGAGAGGATTCCAGGAACCGCGTAAGGTAGAATCAGCAATAGACGATAAAGTTTTCGAAAATGGAGCTCTTTCCAATCGAGCAACACCGCGAGGAGCAGACCTACCGCAAACGATCCGAGTACGGACAGCCCGGCAAAAGCGACGTTCCAGATAAAGATACGCAAGAACGGCACCTGGATCCGGGGATCGGTCAGGATTTGCAGATAACTATCCCATCCAGTGAACGTGCGAAACCCGGGGCCGACTTGGTCGCCTTTGTTGTTGACGAAAAAGCCCCGCTTAAGGTCAGGCCGAATGACGGTGCCGTCCTTTCTGCTGGTGAGCGTTCCATCCTTATTGAAGACCCAGAGGCGCTCATGAGCTGTAAACTCCTGGAGTGATTCCAAGCTGAGCAAGGTTTGGTCGGGAAGCAATGCCCGACAGCCGCGCATGCTCATAAACAGCCGTTCGCGCATGACCTGTTCGAATTCGAGCTGCTTACCGGAAGCCTGTTGACCGGGGGGGAGAGGTTCCAAGGGCAGCGGCTTTTCAGCCGCTAGACTGTGTTTCAGGAGAAATGGACTAGAAACGAATGCGCGATTCGGATCCTTGTTGTCCCGAAGCAAAAGAATGTATCTGCCGTCATCCTGGCGGTAAAGCTTGTACGAAAATCTTCCTGCTCCGCTGGTGAAGGTTTCGTCCAGCAAAGCTGCGACGCATCGATCGATCGTCAGCAGATGCTGCGAGCTATATTTGGTGAAGCTGATGTAGATTGTGTAAAGGAGCGGAAAGATGACAAATAGGCCGAACCCGAGCAATCCTGGGAAAAGGTAACGATACGCATAGGCCGATTTGCTGCTGTAGACGAACAGGCCGAGCGATGTGGCAATGAGCAGCAACAGCGCGAACCACGGGTTATCCGTTTCGTACAGGAGGAAGCTGAAGTAAAGCGCTGGAAGGGCGATCAGCGCGGCCAGAACTCGTGAGAACGTCACTTTTCCATACTCTTCTTCGCTTCTGTTAAAGCTGCCTCGGCCGATGCTTGCCCGTTGGTCGCGAGCTGAATCGCAGTACCGATGGCGCTCCAGAATTTGCCCATTTGTGGAATGTTCGGCATTACCACTCCATTTTCAGCGTTTTCGAGCGTGGCCTTGATCAAAGGATTGGTTGCCGTCATTTCGTCGCAAAGCGATTTCAATGCGGGCACACCGATAGGCACGTCTGCGTCAACGGTTTTGAGTCCATCCGCGACGCACAGGTACGACTGAAGGAACTGCGTGGCGAGGTCGGCATTTGGTGTGGAACGGTTGACCAGGGCTGTCAGCACGCCAACAAATGGTTTGCCTGGATGACCACCCACTCCCGGTAAGGGGGCCAGGCCGAAGTCGATGGAATTCTTGCGAAGATTAGCCCAGGCCCAAGGTCCGCTGACCGTCATAGCCAAGTCTCCACTGATCATCTTCTGTTCGGTTACGCTGTAAGAGGCTCCTTTCGGCATAATACCGGACTTGATGAGATCGCAGACGGCCTGCATCCCAGCGATCGCGCCTGGATTAGCAACACCGATATCTTTTACGTCATAACCATCAGCCGTCTTTTTAAATGTGTATCCGCCGCCGCTTGCAACAAATGGCCAGGTGAAATAAGGCGTGTTGTAATCCCACATGATCGCGATCGCATTGGGAGACCTGGCTTTGAGCTCCTTGGCGAACGCCAGCACTTCAGAAAGCTGCGCGGGCGGTTTACCCGGAACCAGTTTCTTATTGTAGATCAGGGAAACGGCTTCAACCGCTAATGGGTATCCCCAAATCCGGCCTTTGTGACTCACGGCGTCCCACGCCATCGGTAAATAGTTCGCTTTGAAATCGTCCTTAATTTCCAGCGGCTTCAGGAGGCCGCCATCAGCCCATTCGCCAAGCCGATCGTGCGCCCAGATAACGATGTCCGGTCCTTTGCCGCTTTGAGCGGCTGCCTGAAATTGGTCGGTCAGATTGGCCGGCGCTTCGACTTTTACCGGGATGCCGAGCTCTTTCTGGAATTTCTTTCCAACGTCAGCCAAGCCGCGGTAGCCCTTGTCATTGCCGATCCAGACCAGCAGCTCACCGTTCGTCCAGGCAAAAGCTTGGATCGCGGTGAAGAGGATCGATAACGCACAGAGAAATTTTTTCATCTTGGGAGTGAGAAGTGAGAGGTGGTGAGAGGTGAGAGGTCAAATGTGGTGGGGCGGGGTGAAGACCCGTAAGTGTAGGCACAGGTAGACGGAGGGACAACGTTAAAAGGACCGCTGGTAGAGCCAATCGGCTGGATGTTGCCCCCTGAAGATCATGTTCACACGTTCTGCACGGTTTTACGATCTAATCTATTACTGGAAAGACTATCGGAGAGAGGCGGAGTATTTGCTGGAGCTGATCCGCACGCGTTTGCCGGCGGCGACGTCGATTCTCGACGTCGCGTGTGGCACCGGTCAGCACTTGCGCTATTTCGAACAGTTTGAGCGAAGCGGGATCGATTTGGATCCTCAACTGCTCGCGATCGCCCGAGAGAAATTGCCCGGTGTAAACCTTATCGAAGCTGATATGGCCGCGTTCAATTTGGGCAGACAGTTCGATGTTGTCGTCTGTCTATTTGGCGCAATCGGGTACGTCGTTACGCTCGAGAGGCTGAACGCCGCCGTTCTCTGTATGGGCAAACATGTAGCTCCGGGGGGTCTGCTGATTGTTGAGCCTTGGTTCACGCCAGAAGAATGGATGCCTGGGACAACATCGATGAGAACCGGGGAGGAAGGCGATCTCAAAGTGTGCCGCATTTTCGCAGCGGGACAGAAGGACAAAGTTTCGGTGAATGTCCTTCATTACCTGGTTGCTGAGGGAGACAGGGTTGAATACTTCACTGAGAGCCATCAGCTTGGCTTGTTTACGGAAGAGGAGATAAGAGAAGCGTTTGATCGGGCAGGACTGGACCTTGAGTTCGATCCGGAGGGGTTTGGGCGAGGGCTGTATATTGGGAGAAAATCAGCCGTTTGATCGCCGACCTGGAGGCTCAGTCTGCCAATGGTGCGATCAATCCGGAGGATTGCCGCCCTTCAGGCCGTTCCCGCCCTCAAGATACCACCTCGACAATTCTGCTCGGCTGATTTTTCCGCGCTCGTTGGTGGGAAGGCTTTCAACCACATGGATGTTGCGCGGGACTTGCCATGTACTAAGCCCGGAGCGGCAATGCGTTTCGAGAGCTTGGCGAGTTAGATCTTGTCTTCCGACGACGTACGCAATCAGGTCTTCGTTTCTGGTGTGAGATGGCACCCCGAAGACGATAGCATCGACGACTCCGGGAAATTTCCTTAGATGTTCTTCAACGATGGAGGGATGCACTTTTTTCCCGGCGACATTTACAATGTCGGAGACGCGACCTACCAACCGGAACGTCGGTCCGGACCATTCAACGATATCTCCGGGTACGAACCGCTTCCCATCCAGTGTTTCGGTGTCTGCCTGCGGAAAGTAGCCGTCAGTCACATTTGGTCCGTGCACCGCAATCCGGTCGCTGCCGATTCGCTCCAGTTCTACACCGGTCATAGGAGAACCTGCGATGGGGTTTTCCGGGTCGGCTTCACGATCAAAGGCAATCCCGCCGCACTCGGAAGATCCATAGAAGTTATGTATTTTCAGGCCGAACCTGGCGAAAAACTGGCGCGAAACAGCAGCCACCAGCGGAGCGCCGGCTGAGATACAGAGCCGGATCGCACCGAGGTCCTCGATCTCGGACAATGAGGCAAGTGCCTGGAATATGGCGGGCGTGCCAGGAAAGACCGTCGCTCGACTGCTTCGAAGATGATCATAAATTGCCCGGGGCATCCGATCGTCCGAGCAAACCAGTGCGGTACCTTGGTAGATCAAAGGCGTGATCAGGTTACTAAAGCCGTAGGAATGCGAAAATGGTATTACCCCGAAGTTGATATCTTCGGGTTGAATCCCTTTGGTTATGCAAATGTTCTGACAATCGGCGAGCAGATGCGATTGTCGGGTTTGCACAGCGCGTGGTGTGCCTGTTGTTCCAGAGGTAATCTTCAACAGATCAGGTCTTGGCTCGGCCCAACGGATCGGCTGAACACTGAATCGCTCGATTCCCTGCAACCGGACAATCCCTTGGGCCTGAGCAAGTCGAAGGATGCTGTCGAGCTGACCCGGAGGGATATCCGGCTCGATTGGGACTAGAACAAGCTGGATGTCCCATGCCGCGAGCAAAAAGGCGGGCCAGGAAGAATTGTTTCCCAAGGCGCCGACTACGCAATCGCCGACGGAAAACGCCGAAAGATGTTCTCTCCATTTGCTGCGTTCTTCCTCGACCTGGCCGAACGTTCTGGTGATCGACCCGTCGCTCGCGAAAAGTGCGGGTTTATCCCGTTTATCCGCCAGCACCCGTTCCCAGTAGCCATTAAAGAGTCCCCTTGCAGCCACTGAACTGTGTGATACCTTGTTCACTCTTTTTTACGAACATGAAGGCTGAGATACATCCGAGATACGAAGAGACCACGATTGTGTGCGCGTGCGGGGCCGTGTATCACACCCGGTCGACTCGTCGCGACATGAAGATTGGTATTTGTGCCGCCTGCCATCCTTACTTTACTGGTGAACAGAAATTCGTCGATACGGCCGGCCGCGTCGAAAAATTTGCTCGCCGCTATGGTAAGACGCTGGTGAGCAAGGGCAAGTCGAAGTAGCTAGCCCGAACCCCGAAAGCTTTCGGGGTTCGCGCTGATGGACCGCTCTTCGAGCGGCCTGATGAGGAGACTTTGAATAAGAGCGTTAGAATACAGAGTCTCTGGAAAGAACGGTTCGGTATATCCCCTCTTCCCTTGAACCTTCTTTTTCCCAAGCCGCTCGGAGAGCGGCTTCCGAGCACGAACTTCACAACCCCGAACTTTTTCGGGGTTGTGAAGTTTCTGGGCTAGCCCGTCCCAATTTTATGGACTTCGCGCCGTTAATCGAACAAAAGCGGAGACAATTCCGCGAGCTGGAAGAGCAGGTTTCCTCAACGACCCTTTTTGAAAATCCGAAACGGGCCAAAGAGATCATGCGCGAACACGCACGTCTCCGCGGTTTGCTCGAAGATTGGGCATCTCTCGAAAAGACGAGGAAAGAGCTGGAGGAAAATCGGAAGCTGCTTGCTGAGCCAGACTCCGAACTGGCTGAGCTGGCGCAAACTGAGATACCTGTTCTGGAAAACCGAATCGCCGAGCTGTCTAACAAGGTTCAATATTCACTGCTCCCTCCCGAAGCGCACGAAGACCGCGATGCAATCGTAGAAATCCGGGCCGGCACAGGCGGGAACGAGGCTGCTCTGTTCGCTGCGGATCTGTACCGGATGTACGGCAAATTCGCTGAAGCCCATGGATTCAAGGTTGAACAGATGGAAAGCAGTCCTTCGGAGCTAGGTGGGTTCAAGGAAGTGATTTTCAAGGTCGCCGGGGAGTCGGTTTTCCGGGCGCTGCGCTACGAAAGTGGAGTACACCGGGTGCAGCGGGTACCGGTGACAGAGGCCCAAGGACGGATTCATACCTCAACTGCAACCGTCGCAGTTTTGCCGGAAGCTGAGGAAGTCGACATCGAGATTCGCCCGGAGGACATCCGTATTGAGGTGAGCAGAGCAGGAGGTCCGGGCGGCCAAGGGGTTAACACGACCGATTCGGCCGTGCAAGTTCTGCACATTCCGACCGGAAAGATTGTCCGCTGTCAGGATGGCCGGAGCCAGCAGAAGAATAAAGAAAAGGCGCTTGCCATCTTGCGCTCGCGGTTGCTCGAAGAGAAGCAACGGGAAGAGGCTGAGAAATATTCAGCTCATCGCAAAAGCTTGATCGGGTCAGGTGGGCGCGAAGAAAAAATCAGGACCTACAACTTCGCGCAGAATCGTGTGACCGATCATCGGATTGGGCTGACGCTGTACAACCTGGACCTTTTCATGGAGGGCCAAATGGATGAAATGGTGAATGCCCTGCAGATGAGCGACATGGAACAGCGTCTCAAGGAAGCAGGGCTAGAGTCAGAAGTAGGATTACAGTCCACGCCAGGATAAGCACGTGACGGTCCTCGAAGTTCTCCAGAGTACGGCAACCTATTTCGCGAAGAAGAAAGTCGAGTCCCCGCGTCTGAATATCGAGCATCTCCTGGCCGATGTGCTTGGGAAGAAACGGATCGATCTTTATCTAGAGTTCGATCGAGTTCTGACCGAAAAGGAGCTGGATTTGTTGCGGGAGAAAGTTCGGCGACGCGCTGAAGGAGAGCCGTTACAACATATTCTGGGACACTGGGATTTCTTTGGGCGCACATTCAAGACCGATTCGCGCGCGTTAGTTCCGCGGCCGGAGACCGAGCTTCTAGTGGAATCCGTCTTGGCCGAAATGGGGTCCACCCAGGAAGGGAGACTGATTGACGTCGGGACCGGCACCGGCATCCTGGCAATCACATTTGCGCTGGAAAAACCGGGACTGACGATTTATGCGACCGACATTTCTGAATCGGCGCTGGCGCTGGCCAGAGAAAATGCCGAGCGGCTAGGAGTCCTGAACCGGATCCAGTTCATTCAATCTGAACTGGTCGACGCCGTGGAAGGGCCGATTGATTTGGTTGTTGCGAACCTTCCGTACATCCCGACAGGCCAGCTTCCGGATCTTCCGAGCGAGGTTCGGTTCGATCCGGTCCTTGCCTTGGACGGAGGGCCGGACGGACTAACACCTATTCGAAAATTAATTGAATCGACACGAGGCAAACTATCGTCGAACAGCCTGATCGCACTCGAGGTTGGTTGGGGGCAGGCGGGAGCGGTGAGAGACATTTTGGCGCACTCGAATTATCGCGACATTTCTCTCAAGAAGGATTACCTAGGAATCGAGCGCATCCTCATCGCACGGTATGGATAAGATTATCGTTCACGGGGGACATTCCCTAACCGGCTCAGTCAAGATTAGCGGTTCAAAGAATTCCGCGCTTCCGATCCTGGCAGCTACCCTTCTGACAAGAGAACCATGCGTGATTCAGCGTGTACCGGACCTGAGCGACGTGCATTACATGCTGCAAATTCTGACGCATCTGGGCGCAGAAGTTGAGCGAGCCAGCGGAGTTGTGAGCGTCAGAGCGGAACAGGTCAACACGGTGGCTCCGTACGATATCGTGCGCAAAATGCGGGCATCTGTTTGTGTACTTGGACCGCTGCTGGGAAGAGAAAAAGAGGCAACGGTTTCTTTGCCTGGCGGTTGTGTGATTGGAGATCGACCGATCGATCTGCATTTGCGTGGATTCGAGGCACTGGGAGCAGCCATACGGGTCCACAGCGGAAATGTGAAAGTGTTTGCGCCGTCGTTGCGAGGCGCGAAGATCTCGCTGCGCGGAAAGTTTGGCACGACCGTTCTAGGAACAGACAACGTGATGATGGCTGCAGTGCTGGCGGAAGGGACGACCATTATCGAAGATGCGGCGTGCGAACCTGAGGTCGTCGATCTAGCGACTTTCTTGAACAAGATGGGCGCAAAAATAGAGGGAGCCGGCACTTCACGGATTGTAATCGAGGGAGTGAAAGAGCTTCACGGCGCTGAACACGAAGTCATCCCCGACAGGATTGAGGCAGGCACATTTCTGATTGCTGGAGCTATTGCCGGCAAAAACGTAACGATCAATCGCGCGCGTTCGGATCATCTCACCGCCATAATCCAGGCACTTGAAGGCTGCGGCTATCATATTGCGGGCAACAACGGTTCGTTGACGATCCAGTCTAACGGCACATCGAAATCAGCCGCATTGCGTACGGATCCCTATCCGGGGTTTCCGACCGATATGCAGGCTCAAATGTGCGCTTTGTTAGCGACCGCAAATGGCGAGAGCTTCATTACAGAGAGCATTTTCCCGCAGCGGTTCATGCATGTTTCAGAGCTGAAACGGATGGGAGCCGCGATTGACCTGGATGGAGCGACTGTGATGATTCGGGGTGTTGGGAACTTGAGCGGCGCGCCGGTAATGGCGAGCGATCTGCGGGCCTCTGCGGCCTTGCTATTAGCGGGCCTTGTTGCGGAAGGAGAGACCGAGATCAACCGTGTCTATCATATCGATCGCGGGTATGAGATGATCGATGAGAAGCTCAGGGAGCTCGGCGCGAGAATCGAGCGGGTAAAGGTGTAGGGGGCGGTGAGGCTTTTTTCCGCTTCGTCTTCCTCAAACCCTCGAAGTGGCCGAAGCGCGACCTCGTAGAGGTCAAGGACCAGGAAGAGCGAGAGGACGAGGTCGACTTGGAAGGTCAACCCACGGGCAACCCGGAGGGTTGAGTTTTTCGCGCTGCCATCAGTGTTCTTGTTAGTGATGTCAGCAACACTATCGTGCCGCCGGCGATTGACCATGTGGCGGGGCACTCGTTGGTGACGAACATCACCCAGATCGGATTCAAGACCGGTTCGATGATACAGATAATTGACGCGTCCAGCGCCCGAACGTGCCGGATCGCTACTGCGTAGATCATATAGGGAAGGCCAAGCTGAAAAACGCCCAACAGCAAAAGCCAAGGCGCGTTCTGCGCCAAATGAACCGGAGGAAACATCCACGGTATCCCGAATAGAAAGGTCAGGATGTTTCCGAGCAGCGCGGCAGCTTCCGGAGAAGCCTCCCGCTGAAGCCGGAGCAGGATTGTCAGCCAGGCGTAGGAGAGCCCGCTTGTCAGTGCTAGGAGAATTCCCCAAAGATTGTCTAAGCTTAGGCGATCAAGGAAAAACAGGCCGATTCCGAACACTGCGACAGTAATCAACAGCCAATCCAGCCAGCCGATTCGTTCTTTGAGAACCCAAGGGCTGAAAAGCGCGATGTAAATCGGAGCAGTATACTGGAGGAAAATCGCGTTGGCGGCAGTCGTCATCTTTGTTGCGGCAACAAAAAGGATGACGGTTATCGAAAGAGCAAACGCGCCAGGCACTGACCTCCAGGTAATCGATCGGAACGCGCGGGGCATCGCGATCAGCATCAGCAGACTGCCAATAAGACTTCTCGCGCCTGCGATCGCGATCGGGTTCCAGTCGATTGATTTGATCAGGACTCCGCCAAGGGACCACAAAAGAGCGGTCACAAAGACCAACAAAACGTATTTGTTTGCCGCACCGCTTTCTTGAGAAATGTTCTGTTTCAACGATTCCTTTCAGCTACAGGAGGACCTGCCTTGCGTTCCGAGAGTCCCATCTTCTGTCTCCCGTATTCTGTATCCTGTATCCTTTGTGTTGAAAGGATGGCACCAACCGGGCGGCTCCCTCCAAACGGAAGACCGAAGACGGAAGACTGTAGACGGAAAACCGCCGGACTACTGGTCCGGCGCTCAGATGGCTTTGAATACCAATGTGGCGTTGTGACCGCCGAAGCCGAATGAGTTGTTCAGTGCCACGCGAATTTTACGTTCTCTGGCAACGTTCGGAACGTAATCCAGATCGCATTCTGGATCCGGATTATCCAAATTAATTGTCGGAGGAATTACCCCGTGTTTAATCGCGAGCGCGCATACGGCGCTTTCCACGCCGCCCGCTCCTCCGAGCAGATGCCCGGTCATCGACTTAGTTGAGCTCACCAGCAGACCGTTCTTTGCGTGATCGCCGGCCAACAGCTTTATCGCTACGGTTTCGCAAATGTCTCCGACTGGGGTCGATGTTGCGTGAGCATTGATATAATCCAGCTGATCCACTGGTGTCCCGGCCAAATCGAGCGCGACTTTCATCGCTCGGGCAACCGTCGTGCCATCCGCACGCGGCGCTGTCATATGGTAGGCGTCGGCTGTGAGCCCATAGCCGGCTAACTCGCAATAAATCTGTGCGCCTCGTGCGCGTGCATGCTCATATTCTTCGAGCACGAGAATGCCAGCGCCTTCTCCCATGACAAAACCGTCCCGATCGCGATCAAAAGGCCGTGAGGCTTTCTCCGGCTCATTGTTTCGAGTGCTCATCGCTTTCATCGAACAGAACCCGGAAATGCCAAGTCGACAGACAACTGCTTCGGAGCCGCCCGCTAAAAACAGCTCTGCTTCGCCCGTACGAATCATTCGCCACGCTTCTCCGATCGAGTGAGCTGCGGTCGCACATGCGCTCACAATCGCGAAGTTTGGCCCTTCGAGGCCGTACTCCATGGAAATAAGGCCGCTTGCCATATTCACGATCATCATCGGGACCATGAACGGCGAAACACGGGCCGGGCCTTTGTTCATCAAGATCGTGTGCTGATCTTCCAGCGTCTTCAGGCCTCCGATACCGCTCCCCATCAGTACGCCGAATCGGCTGCGATCCACTTTTTCCAGATCGATTCCGCTATCTTCCAGCGCCAATTTTGCCGATGCCATTGCAAGCTGGGTATAGCGGTCGCTTCTCCGGACATCTTTCGGATTTTTGAAGTATGGCTTTGGATCGAAACTCCGCACTTCTCCGGCGATATGGCAGTCGTAGGTAGACGAGTCGAACTGTGTTATCTCACCGATGCCGCTTTTTCCCTCAACCAGATTCCCCCAGAACGATTTTAGGTCGTTTCCAATCGGAGAAATTACTCCGATGCCGGTAACAACTACGCGTCGATAGCTCATGGGATAGGTCGTTGGTTAGCGAATAGAACGTTAGACTGTGGACGGAACCGCAGATTACACCGATTACGCAGATTTTTCCTTTGGATATCTAATAACGCCGCAATAGGGATGATACCAGTTATCAGAGGCCGGCAAAGCCTTCAGGTCAATGACTCTCTAGGAAATCTGTGGAATCTGCGTAATCTGCGGTTGCTATTCCTTACGAACTTCGCGAACCCATACCGACCATCTGAACCTGCTGGAAAAGTTTGCCTTCGGTTCGGATAGAGGGGGCGATAATGATTTCGGTTTCTTGGAATTCGCGAATATTGGCGGCACCCACATTTCCCATGCAGGTCGTGATGGCGCCGATCAAATTCTGGCTCCCGTCATCGACGTCTGCCGGTCCGAAGAGGATCTGTCGAAGTCCGCCTGTTGTACCGACATGGATTCGCGTACCGCGGGGGAGGTTAGCGTGCGGTGTTGCCATTCCCCAGTGGTACCCTTTGCCTGGCGCTTCAACAGCTTTCGCAAATGCGCTTCCAATCATGACCGCGTCCGATCCGCAGGCTAACGCTTTGCAAACGTCGCCCCCCTTAGTCATGCCGCCATCTGTAATGATCGGGATGTAACGTCCTGTTTTCTTGAAAAAAAGATCCCGGGCGGCTGCGCAATCGACTGTGGCAGTCACTTGCGGAACGCCGAGTCCCAGGACACCGCGGGAGGTGCATGCTGCTCCAGGGCCCACCCCGATCAAAACGCCGGCCACCCCGCACTCCATGATCTCCAAAGTAACATCGTAACCGACAGTGTTACCGACGATCACCGGGCAGGTCATTTCTCGACAAAATGACTTCAAATCGAGCGACTTATATTCGGTTGAGATATGCCGGACCGTCGAGACCGTGCTCTGCGCAACAAATACGTCGACCCCGGCTTCCTGGGCAATCTTTCCGTATCGTTCGGCTTTTTGCGGGATCGAGCTTACCGCAACGATCACGCCAGAGTCTTTGATCTCTTTGATCCGTGCGGCGATCAGGTCTTCTTGCACTGGTTCCTGGTAAATTTTCTGAAGCAGCGCAGTTACGCTCTCTTTGTCTGCCTCGAGTACTTTGAGCAGGACCTCCTCCGGATTCTTATATCGGGTTTGCACTCCCTCGAGATTGAGGACAGCTAGGCCGCCTAGTTTGCCCATTTCGATGGCAAAACCGACATCCACAACCCCATCCATCGCGCTGGCCAAAACCGGGATTGCCAATTTGATAGGAGCCGCTTCTTTTCTCGGAATCGAAAAACTAATGTCTACCTCGTTCGGATTAATCGTGACGCTTCCTGGGACCAAGGCGATTTCATCGAAACCGTAGGTTGTACGGGCTTTTCGGTTTCGACCAATAAAGGTTGCCATAAAACTATACTCCTCTGATTCTAGATCTTTCGTTTAGACTGCCACAACGAGGACATCTCGGGAGCGGATCATCGGATTTGTCCTCGAAAATAGAGGCACAAATTGTGCATTGAACCTTGTAGCGCAAGAGTTCTTTTTCGCGTCGCTGGCGAATCCATTCGTAAACTATCCAAAGGGCGAAGATCGCCGCAAGGAAAACGAATAGATAGATAAATATCAAGACAGGTAATTCTACTCGAATCATGGCCGGGCGCTTCCCCAGCGGAATGTGATAGTACCCCAGTCCCGGCGGGGTCCTTGTCGAAAAGTTAATGCCCGGACGTATTGCTCCGCTTTCTGGTCGAGTCCGGCATCGCCGCTCGACTGGCGGACGAATATGAAATCAGGCTTGCCGTCTGGGGCAACGCCTATGAAGAGAGACGTGCGTTCTGCGGTTGAGTCTGTAGCTGGTAGCGCCGGAGTCACTAGAGGGGCGCGAGACTGCAGGCCTGATCCGATTTCCAACTGCGTTTCAAAATTAATCGCCGGTCCCGGTTTCGGTTGTTGCCGGGTCGGCCGCAATTCGTCGGTCGACAATACCGACAACGGCGGGCGCTCGCGATTTGCCGTCATTGTCGGCTGCATCAGTTGGGGGGACACAGTCGAGAAGGTCGGCTTGTAGCCAGGCGTCAAGCGCTCAACCAGCCGAGGGTTAAATCGCGGAGAGCTCACTGCGGCAGGATCATTCATTTCGATCCAATCCAGCAGATTTTTATCACGCCCATTCTCCGGATTCAGGACGGTTATCTGCGCAGCCGGCGGCAAAAGAGAAGTCGTCGGCGGATAGATCACATGAAACAGGTAAAAACAGAGAAAATGTCCTATCAGCGAGAGTCCGACGAATACAGGCAGGTGATAATCCCAGGAATCTTTTTGCCAATTGAAGATGAACTCGCCCTGATCGAACTCCTGCTTCATCGCATCATTGGCTCCGGGGCGACGTGGCAAGCATCACCGAATAGCCGCGCTCAAGACAAAGATTCATGACCTCAACAACAGTACCTTGGGGGGCGGAACGATCTGCCTGAATAATGATTGAGCGATCGGTTCTTCGATCCTCATCGAGCCGGCGGGCGAGATCTTTCACATCGATTTCTTGATCTCGATAGTAAACAAGCGGATATGGTCCAGCGGTAATGCTAACAATCTCCGGATGGTATTGCGGTCCGAGGGTGAAATGAGAGAATGGGAGGCTTACGCTGATTCCAGGGTGCAACAAAAAGGTGGAGCTCGCAAAAAAGAGGAGCAGCAGAAGAAACACGATATCCACCAACGGGATAATGAGAATCAGCCCGGGATTGAGATGCAGCGATCTCTTCAGTTTCATCGCCGGTCAGAGGCCGCCCGCGACTTCGGGTCGAATTCGATGATCGACGAATCCGTTGCAGTTTTTTCCGTCAACAGATTCACTGTCTCGATTCCTGCGCGCTCCATGTCGTGAAGGAAAGTGTTCAAGCGAGCCGACAGATAGCAGTAGCCAAGAATAGTTGGTATCGCCACTACCAAGCCGGCGGCTGTGGTCAGCAAACTCTGGTAAATTCCGGAAGAGACGTCTGATAGCGTGGCATAGCCGTTATTCGAGGAGAGTTGGACGAAGGCCTGGATGAGTCCGGTAACGGTGCCAAGGAGTCCAATCAAGGGACAGATATATCCGATCGCGATCAGCATCCCGAGATTTCGTTCAAGACGCGGCACTTCGAGTTGGCCGGCTTCCTGAAGTATCTCCCGCAACTCCGCTCGGGGCAGATGATGGCGAATGATTGCTGCATGAATCACCCGCGTGACCGGTACAGAAACGGCCTGGCACTCGATCCGTGCCTCGGCAAGGCTCTGTTTGCGAATCAAGTTCGCCAAACCCTGCAGAAATTCACCCGTGTTAATTGTTGCCCGATGAAAATACAGGAGCCGTTCGGCGAAAATAGCAACCGAGACGACGCTACAAAGCAGGATCAACCACATGAGTGGTCCCCCCTTCTGCATGTAGTCAATCATCCGGGACTAATAGATGAGGTTATACGGCGCTGCAAGGGGGGAGAGACGGTGTGTCAGAGGTGAGAGGTGAGAGGTGAGAAGTGAGAGGTGAGAAGTGATGGAGGGCCTCGGCTTTGCCATCTCGCCTTATCGAGCATCTAGCGTGCGCTTATGACGCTACCCGATAGAGCCGTTTCAACTCCTTTCGGCACGCTTCACCGAATTCCTTCACAGGATCCTTGACGTCTAGATAGGCACCCCGGCGAATGTCCTCTTCGGTCATTGTCGGGCGCCGGTAAGACTCAACGATCTCCTGGATCGCGCTTCTCGCAGCCTGAACGACTTCTTCCGAAGCGTTCAGCCGGATCCGGTTCTCCAGGGCGTAAATGGGCACCAACGTACTTGGTTTTATCATCTCTTGCTGCAGCGAATCAGCCATTAGGCGAGCTGCTTCATTGATGAATTCGGAATAGAGATTCTCTCGTTGAGCAAATTGTCTACTCAAGAAATCCCGTCGATACTGAGCACGCTGATTGGCGTAGGTCGTGACGAAAGACGTAAAAGCTCCAACCAGCGAACCCATCACCGCAGAAAACGCGCTTATCCAAGCAGTGTCCATAGATCATCGGAGCGATCGAGCTCGCACAGGGATGTTCACGGTGACGTAAGAAGCCTTCACCGGCTGAGGGTCGCCCGGAAGCATCTCCCGCGTAGCGCGCCCGGTCAAAAGGGTTTTGGCGAAACTCAACGAAGCAGGCCAAAGAGGTCGCGGTCGAAGGGTCCGCATGGACAGTGGGCCGCGCGTGGAGCGCGCGGCCGATGACCCGGGCGCGTCGGCGGGATTGCGTGTGAAATTTCCTGTTTACGGGAACGCGACACTTGATTTGGGAGCCTACGATCCCGCCTCACTAACATTCTTTTGAGTTAAGTAACGATTGAGCCAGTCCTCAAAAAAAGTTGGGCCGATGCGCGGATCAGCGCCGGGGGTGAGCGATTGATCGTTTACTACCAGGCCGTAGTAGCGCGCATCAGCATCTGTGATCACTTCGCGTGGATCCTTTGTCGCGCCTAGGAACCGTCCGACCATTTCGTCGATACCTGCCCGTTCGGGACCAGCTATCTCGATCATGCCATTCACCGGCGCGGCGAGTGTGATCTCGGCGAGTGCGCTCGCGACGTCATCGGCGGCGATGGGCTGCCACAACGCCGGCGGCAAATGAACTGTTTGGCCGACGGTGCTGAATTGGGCGATGCCGCCCATGAATTCGAAGAATTGCGTTGCCCGAACGATCGTATACGGAATCCCGGAAGCCTTGATCAGGTTTTCCTGGGCCATTTTCGCGCGGAAATAGCCACTGGCAAGAAGGCGGGCAGTGCCGACGACTGACAGGGCAACATGGTGCCCTACGCCAGCGGCCGCTTCCGCGGCCAAGAGATTACGCCCGGAAGTTTCGAAGAACTCCAAAACCGCCTTGTCTTCCCAAGCAGGCGCGTTCGACACGTCAACGACAACCTGAGCACCCGTAAGCGCTTTGGCTAAGCCCTCACCAGTGATGGTGTTGACGCCAGAAGAAGGGGACGCCGGGACTACCTCATGGCCAAGCTGCCGAAGGTTGTTCACGAGTTTTGCGCCGATGAGCCCGCTGCCGCCAACCACTACGATCTTCATATGTTTATTCATAATTGTAACTTCTTGGTTGTTTAGTTTTGTAACTTCTTGGTTGTTTAGTCGTGTTCAATCAGGATTTTCCCTTGGCATGTCCGAATATGGCTCAGCGCTGGTGGCATCGTTACCGACCGGCATGGATCCCTCCATCGACTCGGATGTTTTCGCCCGTTACGAACGTCGCGTTCTGGAGATAGAGCACCGCATCGACGACATCAGAAACTTCACCTATCCGACCCAGGGGGTGAAACTTCGCCAACTCCGCACGATTACCCTTAGCGTGCATCGGCGTGTTAACGACGCCCGGAGACACCGTGTTGAACCGGATGTTGTTAGGCGCGTATTCCAGGGCCAACGCCTTACTCGCAGCCGGCATCGGCGACTTCGACAGCACGGCCAACAGTGCGCGCTCGGCGCTGCTCGGTTGATCCACGGAAGCCCCAGAGATGCTTACCACATGCCCAGAATTTTGCTTCTTCATCTGCGGAATCACCTGCTGCGTCATGTAGAAGAAGCTGGCGACGTTGGTATTCATCACCAGGTTGTAGTCTTCTTCGGTGTAGTCGGTGAACGCCTTCGGAATA
>JBKPCS010000193.1:0-10394 GCA_046727495.1 bacterium | reverse complement strand
AGTCCCAACTGTACCCGGCTCGCTAACTGGCGCGATTGCCGCCATCGAAGCGGATCACGATTTCCTGCTCAAAGGCGACGTCTTCACGAAGGATTTCATCAGCAACTGGATTGAGCTGAAAATGAAAGAACACGACGCTCTTCGGCTCCGGCCGCACCCGTACGAGTTCTACATGTATTTCGATCTGTAGGATGGCTCTAGCAAATTCAGTTTTAGGCTGGGGTGCCATGACGGTGTCGCGCAACGCGCACGCGCAGATACAAACGTGCAATTCCTTTGCGCTCCTACAGGAGCGCTGGATGTCAGCCCAGGGCTTTAGCCCGGGGTGGGCCGTTTGAATGGCGCCGTGCCCTGACAGGGCAACCGAATCAGCGCGCACCATTTTGCAGGCAACGCCTTGCTCGGTCGCTCTTTTAGAGCGGACCCCTCCCTTTCACTGAACCCAGGGCTGAAGCCCTGGGCTAATATCTCTCAGCCACTTCGTGGCGTTGCGACTTTTTGCCCAGCTGCGCGCATCTACCCACCTCATCTCCGTTAATATTAATCCATTTCGCAATTTTTCGCTTGCGACGGAGCCTCGAGCCTCGTGTGTTAGCCCTTAACCAATTCCTCCCTTTCACAGCATGCGACAAGGTTATCTGGCTCTCGTCCTTCACGCGCATTTGCCGTACGTCAGGCATCCGGAGTACCCGGAATTTCTTGAAGAGGACTGGCTCTTTGAAGCGATAACAGAGACTTATCTGCCCTTATGGCAGGTATTTGAGGGGCTGGTCCGGGACAATGTGCCGTTCCGCATAACAATGTCGATGACCCCCACCCTTTGCGCGATGCTTAATGATGAGCTGTTGCGCGAACGTTATCTCCGTTACCTGGATCGGCTGATCGAACTTTCTAAACGCGAAATCGATCGCACAACATCAGAGCCTGAAGTCAATCATCTCGCCCGGATTTACCACAGCCGTTTCCTTGAGTGCCGCGAAATCTACGTCGAACGCCTGAACCAGGATTTGGTCGCGGCATTCAAACGGTTCCAAGACCAAGGTTTTGTAGAAATCATCGCTTGTGCCGCAACCCACGGTTTTCTCCCGCTGATGGAGCAATTTCCTGAAGCGGTCCGTGCTCAAATCCGAATCGGATGCGATGAATACGAAAAAAGCTTCGGCCGGAAGCCGAGAGGAATCTGGCTGCCCGAATGCGCTTATTTCAGTGGTCTGGAAAAATATCTTCTTGAGGCAGAACTCCGATGGTTCACGCTGGATGCGCATGGATTGATGTTCGGTAATCCGCGTCCGCGGTACGCGATCTACGCTCCTTGCTTCACCCCAGTTGGTCCAGCTGCCTTTGGACGCGATCGACTATCCAGCAAGCAAGTCTGGAGCGCACAAGAGGGATACCCCGGAGACCCTGCCTACAGAGACTTCTACCGAGACATCGGTCACGATCTGGACATCGAGTATCTGCGACCGTTTCTGCCATCGGATGGTGCGCGCCGATTTACCGGAATCAAATATCACCGCATCACTGGTCGCACCCCGCATAAGGCCATCTACGTTCCTGGATGGGCCGAAGGCGCCGCCGACCATCACGCTGGCGATTTTCTCAACAGCCGTGTACAGCAAATCCAGCACCTGATCGAGGCGACAAATATCGAACCAATCGTCCTGAGCCCATTCGATGCCGAGCTCTTTGGACACTGGTGGTACGAGGGCCCAAGATTTCTGAATCTTTTTCTCCGCAAAGCGGCGTACGATCAGAAAGTCTTCCAATTGACAACACCAAGCGCGTACCTCGAGGTCCACGACACGTTGCAAATCCTTTCGCCGAGCCCATCAAGCTGGGGGCATAAAGGGTTCTGGGAAGTCTGGCTCGATGAAGCGAATGCTTGGATCTATCCGCACCTGCACGCCGCCGCGAGGCGCATGACCGAATCGGCTCGCGCGGTCGAAAAGAAGCCGGCAAAATGGAAAGAGCGCACGCTCAAGCAGATGGCACGCGAGCTCCTTCTAGCGCAGGCAAGCGATTGGGCGTTTCTCATGAAAACCGGAACGGCCCGCCCGTATGCGGGAAAAGAAACCAAGGACCACATCCTCCGGTTTACCCGGCTTTACGACCAACTCAAAGGGGGCGCGGTCGACGAGAGGTTCCTGAAAAACTGCGAATGGCGCGACAACCTATTCCCGGATCTCAACTGGAAGTACTATGTTTGAGCTTCGGAGCGGCGATCATTTGCTCTTCAACACATTGTCATCGACAACCTCTCCCCCTCAAATCCCCTCCTCCTCCTCTTCCTCTTCCTCTTCCTCGTCCTCCTACTCGACATGGAGAACGAGGATAAGGACGATCGGGCTTCGCCGCCTGCGCGTGATACTCATACCCATTCTCGCCTGCCTTCTCCTCGCTGCATTTCCCCCTTTCCTCCGCGCTCAAGACGAGACAGAGAGCGAGCAGCTCATGTTTATCCCGCCGCCGGTGCAAGGTGTCATCAGCCTCGGCGTTTATGACGAAAAAGGAAAACTGGTTAAGGTCCTGAAAAAGGCTGCAGACATCAGCAGCTTCAAGTCGAGTCTGAATGGATTGTATGTCGATTGGGATTGGACGGATGCTGAAAGTAAGCCAGTTCCTGGCGATCGGTACCTTGCGCGGGGCGTACTGGTTGGAGATATCGGAGTCAAAGGAATCGGGTTTTTTCTAAACGATTGGGCGGATCAGACAAAAGAATCGCGGATTCAAAAGATCAACACAGCCGCTCTTCTAAACAATTCACGGGTGGCTGTTCTGGCAGATCAGTCGCGGCTCCTGGTTGTTGATCCCAAGCTCAACGAGTCCAAAGCCGCGACCGTCGGATGGCCAGTAGAAGGAATGAAATCCTCCGGCACAGAATTGTTGGTGTTCGACCATTCGCAAGTGGCCATGATTGACCCGACAAACGGAAATCAAACCTTTCAAAAAGCCTTTGCAGATATCAGAGATGCTGACGCATTCGGCGATCAGATTGCCGTCCTGGGTACCCCAACGATTACGCTTCAGGTGAAGGACGCTGCCCGGGAAATCACTGCACCTGCGGCAGACATCTCACAGATCGCGCTCTCGACCTCATCTTTTGTGGTAGCCAACAGAAACGGAAAAGTCTGGCGATACCAGAATGATCAGTTCACTCCGGTCGATGTCGGCGAAACAGGAGAACTCCTCGACATGCGCGCAGGCGCAAATGACGCGGTTTGGTTGCTGGTGCGGACCGGCACAACAACCCTGCTCAAGGAAATAGACCTTTCCGGAAAGGAAATACGTGAGATTGACCTGCCCGAAGAGGTACGCAACGCCAACCACTTAAGTGTGTCGCGATCGGAAGAAGACCTGTTATTGATCTCCATCACGGACAAAACCCAAAGGGTAACTGGCCTTCGCTTCCAGACCGCGAACTCCGGGAAATCGGTGTGGGAAAAATGGCTCGATCGTTCGCTGGTAACGTTTCAATCTTTCGATGTTAAGGACGGAAAAGTTGTGCCGGCGGATCAGAAAACCGATTCGACCCCTATCGTGGTAAAGCCAGAGCAAAATCCCCTCCAGCGGAACGGACGCGAGTCGAAATTTCAATTGATTGTATCGGCCGACGCGAGCGGTGCATGGGTATCGAGCATTGACGGACTCCCATTGGTCCAGGTTTCCAAGACACAGAACATAAAAGAGATTCACTGGCTACCAGATGGGCCAACCGGTATGCGCGTTTACGTATCGGACGGATCTGTTGTAGAAGAATATCAGGTCGCGCACCTGAACAGACTTTATCGATTCGATGCCGGAGCCTTTAAGTAGAGCTCACTTATGATACCGCCGGAATGCCGAGCTAGAAGCTCAGCCCACGGTGAATCCGGAGGATTCTTTTTCTGTTCCCCGCTAGTCGAGCAATGATGCAAGCCTCCGGCTTGACCGCGCCATTGGCGGATTGACCTTCCAGGTCGACGACATGCTCGAGGTCGGCGCCCTTCGAATTCACACCTGATTCCTGGATTCTCAAACTGATTCGTGTAGGATCGGGGGCCAGCAGTTATGACGAACATTGTCTACTTCGATCTTGAGACACAAAAGACAGCAAACGATGTCGGCGGTTGGGACAAAAAACGAGATATGGGCATGTCGGTTGGGGTCACTTACAGCACTCAACTCGGTGAATATCGCATCTATCGAGAGAACCAGACCAGCGATCTTGTACAGCAATTGTTGCGAGCCGATCTTGTTGTCGGTTTCAATATCCTCAATTTCGATTACCAGGTCTTGATGGGTTATACCATCCTTGATCTCCCGCACCAACTCCACACCCTCGATATGCTGGTCGAAGTCGACAAGGTGGCCGGGATTAAGCCGCGCCTGGACAACATTGCCCAAGCAACGCTTGGGGTCGGAAAAACCGGCGACGGTGTGGATGCGATCAAATGGTGGCGCGAGAAACGCTTGTTCGATGTCGCTCAATATTGCTGCTTCGACGTGAAAGTAACCAGGCTAGTGCATGAGCACGTCCAGCAACACCAGGAACTTTTCTACACCGATAAGTTCAATCGCAAACAAAGAATCGGTGTGAAATTTTGAGCCTGGCGTGGCGTTCTTCCGGCGCCGAAGCCGTTAGGGTGCCGGTTCATTCCACAGCAGGCTAATCCCGAAAGCTCTCGGGGAGTGTTGCCTTCTGGTTCCTGCTGTGACTGCATACGAGCGCGTTCCGTTTGCAAACACTCGCACTCGCACTCACACTCCCACTCAGATGATTCTTCCGCTTCGTTCTACTCGCGAGGTTTGGACGTTTGACTGGTTCGATTTGGACGTGCCAATCCAGTTCGGCTCGATGTTCATCCTGCCGACCTGTTTCTATGTCCTCCATCGTCAGACGCGGTTGCTGATCGGACACGAATTTGTGCGAGAGCTAGACCAGCGCCGGGTAGAACTCTTCCTCCACCGGCTGTTTCAGGAACGCGGAGCACCAGATAAATTGCTCGTCCCCGATCTGGACGAATGGGAAGAAGGCCTCTGGCAAACACTCTCACGCGACTACCAATGCCAGATCAACCTCATCGATACCGAGCCGACCGAAGAAGAAGCCAGAGAACGCGAAGGTGTCGAATCGCAGTTGAGCAACTTAATCGCCGGATCAGCCGACAATCTTTTGGCCACCCATGGGCATGCGTTCGTCGCGCAGGGTCTAACCAAATCGATTAAACACATGCGTTCGCTGGAAAAGCGGCGCGCCCTCCTCAACAAAGCCCTCGAGCTCTCACCCAATTTGCCCGAGGCTCTCGTCGAATTGGCCGAGCTCGAGCTGCAGGAAGGTAACCTCGACACTGCATCCGAGGAATTCGTCAAAGCAATCGAGTTCGCCGCTCCGCTCCAGATCGAGGGCGAGTTCGGCCCTTTTCTTCGTGCACAGCATGGCCGGATGCTGACCGCCTGGCAAAAAGGAGAGCTAGCCGACGCGATCGCCGTAGGCGAAGAACTATTGTTCGCCGATCCGGCTGATCATTCCGGCGTTCGTTTTCTCGTGCCGCTGTTGCAGCTCTCGCTGAACCAGTTTGAAGCCGCCAACGAGTTTTTCGCCTGGTACCGCCAATCGTATCCAAACGATCTGGAGGATCCCGGGTTCTGTTTCGGTTGGGCGATCACACTTTTCGAAACAGACGAAGAAACGGCAGCAATCGAAAAGTACAAGCGCGGGATGTTGCACAATCTTTATATCGCACCGCTACTATTGGATTTGCCGGAACCGTCTCCGGAAATCTGGCAGCATAACGAGCGCGGCGATTTCAACTACGCCGCTGAATTCGTAGATTCATTCGGTGGTATTTGGGAACGGGACCCGGCAGCGCTTCGATTTCTGCGCGAGCTTTACGTCAGCATGTTGCCACATCTCGATAGTCTCATCGATCTCCGCCGCCAAATGGCCGAGCTGCAAGATCATCGCTACGAACCCAACCATCGCAAGATCTGGGACGGCCTGTTAGCCGAAGAAGATCGGATCGTGCAGAGGT
This sequence comes from bacterium, assembly GCA_046727495.1. GTDB lineage: Bacteria > Verrucomicrobiota > Verrucomicrobiia > Chthoniobacterales > JAFAMB01 > JBKPBY01. Next base: position 4,383 of record JBKPCS010000193.1, on the reverse strand, counting down.
GGTAGCGGAGCGTTTGGCGTTTGGCGTTTCGCGTTTGGCGTTTGGCGTTTCGCGTTTCGCGTTTCGCGTTTCGCGTTTCGCGGCGTAGCAGCACCGAATTTTCCACACTCTGATATTGATAACAATATTTATATATGTTACTATCTGAACGTGAAGAAATTTACTGATTTTGATGCGTTCGAACGAGCTCGTGAGTTTGCCCGAGCGTTGAAGATCCCTTTGCAGAAAGGAACATTCTCTAAGGACCCCGCTTTGGTATACCAAATGCGGAAAGCTATTCTTTCCATTCACTCTAATTTTACCGAAGGCTTCGAGCGTGACGGTAACCGCGAATTCGCGCAATACGTGTCGAATCGCTAAAGGCTCGGTCGGGGAGATTCGCGGCCAACTGATCTACGCGGTCGATTTCGACTACCTCCCACAGGCCGAATTTGACCGACTCGACCCTCCTTGCCGACCGCGCGGCTCTTTGTCTCGGTGGACTCATGCGCTTCCTGAACAACACAGAGGTTCGAGGTAAGAAGTTCAAGCGCCGCGATACCAAAAATCCTTTACCCCAGATTAAGAATTTGCATACCGCAGCTTGCGAAACGCCAAACGCCAAACGCCAAACGCCCTGGCAGTTGCCAGTATTCGTGCTACATCTTGCCAATGGTCCGCTATCTTACAGGGTTGCAACCAACTGGGTCGTTGCATATTGGGAACTACTTCGGTGCGATGCTCCCTGCTATTGAATTGCAGGAGAAGGGCGAAGCATTTTATTTCATCGCTGACTATCACGCACTGACAACGATTCAAGATCCGGCCGAGCTGAAGACTCATGTGCGAAATCTCGCGCTCGATTTTCTTGCATGTGGTCTGGACCCTGATCGCGCCTGCCTTTTTCGCCAATCAGGTGTCCCAATCCATACTGAGTTGACCTGGATTCTGAGCTCCGTCACGCCAATGGGGTTGTTGGAACGCGCGCATTCGTACAAGGACAAGATCGCGAGAGGGATCCAGCCGACACACGGTCTATTCGCCTATCCGGTTCTGATGGCTGCAGACATTCTGTTGTACGACACCGATATCGTGCCCGTGGGTAAAGACCAGAAGCAGCACCTGGAAATGGCTCGCGATATTGCCATCAAGTTCAACGACGTTTATGGTAATGTGCTCAAAGTTCCGGAAGCCAGTATTCGCCCGGACGTTGCCACCATCGTTGGCTTGGATGGCCAGAAGATGAGCAAGAGCTATGGAAACGCAGTGGAGATTTTTCTGGACGAGAAGGCACTTCGAAAGAAAATCATGGGAATTGTAACGGACTCCACGCCGGTCGAGGCCCCAAAAGACCCAAATCAGTCAACAATCCTGGCCCTCTACCGATTATTTGCGTCTACGGATGAATTGAAGAAAATGGAAGAAGAATTTCGAGCCGGCGGGACAGGATACGGCGACTTTAAGAAAAGGCTGTTCGAAGCGATTTGGCAAAAATTTGCGCCGATGCGAAAACGTCGGGCAGAGCTGGAATCCGATCCGATGTACGTGGACGAGATCCTTAAGAATGGGGCAGCGCGCGCTCGCACCGTGGCGGAAAAGACCATTGCGCGGGTACGCGAAGCTGTCGGACTAAACGTACCATCTCACATTTAACGTGAGACGGCATACTAAATGCCTGAGTCGAAGACCGGGCTGGAACAGGTAAAAGAAAAATCACTCAGCGTCGCTGGGCGGATTAACGGGATCCGATCGGTAGACGTTGAGCAGGCATGGCAGATATGATCAACAGCAACACATCGCAAAGAACCGATGAACCCCTCGCCTCCGAGAAGATCCAGGTGGATCGGAAAGTATTTTTCTTAGATCTCAAAGAAAATCAGCGTGGCCGGTTCCTAAAGATTACGGAAGACGTCAGCGGCCGGCGGGACACAATCATGCTCCCGGCCAGTGGCTTTCAGGAATTCGTCGAAGCACTGTCGCGAATCGTCGAGTTCGAACAGCGGCTGTAGGGAGAGCGTTTGGCGTTTGACGTTTGGCGTTTCGCGTTTGGCGTTAGGCGGACCAGAACCCCAGATCAAGCCACTCATCGAAGCGAGGGACAAAATTCCTCCCACGGAGATGCTGCCGTTCCCAAATAATGGCCAAACTTTTGCACGAAAATCCGACCTCTAACGCCTAAAAATCCTTTACCTCGAGCCAAAAATCTGACTCCTCACGCTTAGCGAAACGCGAAACGCGAAACGCCGAACGCCAACCGCATATGCCAAAAAACCCAGAGCTTCACCGAATCCTGCTTATCGGCTCTGGGCCTATTATTATCGGCCAGGGATGCGAGTTCGATTATTCCGGAGTCCAGGCCTGTAAAGCTCTTAGAGAGGAAGGTTATGAAGTCGTTCTGGTAAATTCCAATCCAGCGACGATCATGACCGATCCCGAGTTCGCTACGCGGACTTACATCGAACCGATTACCGCCGCCGTCGTCGAACGGATCATCGAGCGCGAGAAACCGGACGCATTGTTACCAACATTAGGAGGTCAAACCGCCCTGAATACCGCGATGGACCTGTACCGCAGCGGTGTTCTCACAAAACACAAAGTCCGGTTGATCGGCGCAAACGCTGACGCAATCGCGAAAGGCGAAGATCGGCAGCTCTTTAAAGAGTCGATGCAAAAGATCGGCCTGGATGTTCCGCGCTCCGGTTCCGCCCACGATATGGGTGAGGCCCGGCGGGTCGCTGCCGATATCGGAAGCTTCCCGTTAATCATCCGGCCGGCATTTACCCTCGGGGGCGCGGGCGGTGGTATCGCCTACAACCGGCAGGAGTTCGAGGAGATCGTGCGACGAGGACTTGATCAGTCCCCCGTCTCGGAAGTTTTGATCGAGGAATCTTTACTCGGCTGGAAAGAATTCGAAATGGAGGTCATGCGTGACCGAGCAGATAACTGCGTCGTGATCTGCTCGATCGAAAACTTCGATCCGATGGGCATTCACACAGGTGACTCGATCACAGTCGCACCGGTTCAGACCCTTACCGACCGCGAATACCAAATTATGCGGGACGCTTCATTTGCCGTGATTCGCGAGATCGGCGTTGAAACCGGCGGATCCAACATCCAGTTCGCCGTCAATCCGACAACCGGCCGAATGGTGGTGATCGAGATGAATCCGCGAGTCTCTCGTTCTTCTGCGCTCGCCTCAAAAGCTACCGGATTCCCAATCGCAAAAATCGCCGCGAAGCTAGCCGTCGGTTACACCCTGGATGAGATCCCGAATGATATCACACGCGAGACTCCGGCCAGCTTCGAGCCGGTGATCGATTACTGCGTTGTCAAAGTCCCACGATTCACTTTCGAAAAATTTCCCCAAGCTGACCAGACATTAACCACGCAAATGAAAAGCGTGGGCGAAGCGATGGCGATCGGACGCACTTTCAAAGAATCATTGCAGAAAGCGCTCCGATCGCTTGAGATCGGTCGATTTGGATTGGGCGCAGACGGCAAAGATCGCGAGCCTCGCACCGCCGATGGCGCCTGGGACAAAGAGAAAATCCAACACAAATTGGTAAACGCCTCTTGGGATCGTATCTTCTACCTTCGATATGCCATTCTAGCCGGATTCTCTCTCGACGAAATTCATCGATTGACCGGGATCGACCCTTGGTTCCTTGAGAACATCCGGCAGATCGTCGATCAGGAGAAACATATCAGGAACGGCTCGCTCAGCCTCCGGCGGGCCAAGCAGTTTGGTTTTTCTGATCGTCAGATTGCTCATCTGACCGATCAGACCGAGGCCGATGTTCGCGAAAAACGCATCCGTCAAGGCGTTCTTCCGACTTATCGGCTAGTTGACACCTGCGCCGCGGAATTTGAGGCATACACCCCGTACTACTATTCGACCTACGGCGAAGAAAACGAAACCCGCGACGGAGCGCGCCCGAAGATCATGATCCTTGGCGGAGGCCCGAACCGGATCGGCCAGGGCATCGAGTTCGACTATTGCTGTGTTCACGCTGCGTTCGCGCTGAAAGAAGAAGGGTTCGAAACCATCATGGTCAATTCAAACCCGGAGACAGTTTCCACCGATTACGACACAAGCGATAAACTCTATTTCGAGCCGCTCACACTGGAGGATGTGCTCAATATTTATGAGCGAGAACAATGTAAGGCGGTCATAGTACAATTCGGTGGTCAGACCCCTCTCAACCTGGCGAACGCACTGCAGGCAAATGGCGTCAACATTATCGGAACCCAACCGAAAAGCATTGAGATCGCTGAGGATCGGAAACACTTTGCCGCACTCCTCCAACGCCTCGGATTAAACCAGCCACTAAACGGCATCGCTACCAACGAGGAAGAAGCCGTGAAGGTGGGAGCTAGAATCGGTTACCCGGTTCTGGTACGCCC
>JBKPCS010000192.1:0-9351 GCA_046727495.1 bacterium | reverse complement strand
CTCGCGTGGCGTCGATGCGCGCTGGCTCATGGCCGCGGGGTTGATCATCATGGCCATTGGAAACTACTGGATGTCGCAGATGAACCTCGACATCAGCGCGTGGCAAGTCGTCTGGCCGCGCTGCGTGGTCATCGGCGGGCTGTCGATAATCTTCGCCCCGCTTAATGTCGCCGCGTTTCTATACATCCCGCCCCAACTGCGTGGCGCGGCGGTCGGTCTCCTCGCGTTGCTGCGCAACGAGGGCGGCAGCGTCGGAACCTCCATCGCGCAAACCATTCACGAGCGGCGCGACCAACTACACACCCTGCACCTTGGCGAAAATCTCGACAAGCTGAATCCGGCCGTGAAATCCTTTCTCGAGCAGACCCAGGCTATCTTTCTCCAACTCACCGGCGATCCCGGTGCCGCCCGGCGGATGGCGCTGCAATCACTCGAAGACGTGCGCCAGCAACAATCCTCCGCACTCGCCTATTTCGACACATTCTTTGTCTTCGCTGTGGTTGGGGTCGCGCTCGCCTTTCTCGTCCTCCTAATGAAACCCTCGGTCGCGGCAAAGGGCGCGCACGTCGCCGCAGAGTAGGTTGCCGGTCAGCACGTCGCCGCGCAATGATCTGACCCCGATAGCGTGTGGCCCGCCAAGCCAAGAACGAATAGCCAAGAGAGCCCAAAGAAACGCAAAAAAGAAGAAGATCTCTGAAACCCACGCTGTATCACTCGATCGCAACCAACAGAGTCCATGAATACTCACTCCGATGCTTCTGGAAGATTATCTATAGCAAATAGAATTGCTCCGCTGCTACTGCGGTTGGCTTTAGGTGTGACCTTACTTTCCGCCGTGGCGGATAGGTTTGGAATTTGGGGACCGCCTGGGGCAGCTACTGTGGCCTGGGGAGATTGGACTCACTTCGTTGCCTACACCGCCCAGGTAAACAGCTTTTTGCCCAGTGCTCTCGCGCCAGCGCTAGCGATCATCGCCACCGCCGCAGAAGCGCTGTTAGGGATCACCCTCATTATTGGCATATTCCGGCGTCCCGTCGCCTTCGCGAGTGCCGCGCTTTTCGCTCTCTTCGCTGGCGCGATGACCGTATCGTTTGGTGTAAAGGCGCCGCTTAACTACTCGGTTTTCGTCGATTTCGCCGCTGCATTTCTTTTGGGCGCTTGGCCAGCGTCGCCAAAACTCAAATCAAATGATGCCCGGCAGTGACAGCGAGGCCTGATTTTATCTGAACGCGTATGAATCGCTCCGGAATAAGAACCATTCGCCGTCTTGGACCGAGGACCAGTTAGATGAGGAGGGTTCGGGGTTATGCTGATAACCTAGCAAAGCGAACCGGCAGTTGGACCCGTTCTTATGAAGCCCACCTGAAAGCTCGAAGTCGTATGTGGACGATGAGGACCTGACTCACGTCTCGCCCCTGCTCCATCGCCGCGTCATTCCGAACGGGACGTAGCGCTTCCCCCGTGCGATCAAGCCACTTATCGTAGCATACGCTGTCGCAGGTTTTTCGCAGCGCTGAAGACTTTAGGCCAACCTTTAAGGGATCACCAAAAAGTGGCCAAAAAACTGGTTTAAAGTAAATGCTAATCGCCGCGGGGCTAAGTGTGCCCTTAGATGTTCTCACTCGTGTAGATCGCGAAGGGAACGATCGAAGACTGTTTTTTGTTGGGCACTGCGCTCTTGATGTCGACAAGCATTTTGAGCGTCGCTCGAGCGAGCTCAGGAACATCATCAGCAAGAACAACGTCGATCACTCCTGCACTGAGACCTGCGCGCGTAGTCTGCGTAAGTTCATGGCATACGTAGGCGAGTTTACGGGAAATTCGGCTTTCCTCAATTGCCCGAATAATTCCGTTATTACCACCTCCTACGCTATAAAGACCGACCAATCCGTCGGAGGTTTTAAGCAATTCGATCGTTTGCTTGTAGGCGTTCTCGGGTTCGTCGAAGCACACGATGGGCTCGAGAACTTTGAAGTCGAGAGCCTTTGCACGAAAATAGCTTCGAAATCCAATTTCGCGCTCTTCCTGGCCGAGATATCCATGGCTGCCTATTAATACTCCAACCATTCCGGGTTGCCCCGCGCAGTGAGCGATCGCCCAAGCGGCAGACCGGCCGGCCATTCGATTGTTTATACCGACACTAATCACGGAATGATTGGCGAGTATCACACGGCGGGTAATCCGGGCCGCCACGAATTGGACGAGTTCCAAGAGATCAACTACCCGCCGATTCTCCGGGCGATTAAAGAGACAGGCTATATCGGCTACATTGCTCATGAGTTCGTCCCCAAAGGAGACCCGATTGCCTCCTTGCGGACTGCCTTTCAGCAATGTGAACCACTGCTCTGAGAGCAGCAGCCTTTGTAAACAAGCAATTTTCCGAAGCTTGCCTCTCTGCGCGGCGAGAGCCCAGAAGCGGAATTGTATCTCTGACGCAAGCCAAGCGGCACCAGAGACGCTGATTGGCAGAGGGATCCGCTAAAGAACAAACCAATAAATAGGTACTAACTGTAAACAATTAGAAAGATAGACAAAATGCTAACAACATCCAAACAAAATGTGCTCGCCGAACCCGTGCGTGTAGGTCTGATAAGTGCCGGTCGTATCGGCACCGCACACGCTGAGACCCTTGCCCATCGCGTTCCAGGAGTCCATCTCATTGCAATCGCTGATCCGCGTCCCGGCGCGGCTGAAACAATCGCGAATCCTCTAAGGGCTCGTGGCGTCACAGATCCAGAGGAAATCTTCTCCGATCCCGAAATTGAGGCCGTCGTGATTGCCGCATCTTCGACATCTCACACCAGCCTCATTCTGGCTGCGATTGCCGCGGGGAAAGCCGTCTTCTGCGAGAAGCCAATGGCGGAGACGCTGGAGGAAGCGAGTCGTTCAATCGCCGCCGCAAGGTCGGCGAACCTGCCTCTTCAGGTCGGCTTCAATCGTCGGTTTATGCGCGCTTTCCGCGAAGCGCACGACGTGATCGCCGCCGGCAGCATCGGCACGCCGCAACTGATGCGGTCGCTCACGCGCGATCCCGGCCTGGCCAACCCCGGGGCGGTGCCCCCCTGGACGATCTTCACCCAGACCCTCATCCACGACTTCGATACCCTCAACTGGCTCAACCCGGGCGCGGAGGCCGTGGAAGTCTACGCTACGGCCGATGCCTTGGTCGCCCCGGAGTTTAAGGGGACTGGCCTGCTGGACACGGCCGTAGTGGTGGTCAAGTTCGACAACGGAGCCATTGCCACCGCCGAAGCGAACTTCTCGGCCGTCTACGGCTACGACGTGCGGGCGGAGGTCTTCGGCTCCGCCGGCATGGTGAGCGCGGGGGACACCGCCCTCACCGGCATGACTCACCACACGGCAGCGGGGCGCGCCCAACGAACGGTGCGCAGCGACGTGGAGTTGTGCCGCGATGCCTATGCGGCCGAGTTCGGCAGCTTCGTGGAGGTCGTACGCACGGGCCAAGCGCCTGAGGTAACCGGCGTTGATGCGCGCCGAGCCTTGGCGATCGCCCTGGCCTGCATCGAGTCCTACCAGGCCCGTGGGCCCGTCCCCCTCAAGCAGCCCGCGGCCTAGTCTTCCCGGATGTATCAGTCGCCATTGGTGTCAGATTCGCCGCAGCAGATAAATGTCGCGCGCCTTGGCTGCTACTGCCGCTCCTTATTGGGAGTCCCAAGAGAAAAGAACCTCCGTTTACCGCCACACTGGACGCGAGCGTAGCACTCCTTTGTCAACCGGCGTTGACCGTCCACGGTATTAGGCCGACGGAAAACGGCTTATAGATGGTCTGGCGACTCTCGTTGGCGGTAACCAGAATATCTAAAGCGTTGAGATCTGGACAGACGGCAAGGCGTCAGAACGAGTGAAAGCCGAGCTTGGCGAGCGCGCAATCGGCTATAAAAGCGTCTCGCTAGTGAAGGTCGACTAACGGTAGAGACGCGCGAGAGAGCGCGTCCTACCGATAATGATCACGTTTCGCTGCGCAAGTTCAACCTTAGTATCCGGTCCACCTCTTCAATTCCTTGTGGATTCTGATGTGCGCCGTGACCGGATGGCACGATCTTTTCGGATTGAGCGCCGTCAAGATGCGAACTCCAATACGGCACGACACCATCGCTGCTGTTGGGCGTGTCTCCCCGGCCCCGGTCCCCGGCAATGGAATGATAAGGAATATGATCGGCAATCGGTAACCGGTTCATAGTCCGCACAAACCGGTTTTGAGGAGAAAGCGTGTCGATGCTGGTCGGTATACGTAGCTTCTTTGCTTTTTTGGCTCCAAGCTCGCCGGACACAACGTGTTGCCCTGCCGATGCTCCCAGTTTGATCATATTCGCCGGGAGCTTGACCAGCGCGACTCCAATCCTGCCGATCCAGTTGGAAGCAATCGCGCTGCCTCGGTGAGGCGTCGAAATGAAAATGACTCGACTGACATCCCGCCGGTGATTGAAAATCAGGGCGCGTTCAAGCAGTTGTTTGTCGTCAGCATCCATCGGAACCTGATCCGGCGGCCTCCCGAAGAGCTCATTCCAAAACGTCAGGTTCGAGTCGGTCACCATCAGACGGGAAACCAGTCCGCCCATGCTATGTCCGATTAACACGATCTTTTTATGATGCGGGTAAGCCTTATCGATTCGATCCAATTCTTCGCGCAACAGCATCGCTGCATAGGGAAAAGGATAGCCGCTGGGATAACTGTAGATCCAGAACTGATAATGTTTGTTGATTTCAGGATCGGTTCGTAGGCGGTTAAGAAGCGGTGCCCAGCTGGCCGGCGTGTCCTGGAGGCCATGAGTCATTAACACCGGAATCTTGTTCGGGTCATACGGCTGAACCCGCACCAGTCTGGCCGTATATGCGTACTTCGCCGGCCGGATCATGCGGATAAATCCGAGTCGCTGCGGCCGATTATACGCCAACAGCGCGGCGGGGCCGATTGTGAAATCAGCAGCCAGCGGATAACTGCGTCCGGCGATCACGATCCGGTTGGAGGCCAACGGATCTTTAATGAGCAGTCGGACTTGCGCGCCTTGAAAATCCAGCACGGCCGTCATTCCGTAGTACAGCTGATCGGAGGTAAGAAATAGTTGGCGCGCCTTTTCTTTTTCTAATGGCGTCTCGGATCGAACTAGAACCGGAGCGCCAATTCCGTCACGACGGACTCGAGATGAATAATTTTTGCCGGATATTGCGAGTTCATCGGCCGGGACGAAATGGACGTTACGGGGATCAGCGACGTACTTTATATCGCTGCCATAGGTCAAACGATAAACGTTCGAGCCGGTTCCAATCCGAACAGCGCCCGCTCGCGGCAACTTACCGGTCGTTTGAAGTAGGGAAACCACTCGACCAGTCGAGTAATTATAGAGTTCTTCAGCCTGAATGTTAGCCGGATTTCGTTTAAGTTCCATCCAGCTTCTCGCAGCCACTTCAAGGTCGCGGGACAGCGCCACCTCTGGATTACTCCGTTGCTCTTCGGTGCTGGCGATGCCGGAGGCAGGCCCAGCTCCAGCGCTCGGAGGCACCGGTGTCACATTCTTAATCGTCGCTAGCTGAGCACAAGCAGATAGGAAGATGAAAATACCAGCCAGAGCCAGATTTCGAACCAGTAAGGCAATCTGTGAACATCTACCTGCTCGGACATGCGACCTTGAAATTACGACTGAATGTTTCAGGTCGAATCGGGTCATGCACATATTTAACCAATGCCGGTGCTTCGTCACAGCTTTGTTTTTCTACCAGAGCTTCGAACCGCAGATGCTAAGGGATATCTAACCGAATTCAAGATTCCGTTTGCGTCGTCTTCGCGCTCTCGGTCTGTGGCGCGTTCGGCATTTCCGGCTGCTTCAGTCGCACTGACAACCAAGTTTGGGTCGTATCCGGACCGAAATGAACTAGGCAACTGGCAATATCTTGAGTAAGGTTTTGCAATCCAGTTTCGCTAACTGTGTTATTGCTGCCGATTTTCCAGCCTACGGCCTCTACGATATTGCCGGAAATGTTTGGCAGTGGCTCCCGCAAGTTCAATTGGAGTCCAAGACCTCTAAACAGTAGCTAGTAAAGTGAGCAAAAAATAGATCGGTGCTCGGCAGTTCTTTCGTTACCCAGAGATGATCACCAGCCGACATCCAATCATCTACAGACTCGTTCTGTTGATCTGCAAAACCCTGTTATTGCTCTTTGTCCTTGGACTATGCTTGTGGGCCGTCGGAGCGCTCTATTTCATGCTGCCATTTGCCGGTTCGTTCAGTGCAGCGATTTTCGGAATTGTAGCTCTTGCTGTGCTGGCGCTGATCAGACCTTGGTGGAAAACGGTCGTGATTCTGTTTGGCCTGTTCTTACTCGTGTTTGCATGGTGGTTCACCATTCAACCTTCCAATGATCGGCCGTGGGAGCCCGAGGTTGCTCATACAGCCTGGGCCGAAGTGAACGGCAACCAGGTAGTCATTCATAATTTCCGAGATTTCGACTATCGAACCACAACCGATTTTCTTCCGCGCTGGGAAAATAAGACCGTCGACCTCTCGCAAGTAAGAGGCATCGATCTATTTATCAATTATTGGGGCTCAAAATGGATGGCACATCCGATCGTCAGTTTCCAAGTGGGCGACGATGACCATGTGGCGTTTTCCATCGAGCTGCGCAAACAGATCGATCAGAAGGTTTCGATGCTCGCCGGTCTCTACAAAATTTACGGGCTGATTTATCTTGTTGCTTCAGAGCGCGATCTCGTCCGGCTCCGCACCAACTATCGCCATGAAGACATCTACTTATACCGGACGACAGTTTCACCGGAGCGTGCCAGGGCGATATTTTTGGATTATCTGCGGAGCCTTAACGATCTGCACCAGCATCCGGAGTTCTATAATGCACTGACCAGCAACTGCACGACCAACGTCCGGGTCCATACGGTCGCAACAGCGCCAGGTAAACCGCCTCCCTGGGATTGGCGGATCCTGCTCAACGGGTTTGCCGATCAAATGTTGTATGAGAGAGGCGACTTTGCGGGAGACCTCCCATTTACGGAGCTAAGGAAGCAAGCTCTGATCAATGAGAAGGCCAAAGCAGCAGATCAGGATCCGGAATTCTCAAAAAGGATTCGCGAATCGTTAGCGGGATTCTAAGTTCGGAGGCGCACCCTCCAGAATTGCCCCAAAGGACAATACTGCTCTGCACCAAGAGTCAATTTCGGGCCAAATCTGCATTTGCGATACTCGTTTCTTTGAACGCTGGCCGGGGGCAATCGCCGGCTCGTCGGCAACAGCAAAGCACGACCGCCATTCGAGATGAAAATCAAACTGACCGGATTCGTGTTGGCCTCGCTTCTCACAGTTGCCGCCCTGGCGCAAAACATGCCGGGTGACCCACTGAGGTAACCGTTGCAGCGCCAATCCGATCAACTCCGGCGAAATATCCAGGCCGGAGGCGATAACCTTTTTGCGCGGTACATCGTTCCAGACATTCCATTAGATATCCATTAGCACAGCCGACGTCCAGGAACGTACCGGCGCGATCAATTGCGTCTGCGATAAGGCCCCGCGCTTGGATCCAGTGATCTTCATCTCCGTTAAAACCGGATTGGGTCCTCGGATTATCCTCCAAAAGGTAGGCCGGCGTTATCTCAGCGGCGATTTCCTCTACACCATTTGACTTCGTCAATTTCACCTAAAGCGAGCCTTTTCTCCCAGGACGACAGGAGCACTTCAGCCCGATTGGTCGACGGTTGATTGTTTAAGATTTCCTCGGAGTTCATCGCCTTTGGGAACTCACAATCTGGATTGCAACTGTGACTTTCCAAATTATTTGGAGATCGGGAAAAAAAGTTACTCCAACCAGTTATAGACGCATCAGGACGAGGGGAGCTAGCTTCCAAATGGAATGAACCTGCTCGGCGAATCTTTCCTCCACTTGGCTGGGCCTGGTCGAGCTGCCGGTTCCCTTGCCGCATCGAATGAGGAAATTCGTTTCAATACGCCCGACCGTATAAACATTTTTTCGACGGCACATGCACGCCGATGGCAGACGCCTTCGACGAACTGTCAGAGAGGACTTTCATGAAGCGAGCAACTGGACCGGGCAAGGTGGAGGAATTGTCGGCGCCGCCCGGCCGGGAAGATCTCGTGCAAGGCGCACTGCTTTTCAACTTCGATGACGACGATGACGTCGTGAAGCCTGAGCACCGACTATGGCTCAATGTTAATGTGTTGCCCCTTCTGAGGCCGAACAACGGGGCCAGAGCGTTTCTGAACGGCACGGCAAGTCGAATCGGCGCGGCGGCTTATAACCGTGACTTGTCAAGGCGTCGCGAGGAGAACGTCAAACGCTTCCTCGTCAACAACGGTGTTTCACCCAGCCGCTTGAGCACTACCTTCAGCGGGGCGAACTTGTCCGTTTCGCGAGCGCAGGACGACGAGCGCGACCGCGCGGTCAGTGTGTGGCTGCAGGTAACCAACGTCGGCAAACCGCGAATCATCCCGCGTACGCCACCCTCTGAGGTCTTGCAGGCGCCTTCGACAGTCGGGACGCCTCGCCTGCACCTCGGGTTCGCTCTGGACGCAGCGACCATCTTCGCCAACACCCCGCCCTCCCTGTCGCCTGCCAACGAGCTTGGCTCCTGTACGGTCTTTAATGCAGTCGGCAGGGAAATGTTTCTCAAGAGAGCAGGAACTCCAACTTCATCTACCAGTCACATTTTCGCCTCCGCGAAGCTGTTGGATCCGAACAAACCTGAAGTGAATCAGAATGGCCGAGTAAAGATTGTCCAAGACTCGCAAGTCGTGAACGTGCGGGGCTTGTCCCCCGGCAGGAATGACGTCGTGTTCACCAATCCCGTCAGCAGATTTGTCGATATCGTCGGCACTGTCACCGTACTCTTGGATGCTAAGGTATTCTTCCATTTCGTGGATGGGCCTCCAGGGATCAAGACGTCAAAGACGCCGGGCGTTGTGGACCTTTTCATACGAATCATGAATCGAATCTATCGCGGTCAAGTCGGAATTGTGTGGGCCAGCGCCGGCGTTAACCCCAGCTTGACGGTTCCGGGTGTACAGCCGTTCACGGACACGTCGGGACATGTCGGATTGCGCGTCACTCGGTCTGGCGCAACGCCCGACCAAAAAGCTATCACAAGTAATCGCAAACCCGAATTTCTGTTCAACGTCTTCTTCGTCGGGAACATGATTGATACTTCCCTATCGATCGCTCCCGAGGATTTTCTCGGGCTGACTACTTCCTCCGGTAATGCCATCACCCGCCTCTTTGTCGGACCCGGCCGATGCTGTCTGCTCCGAGATCCCCAGCCCAGTGATCCTGCCGGCATCAAGTGGGGACAAGTTCTTGCCCACGAGGCTGGGC
>JBKPCS010000191.1:0-3891 GCA_046727495.1 bacterium | reverse complement strand
GGCCTCAACTTTGACCCCTCTCATCTGGTTTGGCAGAAGATCGACTACGTTCGAGCGCTATATGAATTCAAGGACAGAATCATTCACGTACATGCCAAGGATGACAAGACTCTCGCAGATCGCTTGTACGATCGAGGGATTTTGGGCCTCGGTTGGCATATACCTAAACTTCCCGGATTCGGTGACGTCCAATGGAACCATTTTTTTTCCGCCCTTACTGACATTGAGTATCGTGGACCGGTCTGTGTCGAAGTGGAAGATCGAGCCTATGAATATTCGCTGGAGGGCAGGCAAAAAGCTCTCCGCCAATCCTATCAATTTCTGAAGCAGTTCGTCGTTTGAAAGGAAACCGATGCTTCAGTTTCCTTTCCGCGGATCGTTGGGTGGCCAGAGGGCGCTGGTGACAGGTGCGAGGTCCGGTATAGGCCGAGCCATAGCCTTAGCGCGGGCAGAGGCAGGCGCCGACGTCGTCGTAAATTTTATCGGGTCTCAGGATGCAGCAGATGAAGTCGTATCAGCTATTCGAAAGATAGGAACCAGAGCAATTCCAGTTCCCGCTGATGTATCGCAAGAAGGCCAGGTACAAACAATGTTTAAGAGCGCGATTGAGGAGCTTGGAACCGTCGATATTCTGGTTAACAACGCGGGTATTCAGAGCAACGCGCCTGTAGACAGAATGACCGTCGAGCAATGGAATTCCGTGATAGGTACCAATCTAACCGGTCAATTCCTTTGTGCGCGGGAAGCAATCCGCGAGTTCAAACGCCGTGGTATTGTCAGCGCGGTTTCCGCATCTGGCAGGAAAGATCATCTGTATCAGTTCGGTACACGAACTCATTCCCTGGGCGGGACACGTTAACTATGCAGCGTCAAAAGGAGGGGGTCATGCTCCTGATGAAGAGTATCGCGCGGGAAGTGGCAGCGCTTAGAATCAGGGTTAACAGCATTTGTCCAGGAGCAATCCGTACTCCAATGAACAACTTGGCCTGGGAGAATCGCGAGGGCTACGATAGCCTGATGACCCTGATTCCTTACAAACGAATCGGGGAACCGGAGGAAATCGGGCACCTGGCTGCCTTTCTAGCTTCAGACTATACCGACTATATTACTGGAGCCAGCATCTTTGTGGATGCGGGGATGTCGCTTTATCCGGGGTTTGAGACGGGCGGTTAGTAGGATAGCCTGGGCCACGCCCGAGGCCTATTCCGCGTTGAAGGGGGTTAGTCCCCTATGAGCGGATCGGCGAGGCGGATGAAGTCGGAGTGGCGGCTGCATTCTTAGCTTCCGATCTCGCCGATTACATTACCGGGACGAGTTTCTATATTGATGGCGGGATGATGCTTTATGCCAGATTCGAATCCGGGGGATAGGAAACAATCATGACATCGAAAGATCTATGTTAGCCATACGGAAGCTTGCCCGAGGAATCGGAAATATTGAGGTCAAAGACGTGCCTGAACCGAGCGCAGGTCCTGACCAAGTTGTCATCAAGGTAGATTCGACTGGGATTTGCGGCACGGACCTGCATATCTATTTTGATGAATTTGAAACCCACCCACCGGTGACGATAGGGCATGAGGTCGCGGGTAGGATTGCTGAGATAGGTACCAATGTCACAGGATGGAAAGAGGGCGATCGTGTTACTACAGAAACATACTTTTACACGTGCGGTCGTTGCTTCGATTGTCGTCGAGGCAGACGCAACCTCTGTCTGCAGAGACGGTCGATCGGTTCTAAACAAGACGGTGCTTTCGCTGAATTTCTGCTCACTCCAGCGTCAAACCTCATTCGCATCCCGGACGACCTTGATCTGGAAAGCGCGGCGTTGACGGAACCACTAGCTTGCACCGTCCACGGCGTTCTCGAGACGGCGGGAGTGGGCGCCGGCGACAACGTTGTGATCACTGGTCCTGGGGCGATCGGATTACTGGCATCGCAGCTTGCCAAAGTGGCGGGCGCAAGCGTGCTCATGATTGGTACGGACCAAGATCTTGAGCGACTGAAGTTGGCTAAAGAACTGGGGGCGGACCACGTCATCAATGTCCAAGAAGTGAGCAATATAGTCGAGTCTGTAACAGATATATTCGGCGGGAACGGTGCGGACCTAGTGATCGAGTGCTCTGGCGCGCCAGCGGCGGCAAAAACGCTGACCGATGTCGCGCGCCGCGGTGCACGGTTTTGCCAAATGGGCCTTTACGGAAGAGCCATCCCGTTTGATCAAGATGCTGTCTGCTATAAAGAGTTAGTCGTAACTGGAACTAACGCTAGCGTAACGCCTGCGTGGACACGAGCCCTGAAACTCCTGGCCGAAAGAAGGGTCGATGCGCGTCGGTTAATCAGCCATCGCTTCGCGATCGCTGATTGGGACAAAGCTCTCGAAATAGTGAGGAGCAAGCAGGGAATAAAAGTAATCTTAAAACCGGACGAACAATGAGCGATTTATCAGTAGAAATTGAGAATATACCCAATTCATCTATCAAGGGCAGCGCTATTGAGAGGGGGGAATCCCAGACTTCGGCTCGGCATGTTTGGCGGCGGACGCGGGGCGTTCATTGGGCCGTCCAACGGATGGCAGCTCGGTCGGCTGGATGATCGATTTCAATTGGTCACCGGAGCGGTGCCTTCAGACAAGAATAACGCGAAGCTTTCGGCCCAAGACTTAGGCATCGCCAGTGATCGAGCCTGCCTCAGTTATGCCGAAATATTGGAAGCCGAGCGGCAAAGATCGGACTCCATCGATGTTGTTTCAATCGTTACCTTCAATCATGTTCATTTTGAGGTAAGTAAAGCATTCCTGGATGCGGGAATTCGGATATGGGTTTTGGTAAAGTGGCTAAGATTACTCATTTCTTAGCCACTTTTTGGGTTCATCCCTGGACTGTTTTGACCTCTCATGAGCTGATGCTTCGGAGGATAGAATAGCTCAGATAGCTTGTCCGGGAGCCAATCTGCGGCTCATAACGGCTCGAACCGGATCACAGACATGGGTGGAAGCCGTACACTCTTAATCCCTAGGTTCTGGGTTCGAATCCCAGACGGTGCAACCTACTTGGCCGCAATAGCTTACAAGTAAAGGCACTTACAAAGAATCACCATTTATCTACAAGGAGCGAGTGATTCTGATCACTGGGTCGTAGGTTCGATTCCGACACGGTGCACGATCAAGATCCATCTAGTGGGTGCGCTCTTCGCAAAGGAGGGCTTCTCCGAACTTATCCACTGCTCGACGAAAGTGTTGAACGCCTTGTTCCGGTCGCACTTACGGAGGAATTCGCGCCCACCAAGACAACACGGTGGAATGCATTCATCCGGAGGAATGGTCTTCCCGCAGAGGCTCGAATACAGTGACTGACGCCATTCGTGGATTTGCAGCTCCGCCTTTCTCACATCCAGCGAGTGAGGAAAATTTTCTCGACACCGGTTGCCTCGTGGCGACTGGCAAGCGGCGTCCTAAAGATAGTGATTTTGTTGGCGCTGAATAACTTCCCGAGCCCGGAGTTACCCATACGCGGAGTCGGTGTAATAATTAATTGTGACGTTAATGTCCGCATGACGCAGTACTTTGCTTGCTGTGTGTATGCGATGTTTTTGGACGGCCCATCTGATACAGTATGCGACTATGATGACGCGCAAAGAACAACTGACAGTGTGGACTAACGCATACGATGCAGCTTTAACAGGTCTTTTAAGCGCCAAAGCGGCTCATATGGAAAGGTACACAGCAAATAATGCCAGTGCGATTACAGACCAGTGCAAAGCGCTTGCAGATCAGGCGCTAAAGGATGTAGCAGCGTACGCGGGTGATACGGTCGAGTGATACGCTTTCTTCCCTTATCGATGCAACGTTGCACAAATTAGTGGACGCATAAGAGCCTCTTTCCCTAGGAGAAG
>JBKPCS010000190.1:0-6906 GCA_046727495.1 bacterium | reverse complement strand
GCACATCACCTTGGTTGGTTTTGGAATTTTGCCGGCGTTGGCTAGCTCGATAACATGCTCTCCGAGTTTCACACCGGTGAGATATTCATCGCCCCCTACGTAGGTGAGATAGTGAATCCGTTCGCCCACAGGGCGTGGATCGGCAATATTGAAGGCTACCACAGGAATGCCACTGCTGATCGCCTTGTCCAGGATCGGCTGGAGAGCTTGATTATTCAGGATCGGAACGGCGATACCGTCGGGATGCGACGCGATCGCCTGGTTCAAGATCGCAATGAAATTTTGGAGGCTGTATTCGTTCGTCGACAGATACTCTGTCTTCACACCGGGGTATTTCTCATCGAAGGTTTTCATCGAAGTGGTTAACCAATTCATGTTCGGGTCGTTGGACCCGATGTGGGACACCATAACGAACCGATAGTGATCCTTTTGAGCGAATGCTGCACCCACGAACAGGGAGCATAGAATCAACATTCCGGTCAGTAGCCGGAGGGGGGCATGCTTAATCATAGTTTTGTTGGCGCCTGCTCGGCGCATTAGGTTGGATTTTGAAAGGTTGTTAATATCCTCACTGTAAAAGGGTCAGTACGCGTGCCTCATGCGGTGATCTCTGAGACTTTGACCGGCCGCCTTTCGCGCCAACTCTTGGTGGCAGCGACGGCCAGGCGGAGCGTCTCCAGGGCGTCTTCCGGCCCAGGGGTCGGGGGGCGCCCCTCCCGCAACGCCGCAAAGAAAGCATCCAGCTGAAGGCGGTAACCCGCCTCAAAACGGTCGGGGAAATTCTCGTAATGGTCGTGACTCGAAGCGAAATCCTTCGCAAAGAACAGTGGCGTTTTCTGGGGCGCCTCCACCACCACTTTGCCCACCGAGCCGGCCACTTCGGTCCGGATGTCGTAACCCCAATTGCTGTGCCGCGAGGTTTCCACTACGCCCAAGACTCCGTTTTTGAACCTCAAGAGCGTAAAGGCCGTATCAGCGTCATTTGCCTGAGCAAACCGTTCATCTATCAAGACGCCGCCCCAGGAGCACACCTCATCTACTTCACCCACCAGAAACCGAGCCAGGTCGAAGTCGTGTACCGACATGTCCAAAAAGAGCCCACCACTTCCTAACAAAAACTCTAGGCTCGGCGGGTAGGTGTCTCGGCTCAAGGCACGGAAGGTCTCAAGCTTTCCCAGCTCGCCAGCCTCAATCTTTGCTTTGGCCTTGGCGTAGCCGGGATCGTACCGACGCATAAAGCCCAGTTGCACAGGCACTTTGCGGTCGCGAACCACTTTAACTATCCTTTCCGTCTCGGCTAAGTCCAAGGCGATGGGTTTTTCGCTAAACACGGCTTTGCCGGCGTTTGCTGCCACCTCGATCAGACGCGCATGGGTATTTGTTGGAGTAACAATGATCACCACGTCGACCGAGGGGTGTTCGATCGCCTTTTCGGGCTCAGTAAGCGCAAGTTCAGCCCCAGTCATTGCGCGACCGCGCTCGGCTCGTTCCCTGGCAGGGTCTGCAACAACCACGACCTTGACGCCGCTAATTGCAGTTAAATTTCGCAGGTGTGTCTCTCCCATCCGTCCTAAACCGAGAAAAGCCACTCCTATAAGATCCTGTTTGCTCATAGCCATTATGTTAGTCTTCGATCCGATTCGCCTTGGTTAGCAGAGCTGAAAACGCCATTCCGATTTCTCAATGTATGATCGTTAGCCATTCTCAACGGATTGGGTTTCCGGCTTTAGAACGGCTTCCAGATAAAGCCGATTCTCCCTCGCGATCGTCGTCGGATTAAGTGGCGTGGTGTCCTGCTCTACAACTAACCAACCGTCGTAGCGATGGTCTCTGAGCGCCCGGATTACAGCTGGGATGTTGACTATCCCTTCCCCAAGCCGCGGAAAGATAAATCGTTTGAGCGCCTCATGGAAACTCCATCCTTCTTCACGCGAACGCCGCAGAAGTTCTCCATCGACATCCTTAATATGTACGTAGCCCACCCGGTCGCCGAACTTTTTCAGCATCCTAAGGGTATCGCCTCCACCGTACGTCAGGTGCCCGCAATCCAGGCACCAGCTTACCAGTGCCGCGTCAGTCGCATCCAGCAACCGGCACGTTTCTGCCTCCGTCTCCACGTAAGTCCCCACGTGATTGTGAAACACCAACCGAACACCGGCGGGTTTCAGCAAGGCGCCTAATTCATTCAGGCCGGCGCCAAGCGACTCCCACTGCGCGTCGGTTAGCCCGCCGGCGGGATTGACACGTCCGGCTTCCTGGACTCTTCGCGGATCACCGCTGTCAGCAGCAATCAAATAAGTTGCACCTAGCGATTGGAAATATTTTCCGATCTCCACTCCCTTTTTCACTTCCTGCTCGCGTTTGGTCGGGTTTCGAAGCTCCAACCCTACGAACCCGCCTAACATCCGTAATCCTCGGGTCCGCAAGTCCTCGGCCAAGACTTCAGGCTCTTTCGGCATGATCGATGACCATTCGGTGGCGGAGTACCCCGCCGCCACCATCTCTTCCAGAAGCTGAGCGTACGGGGTATACGCCCTATACTCCGGCACGTCCGGGCTGTTCCAATTGACGGGTGCAGTAGCCAGGTTCATGCAAAGATGGAACGCTGTTTCCTAGTGGCTTTCTCGTAGCTTTCGCGGGTTTTGCGCGTCTGCTCAGCCGCACTAACTTCTGCGACAGGCACGTCCCACCAAGTGCCCAGCCCAGGCATGCGTTTTTCAGGGGCAACAGGGGCAACAATTACCGTAACGCCTTCCCTTTGCTTCGCCTCCTGCACAGCCTTGGTTATTTCCGCGGCGCTTGGTGCGAAGACCGCATGCGCACCCATGGCCTCCGCGTGTTTCTTGAAGTCAATGGGAACGTACTCGCCAGTCAGTGCGCCAGTCTTCTTGTCGCGGAATCGCAGTTCGTTACCAAAATCAGATACGCCACAAATCCGTTGAAGACCCAGAATGCATTGGTATCCGTGGTTGTCGACCACCACGATGGTCAGTTTCAATCCCTCGGCCACGGCAGTGACGATCTCAGAGTTCATCATCAAATAGGTTCCGTCGCCGATCATCACGACAACATCCCGCTCCGGCTCGGCTAACTTCACTCCGATGCCACCGGGAATTTCGTAACCCATACAAGAAAAGCCGTATTCTAGATGATAAGCTTTTGGATCCTCTGGTCGCCAGAGTCGCAGCAATTCGCCTGGCATATTCCCGGCAGCGCAAACCACAGTCGCTTTTCCACCTGCAGCCTCATTGACTAAGCCAATAACGTTGAGCTCGGACAATTCGCCTTCGTCTTCTCTAACCGTCCTGATTTCGGTTACTCTCTTGTCCCATTGCTCCTTGAGCATAGTCACCCGTTGCCGATATCGATCGTCGGTACCTCTGTAACTCGCTTCTCTAAGAGCTTTGGCTAACTCGGGCAGGATCCGCTTCACATCGGCCACAACCGGTAGCGCCGCCAACTTGCTTGCGTCCATCGGGGCCACGTTAACGCCGACAAATTGCACCGCTGGATTCTGGAATTGCGATCTCGATGCCGTTGTAAAATCCGTCAGGCGCGTTCCCAACGCCAGTATCAAGTCGGCCTCCGTTGCCAACTCGTTTGCCGCCGTCCCGCCATTGGAGCCAATAGGCCCGGCGTTCAATGGGTGATTCCAATTCAGCGCGCCTTTACCGGCCTGAGTCTCGGTTACCGCAATCCCAAACTCTTCTGTAAACGCCTTCAGCTCTGGCCACGCTTCGGAATAAATCGTCCCCCCGCCAGTTATAACGATCGGACACTGCGCTTTCTGCAACCGGGTAACAACTTCCCTAATTAACTCGGGCTCCGGCAGCGGTCGCCTCACATGCCAAACACGCTTCTCAAAAAACTCAGTAGGCCAATCAAACGCTTCGGCCTGGACATCCTCTGGCAGACTCACAGTCGCAGCCCCAGTCTCCGCAGGATCGGTTAAAATCCGGAAGGCCTCTGGCAAGCTCGCCAGCAACTGCTCCGGTCGCGAAATACGGTCAAAAAATCTTGAAACAGGTCGAAAGGCATCATTAGCACTAACATCCCTCTCACCGGGATGTTCGATCTGTTGCAACACCGGGTCAGGCACACGGTTGGCAAAATAGTCGCTCGGCAAAAGCAACACTGGTAGACGGTTTACTGTCGCCACCCCCGCGCCCGTAACCATGTTGAGCGCACCAGGCCCGATGGAGGTTGTGCACGCAAAAGTTGAGAGTCGATTGCGGTGTTTGGCGAAAGCCGCCGAAATATGCACCATCCCTTGCTCGTTCTGCGGGCGGTAAAAGCGTAGCCCCTCCTCTTGGGCGCATTCCACGATTCCCTGGCCTAGCCCTGATACATTGCCGTGACCAAAGATACCCCAGAATCCTTCTATAAAGCGGTTTTGCCGTCCGTCACGCTCCACATATTGCTTCGCAACGAAGCGGACCAACGCTTGGCCAACCGTCAGACGAATCGACTTGTTCATAAGAATCTGTGCGCCTCTTAAGACATCCTCAGCGCGCTTTGATATCCATTTAACGCTTAGCGCGAAATCGCCGCTCCGTACTTGCGCGGTATCTGGGGGGCAGCCTACGCAAAAAGCCTAGCTTGTTATTTTCTTTGTAACAGTAATTAATTCGTAAATCTACTGGCCTTGTCAACCAAAAAATTCCCTTTTTATTTTCTTTGGGAATGTTAAGCAAAGCCTCGAACCGAAGGGCTCCTCGGCAGGGGTAGTTGCACTCCAGATTTGAAGGGGTTGATGCTCAGCTCCTTACGGGAATTTCAATCGGGTTGCCTTCCCATTTCTTGCTCACCCAATCGTGAAAAGGATCGTTGACCGCCGAAATCTTTCGAACGTCCCTCGGCTAGGAAATTAAGGGAGCAGCCATTCGTGCAGGGCGCCTTGACGACCGGATGGTACCCTTCATCAATCAAAACCACGTCGCCCTGCCGCACCGGAATCGCCACGCGCCGCTGACAAGCTTCGATTTTCCCGTTTAGCTGGGCTCCCATCCGATGAACAGCGCCGATGAAAGCGCCGCGCCCCCCACCGACCATTCCCATCTTCAATTGATGCTTCCTATATCAACTAGCTTTCGGGCCGCCCGACCGAAATGGCGACGGAGTTCAGCCTCTTGTCCCAACTTCAGGCTAAAGGCACCTCGACCGGTTTCCAGCTTCTAAGCGCGGAGCTTTGGATAGCGGCTTCCACAAAGGCCAGTCCCTTAACGCCGTCTTCGACCGTAGGGAAAGCGCGATCGATTTCGTCTGGCGCTTCGTGCCGCATCCTTGCAACAACCGCTCTAGCAAAGTCAGAGTAAAGGTTAGCAAATGCTTCAAGATACCCTTCGGGATGGCCGATCTCCACACGCGTCACCTGTCTGGCTGCATCGACGACCAGCGAATCTTTGCGACGCGTCACAATCTCCTCAAACCCCTCCCTTTTGCGATGAACCAAGCGATTTGGTTCTTCTTGATGCCATTCGAGGCCTCCCGTCTGCCCGAAAATACGGAAGCTTAGCCCGTGTTCAGCGCCACTGGCCGCGTTCGTGACCCACATAGAGCCACGCGCACCATTGGAATAGCGAAGCAGGAGCGAAGCGTAGTCGTCCACTTGACGGCCAGGAACGACATGCCCAACATCCGCGCACAGGCTTTCAAGGTCCAGCCCGGTGACGTAAGCGCCTAGGTGATGGGCGTGAGTCCCGATGTCAATAAGGATCATCGAACCGCCGATGCGCGCTGGATCAAGCCGCCACCCAGGTGGCACGTCCTCGGCGGCGAGGTACCCTTGAACGTACTGAAGGTGAAGCTGACGGATGGGCCCAATCACCCCTGCTCGGACCATGGCCCGGGCTTGCCGCACCATCGGGTAGCCCGTGTAGCAGTGCGTAAGGCAGAACTCGGCACCAGCTGCCTTGACCTTGCGCGCAAGGCTCACGGCCGAGATGAGGTCCGTCGTCAGAGGCTTGTCGCAGACGACGTGAAAACCGGCATCCAACGCCAAAGAACAGATCTCGTAGTGGCTGTCATTTGGCGTCATCACGCCAATGACGTCGGCTCGGTCGGTTCTCTGAGCCTCGCCTTCGATTAGTTCCTGCGCCGACGGATAGGCGCGGTCTTCCGGCACACCGATCGCAATTCCGGCTCGGCGCGCTCGTTCCGGGTCGGAAGAGAGCGTTGCCGCGACAATGTCGTAGTAGCCGTCCAGGCGTGCGGCAATGCGATGGACCTCTCCGATCACCGATCCTGGGCCGCCACCGATAACGGCAAGGCGAAGGCGGCGTCCAATTGCTTCAATGACCATAATCTAACCTTTCTTAAAATGGGCGATGGGGTGCCCACAGTGTTTTGGCCTTTAGTGTAAGCGCTTGGCCTGGGTTTCAAGGGCTTGCTCCGGAGAACCTGCCATTTCCGCTTACTACTATATTGACTTTAGAAATAAAATAGAAATTTTGCCTTGAATCCGTGATTCCTTACTAGTATATTTCTGATCACCAGCTAATAGAAAGCTTTTCTTGCCTTGATCAATTTTTTGCCCGGTGTCGGTTCGCTGCAGGCGCGAGATAAGGGTTTCAAGGAGCAGCTCGCAGCCAAGTATCCTGGCCTCAAATTGGTGGCCGAAAAAGTCGCAGACGGTCAGGCTGTGACCGGCCTGAACATTATGACCGACCTGATCACCGCCAACCCAGACCTACGAGGGGTTTTCTCGGACGCACTCTTCATCGGACAGGGCGCCGGACAAGCCGTCGCAGAGAATAAGGCCGGCGATAGAATCAAGCTTGTTACCTTCGACTCCGACCAGAAGCTCGTTAAATTCCTGAAAGATGGGGCGATCGCTGCGCTCGTGGTTCAGGATCCATTTCGCATGGGTTACGAGGGCGTTAAAACTGCCCTCGCGGCATCCAAAGG
>JBKPCS010000189.1:0-15837 GCA_046727495.1 bacterium | reverse complement strand
TGCGGCTTTATCTAGCACGTCTTTACTCAGGTATCAAAAGCAGTGGATCGTTATATCGATGAATGCAAACGGCTCGGGTTCGATATCGTCGAGTTGTCTTCCGACTTCATAACAATCCCAATCGATGATTGGCTGCGCCTGGTGGAAAAGGTGCAAAAGGCGGGCCTGAAAGCTAAGCCGGAACTTGGGATTCAGTTCGGCGCTGGCGGAGCCACGACAACGGCCGAACTGGCGGCCGAAGGAACTCGAGACCCTGCATGGGCCATTCTGCAGGCTAAACGCTTTGTTGATGCGGGTGCGTACATGATCATGATCGAATCGGAGGGAATCACCGAAAACGTATCCCCTTGGCGCACCGATGTGGTCGCCAAGATCATCAACGCGCTCGGTCTGGAAAAACCAATGTTTGAAGCTGCGGATCCCGAAGTCTTCGGCTGGTACATCAAAAACTATGGAGCCGAAGTTAATCTTTTTGTCGATCATAGCCAGATTGTGCAACTGGAATGCCTGCGTTCCGGAATCTGGGGCACAAAGAGCCTTTGGGGCAGGGTGCTGACTTACAAGGGATAGTGGGACGAGACGGCGATACGGCGAGAAGCCAGAAAAAGACTCCAAGTCTAGGATCGCCCGCAACTTCTGCTTAATGTATTCAGGCCCATTCTATGTTGTTTGATCGCCGTATCGCCGTATCGCCGTCTCGCCGTATCGCTCGCGCCGCAGGCGCCGTCGGCCTTATTTCCTCCTCGTCCGTGCCGCTTTCCTGGCAGCACGAGACCTGGCAGCGCTGGATCGCCTTCGCGCAGCCGCGCGAGTTTGTTTCGACAACGCTTTGCGTGACGCTGCCGCTCGACCCTCTCGCTTTAGCGCTTGAGTGGTTGCGCGCGAACGCTTCCGAGAAGGCGATTTGCGTCTGCTACTTTGTGCTCGCTTTGTTTCACGTGAAGCCTTCCGGCGCGTAGCTTTCGATCCTGTTGTTGGTGGCGGCAGCTTTACTCCGGCGCGACGGGCTTTAGACAAACCGATGGCAATCGCTTGCCGGGCCGATCGAGCTCCATGCTTACCCTGGCGAACATGCTCGATCTCTTCGCGAACAAATTCGCCGGCCTGTGTCGAAGGAGCCTTGCCTTCCCGCTCTGCCTCATGGGCGCGTTCAAGAGTTTCTTCTTCAGGCATAGTAATAATGGTTCGCTTCTCGCATCCAAAATGGTCCTGTTTTCGAAGCCACTCGTGCCTTCCCTTTCTATCGCTCGAGCCAATGCACCCTCGATTTAGCTTGATCCGACGTTCGGCGTGCGCACCGTTTCTACGACATCTATGCCATACCTCGCGATTCATACGAATCAGGTTATCCCCGAAGAAAAACAGGGCCTTTTGCTAGGTGTGGTCTCCGATCTCGTCGCGTCGCAGTTGGGCAAATCGAAAGAGTACGTGATGGCTTCTATCGTGGGAGGATTGCCGATGTTCTTTGCTGGAGATTCTTCTCCGGCGGCATTTGTCGAGCTCAGCAGTATCGGTGTTCCGGATGAAACACGGGAACCTTTGTGTGCTCAGCTGACCGAACAGATTTCCAACTATACTTCGATTTCTCCGGAAAGGATTTACGTGGTTCTAGTCGATGTCTCGCGTCGTTTCTGGGCTCAGGGCGGCAAAACGTTCGGCTAGTGTGCGGCACCTCGCCCGTTCGTAGAGGATCCAGTTGCCGCGTGATGCCGTTGCAAGAACTCTCTGATAGGAGTCTGCGTTCGCGTTCGTGGTTGCGTACCGCCATTCAACCAGTCTCTCAAAGAAGTCACTGAAACACCCATCATTTGAGCAACGCGGTATTCACTCAATCGGGATTCGGACACGTAATGTCGCAGGGCTCTCCGCAGCCCATGATCGTTCCACTGACTCATGCTGAACTGAAAAAAACGTCCTAAGGTGTGAACCCAGCAGCAGCTGGTGCTCCTTTATTCGACGACGCAGAAACCGCGAAATTCAATGTTTAAGAGGGCCAGGCTGGAATACTGGACCTGCAAGCTCTGCCCGCCCACAGCTCACTACGCCCTTTACGGAAGCAAGTCTTGCTCCCACTTCTCTACCAAAGTCGGAACTTTACCGCTGATTAGGTCAGCGAAGGCAAGTAGCGTACGATGAGCGTCGCCGACGGGGTAGTAGAAAGCGTCCCAATTCTCGCTGTCCTCACCATCGTGATTTGGAATGACGTGATCAAAATGCCACGCCTCTTTTAATTCGTCGTAAGCGCTTTTAGCCCGGCGCTCAATATTTTCGAGATCAGGCAGCGCGAGGATACGTTTTTGGCGTTGCGTTCTGCGCAGAAGCTTTCGTCGCATCACATCTGTGACAAAGTCAGGCAATGCTATGTTGCGATTCGGCGATCGCAAATAGAGAATTTCATCCTTCGCCAGCGGCGTAAGAAAAATGCTCAACATGTCGACCTTTGACTCGAAGGCGCCTTGCAACTTCCGGCCAACGAAAGGATTGCCTTCATAAAATAAATTACCCTCAGCCAGCGCCTGACTCACTTGTTCCAAATCGACAGCCTGGAGATCACCACGGACATCAAGAACGGCGAAGCTCTCTTTTCCACGCCAGGATTCGATCTCCTGGCGTTTTCGAAAATGGTAATCTTTCCCGTCAATTTCCTTCGGACGCGGCGCCCGGCTGTTATAGAGCACAAGCTTTTTCAGCTTTCCGGCAGGTTCTGGGTAGAATTTGCTGAACGCCTGATGCAACGGCCCTTTGCCGACGCATGATGGCCCAGAGAGCAAAATGAAGCGTCCCATTTTTGCTTTGTTTTCTTCCAATGAGTATAGGCCGCTGGCGCCATATTGCTATCGCACGGCTCGCTTGTCGAGATTCCTGCAAATCTCGCAACTCCAACGCACAGATGCCCGAGAAGGAAATAACAGCGAACGGAAGAAATTAGAATCGTCCGTGCGGCATCCCAGGTTGTGGTGGACGGTACGACAATGAAGCCAAAACCACAGATCAATCTGCCGATTAAAAAACCGGCTAAGGTAGATCAGCCTGAGCCGCGCTGGCCCCGGGGTCTCCTCTATTTTCTGTTTGCGATGGTGATTCTCTGGGGTTGGCAAGACGCGTTCTACCAGATGTCGGTTCGGACCATCCCGTATAGCCAGTTCAAAGCGTACCTTGCTCGACATGAGGTCGCTGCAGCCGTCGTCAAACAGAACGAAATCGATGGTCGGATCGTTCCGAAAAATCAAACGCCTGCGCCGAGCCCAACGGCATCACCCGGCATCGAGAACCAAAAGGCCGGATCAAGTCCTGGCGCTACACCCAAGCAGGAAGGGCAACGGGCACCGGCAGAAACTCAACCATACAACTTCCGAACCGAGCGCGTCGAAGACCCCGATCTGGTCAAAGAGTTGCAAGCCGCAAATGTCGAATTCGCCGCGGCACGGCCGGGAGTGATCTCGCAGCTGCTAGTTGGTTGGATTTTGCCGATTGCCGTTATGATCGGCATCTGGTTATTCGTAGCGCGCCGCCTCAATCCGACAGGACAATCGATCCTTTCTATCGGGAAGAGTCGCGCCAGGCTCGTAGCCGATCGTGACACCGGAGTTACATTTGCAGATGTCGCCGGTTGCGACGAAGCGAAGTTCGAATTGCAAGAGGTTGTCGATTTCCTCAAACACCCGAAACAATACGAAAGTCTGGGCGCTCGGATTCCGAAAGGTGTGCTGTTAGTTGGCCCGCCCGGGACAGGCAAAACACTATTGGCGCGAGCTGTGGCCGGCGAGGCTAAAGTACCGTTCTTTTCGATCAGCGGCAGTGATTTCGTTGAAATGTTTGTTGGAGTCGGCGCAGCCCGGGTGCGCGATTTGTTCAAGCAAGCAAAGGAACATGCGCCCTGTATCATCTTCATTGACGAACTGGACGCCATTGGCCGGCAGCGAGGTGTGCATGTAGGCGCCGTCAATGACGAACGCGAACAGACGCTGAACGCACTCCTGGTAGAAATGGATGGTTTTGAGCCTAATACCGGCGTTATCCTCCTTGCGGCGACTAACCGTCCGGAGATTCTCGATCGAGCTTTGCTCCGACCAGGTCGTTTTGATCGACAAGTCATTGTCGATGCTCCTGATCTCGATGGCCGTGAGGCGATCCTGAAAGTGCACGCGATAAACAAGCATCTTGCGGCGGATGTTGATCTGCGGCGCATCGCTGCGGCCACGGCCGGACTCTCCGGCGCTGACCTGGCGAACCTGCTGAATGAGGCCGCCTTGCTCACTGTGCGGCGGCACGGAACGGAAATTACCCAACGCGATCTGGAAGACGCGATTGAGAAAGTAGTGGCTGGACCAGAGCGCAAGAGCCGCCGCCTGGGTGAAGAAGAAAAGCGCCGGGTTGCATACCACGAAGTCGGCCACGCACTGGTGGCCGCCTATAGTCCTCATGCTGATCCGGTACACAAGATCAGTATCGTGCCGCGCGGAAGAGGGGCCCTCGGTTACACAATACAGCTGCCGTCGGAGGACCAATTTCTGATGACGCGCAGCGCGCTGTCGGATCGTATCCGAGGACTGCTTGGAGGACGCGCTGCCGAGGAGGTTGTGTTTAATGAGGTTAGTACTGGGGCGCAGAACGACCTGGAACGGGCTACCGCGATGGCACGTCAAATGGTTACCATGTTCGGAATGAGTGATCGCGTTGGCTTGGCTAACTGTGCCCAGCGCCAGCCAACTTTTCTTGCCGGCCAGGATTTCCAGTTACAGCGGGATTGCAGCGAAGAGACCGCGCGCGAGATCGACGAAGAAGTTAAGAAAATTCTCGATCTGGCCTATCAGGAAGCCAAACAAACCTTGTCGACGCACCGCGATCAGCTCGAGCATGTGGCTACCGAACTGCTTAAGACCGAGTCGATCGATGGACCGACATTTTATCGGCTGGTAGGAAGGGAAGTACCGGCTTTTGGCGAGTCCGGAAATCTGGAAGCAGTTGCCGCTCAACCTAAGGATGAGGCTGGACCGGCCAGAGCTTGAGATTTGGCATCAAATTAATCATCCAACTAACGAAAGAAATGAAACTTCTACGAGAAAAACTCCATTTCCTCAGACGATAGGAGGTCTTGGTATGCTGCATTTGTTAGCTCGCCATGGTGGGCTCTAGCCTTGCGCGGACTATTTGCCGTGCTGTTTGGTTTATTGGCCATCTTCATGCCGGGCATGACTTTGCTCGCGCTGGTGCTGCTCTTCGGAGCCTATCTTTGTTGGACGGCATTTTTGACCTCATATCCGCGATAAGATCTCCCAGCCATCATTGGGCTTTCTTACTGGAGGGCATTGTGGGAATCATCGCTGGAGTGGTGACATTCGTTTGGCCTGGGATAACGGGCATGGTGCTTCTCTACCTCATCGCTTTCTGGGCTATCTTCACCGGAGTGCTGGAAATTGCGTCAGGTGTCAGGCTACGAACAGCAATTGCCAACGAAATATTGCTGATTTTAATGGGCATCCTTTCCGTGCTATTCGGAGTTTTCATTGTCCCCTTTCCGGGAGCTGGCGCATTGGCAATAGCGTTTTGGATAGGCGCTTATGCCCTCGTATTCGGGATCATGCTAATAGCCCTGGCTTTTCGCCTTCGCGGGTTTCGCCAGATCGAGCGTTGCGGGTAGCAACGAAGTCCCGCATAGCTACGAAGCATCCGGAGAGTTCGTTCGGAGTTTCGCGCTTCCGGAGGGAACGGATTCATCAAAGATAGCTGCCGAATTCAGGGATGGCGTTCTTACGGTGCATTTGCCGAAGAGCGAGGAGACTAAACCAAAGGCAGTGGAAGTCAAAGTCAGCTAAACATTGCGTGGCAAGTGGCGGCCGATTTTTAATCGGCCGCGGTGTCACGTTCTGTCGCTCTTTCAAAGCCCGACTCTCGCGAAGACCAGCCCAGTCCCGGCTACTATTCTATTGGCCACTGTCTGGCCCCTTATGCCCCCAACATCTGCTCCATGGCCTTCCGGACGGCCATTTCTTCATCAGACGCAAACATAAATTCCAGTTTCTGGCTCCCGTGCTCCGCGTGCAATTCCAGCGCCAGCACATTGACGCCTTCCTGATGGCTTACATGAAAATCAGATATCCTGACTCGAGGAACAAACGTGAAGATCCCCCCAAATTTCTCCTTCGGTTCGTTTGTTGCAAGGATATCCAGTGGGGATTCGGGCGAAGATTCTTTCTCCTCAGAAATGGCCACTAGCTCCCGCTCGGTGATCAGAAGCGCACCATGCGGAGCAAGTTGCTTCTTCTGAGCTCCGAAAACAGCCGGCCACTGCACGGCGCCCAGAAACCGCTGGCCTGTTGGCGCGAAACGCTCAGCCTCATTCCGGATTTTTAACGGCCATCCCTCAAACATCGAGCCCGCCACCTTTCCCGTTCCGCCGGCGAGGGCAGGATCGATTCCGGTAAGAATCAGATCAATGGCCTCCCGATAGAGCTCGTTTTCGACCGTATCGAATTTGACCGTTGCGGAGTACGACGTGCTGACCGCGGCAAAGCCAACTCTGAGCTGGCCAAAAAGGAAAATCGACGTCAGCTCAAGGAACAAAGTGTTGTTGAAGTCGGATTTTTGCAGCGTGCTACCTCCTTGTTCGGTCTCCGAGGCAAGGAGCCAGCCATTGTCCGTCACCACCAGCACAGTTGCTGGGGATTTTTGCTCCTCCGTGCTAAAGGCCGGCGCGTGCACGATTAACCGGACGGTCTCTCCTGACGGCAGGCCTTCTGCTAATGCACTGCGAAATGGTTCCGGGACGTCGACAACAGTATCGAGTTTTGTTGGGAAGCGGTTATCGATTTGCATGGCAGCGCTCCAAGATTGGGGGCAGGGGTTTAGTTTTGTGCAAGCCGGAACGGACTCCGGTGCCCACCTACGTCAGAGATTCAGGGCCCGCAGAGGCAATCGAGCTAACATTTCAACCTTAGAACGAACGAGGTGAAGGTCAAGGCGGGGCTCATTGGGAACGAGCGGGATCGAACGGGATCGAGCGGGATCTAACGGGATCGGAGCTGCACGGGGTAGCTTCCCATCTACGACTGCTTGGCGCGGGAGATCAGGATAATGAGGCACCTTTTAACGAGCTACCTCATAATGAGGCATCGAAATCTAGATTTGCATGATTCATTTTGAGGCGTATAGTAGGTTCAAACTTGCTGAGCGAGCCTCAATGTGTGGGGATGTTGATGAGTTTGAGATAGGGAGGCCAAAAGCTCGATAATTGGGACCGACAAGGAGCGACATGAATATTCAGCGACGCGTAAGGATAGGTGAAATTGCTGCGGCAACCGGCCTGAGTCGAGCCACGGTCGATCGGGTGCTCAACAAACGGGCAGGGGTCCATCCGCGAACCCATGCGCATGTGCTTCGAGTGCTCGCTCAATTGGAAGGTAATGGCCAGCCGAGCCTCGGGAGGCCGGCTGATTTCGAAAAGCGCGATGCGGTAGGCATCGTGGTGCAAGCCGGTGAAACCTTTACCAGGTCCGTCCTGGACATGGCGCAAAAGCTCAGGGACTCAGATAGCAACGGTGCAAACCTGAAAGCCGTTGCGAGCAAGTCCGATGAGGAGACAATTGAACTCATCCGGACGCTGAGCAGAGAGCTGGACGGTTTAGCCGTCGTAAGCAAAAACATCGAGCCGGTCAAATCGGCTCTTAAAGAGGTGCGGGGCGCGGGCAAAAACATTGTTGCCTTAGTGTCGGACCTGGATGCGACGGTCCGGGATGCCTATGTCGGAATCGATAACCGGGCAGCCGGCCAGCTTGCAGCCTTCATTCTCGGCCGGTGCCTGGAGCGAGCCGGGGAAGCAAAGGTTGCGGTGGTCGTGGGCTATTTCTCCTATCTCTGTCAGGAAGACCGGGAAATTGGGTTTCGATCACTCTTGCGACAACGCTTTCCACAAATAGAAATCGTTGAAGTGGTAAAGGGAGACGACTCGCGTGAAGCGACCTATGAGGCGGCTCTACGCCTTCTCAGAAATCGTCCCGACATCGCCGGCATTTACAATGTGGCGGGTGGAAACTTCGGACTTGCCAAAGCAATTGACGAAGCAGATCTGGCCCGGCGCCCGCTCTACATCGCCCACGAAGTAAATGATGTTACCGAACCGCTATTGCGAAAGGGGGTGATCGATTTTCTGATTTCGCAAAATATCGAGTCACTGGTTCGAGCGAGCAGGCAAGTATTGACCGATCTGGCGCGTGGAAATGGTTCGGTTCGCGAACTGAACCACCTGCCTGTTCAAGTAGTGACCGAATTTACTTTAGCCCCCGTCGTTGCCGCTTAGCAGCGATTTTTCTGTCGGACTCCTCGGAACGGCGGCCTCGCAGCGAGCCAGCTCAAAATATTTCACAAAATATCATTTAGCTGTTTGACATGATGTAAAACGATGCATATGTTGTGCGCTGTCTCTCGAATGTGTCATAATCACTCAAGAAATGTCCCCCTCGCAATTGGAATCTAGCCACTGTCCCCAACACAAGAATGACCACAAATGAAGCTTTGCGCCGTTTCTGATAGTTTAGGGAATTTGTCATTTACCGAGGCCGCTAAAACCTCAGCCGATCTAGGGCTCTCAGCCTTAGAAATCTGTATGGGCAACTGGTCCGCTGCTCCTCATGCCGACTTAGACTCCCTCTTGGAGAGCAAAGCTAAGCGGCAAGATTTTTTGTCGGTGTTTGAGCAAAACGGGTTGTCGCTGGCAGCCCTGAACTGCAGCGGGAATCAGCTCCATCCCACCGATGGAGACCGTCAGAGCAAAGTGGTTTTCGATACGGTCCGGCTTGCCGAACTGCTTGGTGTTCACACTATTGTGTTGATGTCAGGCTTGCCAGCCGGTGGGCCGGACGACCTGAGACCAAATTGGGTCACATGCGCGTGGCCGCTTGAGAACAGAGAAATTTTGGAGTGGCAATGGGAGGCGAAGCTAGTGCCTTACTGGGAAAAGCTCGCAGCATTTGCCCGAGAGTCTGGTGTAACAAAGCTTTGCATCGAGCTCCATGGCCACCAGGTGGTGTATAACGTGCCGGCCTTGCTGAAATTGCGGAAACGGATCGGAACGATCGTGGGCGCAAATCTCGATCCCAGTCATCTTTTTTGGATGGGCGCCGACCCTTTGGCGGCGATCGATGCTCTGGGTGATGCGATCCATCATGTGCACGCGAAGGACACATCGCTCAACGATGGAGCGCTTAGTCTGACCGGTCGTTTGGAAACGATCGGACACGAGCATGTAAAAGATCGAGCCTGGAACTATATCACGGTGGGTTATGGACACGGCGAACAATGGTGGCGGCAATTTTGTTATCGGCTGCGTCTTAACGGTTACGACGGTTGGTTGTCCATCGAGCACGAAGACATCGTTCTTTCCCGCATGGAAGGATTGCGGCGATCGATTGATTTACTGAAGAACGCAATGATCGAAGAACCGAGTGATTACACCTTGCCGGCAAGCTGAACCAGTAGCGCGGCACAAAATATCGAAATCGCGTTGATATGGCTCCAGAAGAAAAGAGAAAAGTCAGGGTAGGAATGGTTGGCGGAGGGCCCGGCGCCGGAATTGCCGAGACACATCGAATAGCGATGCGGCTTGACGACAGATACACGATCGTCGCGGGTGTATTTTCACGCGACCATGAGAAATCGCTGATTGCCGCAAAGAAACTGCAGATCGTCGAGGACCGAGTTTACTTGGACTACGCCGCGATGGCAGAAGCGGAATCGGCGCGAAAAGATAACAGAATTGATGCGGTCGTGATCGTGACCGATACGGCTAGTCATTACCAAATCGCGAGGAAATTTCTGGGGGCCGGAATCAATGTTATTTGTGATAAGCCGTTATGCTTGAAGCTTGCCGAAGCGATTGAGCTTAAAGCGCTCGTCGAGAAAAACGGACTGATCTTTTGCCTGACCCACAACTATTCCGGGTACGCGATGGTGAGGCACGCGGCGCGGATGGTCAGGAACGGCGACATCGGCCGAGTGAAAGTTGTGCAAGCGGAACACGCCTCTGGCTGGGCAGCCAAGCTGTTGGAAAAAGAGGGGCATCCGCGAGTTGCATGGAGAACCGATCCGAATGTTCTGGGTGATGCCAGTGTATTGTACGATCTGGGCACCCATGCACATCAGCTCAGCCGATTTGTGACCGGCCTCGAGGTTACCGAGGTCGCTACGGAAATGAACCAGGTTGTTGAGGGCCGAGCGATCAAGGACAATGCCAATCTACTGCTCCGATTTTCCAACGGGGCCCGTGGGACTCTCTGGGCTTCAATGGCTGCAACTGGAAATGAGCATGGACTTCGGATTCGGGTTTATGGGGATCGAGGTAGCTTGGAATGGCATCATGAGGATCCGCATCACCTGCGCTATTGCCCGGTCGACGGCGCCCCGCAAATCTTGGCGCAAGGTGCCGACTGGCTATCAGCAGATGCACAACGCTGGACTCGGGTCGGCCTCGGCCATCCAGAGGGATTCTTTGAAGCGTTTGGCAATCTGTACACGGAGGTTGCCGACGCTCTTTTGGCTAAGGCAGAGGGAACACCATACGCCAAAACCGATCTCTCTTTTCCGGATGTAACCGACGGAGCGCTAGGTGTGGCCTTTGTAGAAAGCGCAATGTGTTCTTACGCGAAAGGCGGCGTGTGGACACCAGTCGAGTCGATTTAAGACGTTGAGAACAAAAAATTAGAAGAGGATAATAGATGCTGAAAGTTGCTGTGATTGGAACTGGCTTTATCGGGTCGGTCCACGCAAAAAATATAGCGCGACATCCTGGCGCTGAACTGGTGGCGGTAAGCGACGCAAACGTGGAGTTTGCAAAAAAGGTGGCTGCAGCGACCGGCGCCACCCCGGTAAGTGACATCGCGGAAGTATTTGGCAATAAGGATATCCAGGCGGTGTTGATTGCCACACCTACCGATACACATGTGGATTATCTTCGACGTGCTGCCGAAGCGGGCAAGGCGATTTACTGCGAGAAACCAATTGGACTGGATTATGCGGAGGCAGAGAAAGCGGTTCGTGCGGTGCGCGCAGCGGGAGTTCCTGCCATGCTTGGGTTCAACCGTCGATTCGACGCTAGCCACGCGGCGGTAAAGGAAGCAGTGGATCAGGGCGAAGTCGGTAAGATCGAAATCGTGCAGCTGACCTCCCGTGGTCCCAAACCGCCGCCGGTTTCATATATCAAAGGTTCGGGAGGCCAACTCCGCGACCAAACGATTCACTTCTTCGACTTGCTACGGTGGTTGACAAATGATGAACCGGTTGAGGTATACGCGATTGGCGCCGCGCTGGTAGATCCAGCAATCGGTGAGGCAGGGGATATCGATACCTCGATTCTGTCAATTCGCATGGCATCCGGGGCGCTTTGCCAAATCGATAATTCGCGACGCGCCGCTTATGGGTACGACGAAAGGATTGAGGTC
Source organism: bacterium (assembly GCA_046727495.1). Classification (GTDB taxonomy): domain Bacteria; phylum Verrucomicrobiota; class Verrucomicrobiia; order Chthoniobacterales; family JAFAMB01; genus JBKPBY01. Next base: position 4,405 of record JBKPCS010000189.1, on the reverse strand, counting down.
TTTGGCTCCGAGGGAATGGTGGAGTCCACCCGGCAAAGCTTCCGGGGACGCTCCCTTTACAAAGGGCAAGAGATCATTACCGACGGGCTTCATCCGGGGTGGTTCGAGCGCATCGAACAGAGTTACTACGATGCGATTGACGCTTTCCTGAAGTCGCTGGAGAAGGGGACACCACCAAGCCCTTCGCTCGAGGATGGCTTACGGGCTCAGCTCATCGCCGACAAGGCAACCAAGTCGGTCAGGACAGGACAACCACTCAAGATTGACGGGTAGGACGATATGTCTGGTTTATTAACGGGTATTCGTGTGGGGGTGAGTCCACTAAGTTGGACCAACGATGTGTTAGCCGAGCTTGGAGGCGATATTCCACTGGAGACCTGCCTCAAAGACGCTGCAGAAATAGGATACGAGGGACTGGAACTGGGAAGAAAATTCCCCAAGGATGGACAAAAGCTTTGCGCGATCCTTTCTAGTTATCAGCTTCGCCTGGTGGGCGGCTGGCATTCCGGGTTTCTGACTGAACGCTCGGTACAAGAGGAATGGGCGGCAGCAGCCGCCCATGTCCAGCTGCTGAAGGAGTGCGGCAGCGAGATACTGATCTACGGCGAATGCGGATTAATGATCGGCGCTTCGCCCTGGGACGAACCATTGAGCAAACGTCCGAATCTCAAACCAAGCGAGTTTTCCGAGTATGCCGGCAAGCTGGGCGAATTTGCCGCCCGGCTGAAGGAGACGGGGATTACCCTGGCTTACCACTATCATTTAAAGATGTTGGTGGAGCGAGCGGAAGAGATCGACGCTCTCTGTGAGTCTGCACCAGTCGGGCTTCTCCTGGATACAGGCCACGCTTATGCCTCCGGCGCCGACTATGATGAGATAATCCGGAAGTGGGGACCAAGGATCGTGCATATCCACCTCAAAGATGTCCGTCACGACGTTTTGGAAAAGGCACGCGAAAACGATTGGTCGTTTAATTCGGCGGTCAGGGAGGGGATGTTTACCGTTCCCGGCGACGGCGACATCGATTTTTCGGCAATCGGAGAATTCCTCCGAACGTCAGGATATCGCGGCTGGGTTGTGGTCGAGGCTGAGCAAGATCCTGCTAAGGCGCCACCGAGGTTATACACGGAAAAGGCTTACAAATACGTCAGGGAACTCTTGTCCTGACGCGTCGCTAGGAAAACAAAACATATGTCAAAAGCGTTAAAAATTGGTCTAATCGGCTCCGGATTCATGGGACAGGCTCATGCGGATGCCTACCGGCGCACCGGGATACTGTATCGGAACCTTCCGCGCAAACCGGAGTTGTATGCAATCGCGGATCAGAACGACGACCTGGCTGAACAGGCCCGGGCCCGGCTCGGATTTGCCAAAGCGTATGGGGATTGGCGCCGGTTAATTGAAGACCCCGAGGTAGATGTTGTCGACATCACTACTCCCAATCATCTGCATGTTGAACCGGCTTTGGCTGCGCTCGCTGCGGGCAAACATGTTTATTGCGAGAAACCGATGGCGGTGAAACTGGAAGACGCGCAGCGCATGGCAGCGGCAGCTAGGAAGGCAGGCGTCAAAACGTTGGTAGCCTTTAACAACATCAAAACTCCGGCGGCGCTGGTTGCTAAGCAAATCATCGATCGCGGAGAAATCGGAGAACTCGTTCGTTTCCGCGGCAGGTTTGACCAAGGGTTCTTCAACGACCCTTCGTTACCCTGGTCGTGGCGCTGCTCGAGAGAGTTGGCGGGCAGCGGCGCGCTCGGTGATCTCGGCGCACATGCCGTTTCGGTAGCCCAATTTCTGATGGGCGACATAACGGCTGTCTCTGCCCAGGCGCAGACCATTTTCAAACAACGTCCGGTACCGGAATTCGATGCCGGCTACGGGAGCAGAGTGGCGGCCGACGCCAAAAAACAGACTGTTGAAAACGAAGATCAAATCCAGTCTCTGGTGAAATTCTCCTCAGGCGCCGCGGGTGTCATTGAGGCTTCACGTATCTGTGCCGGTCGCGTTTTCGGTGTTTTCTGGGAAGTCTGCGGTACGGAAGGAACGATCGTAAACAACGGCGAAAGATTCAATGAGCTTCAAGTCTTTCGGATGAGAGAAACAAAGCGCGATCGAGGTTTCACTACCATCTATTGTGGTTCCCAAGTCCCGCAGTATTCAGCCTTCTTTGGTTTTGACTTCGCCGGTGGAGGGTTGGGTTACTTTGATATGAAGGTATTTGAAGTGCACGACCTCGTGCAGGCTATCGGGCGGGATGAGAAGTGCTTTCCCGATTTTGAGTTCGGCGCACGGAACCAGGAAATTCTTGAAGCAATGGATCAGTCGACCAACTCAGGAGGCTGGGTACCGGCGTAAGCGCATGACTCCGAAGGAGAATCCTGAAGCGGCGAAGCCGCGGGGTGAAGATAGCCTCGGGCTCCGCTGGCGCTCCACCCTAGGCTATTTTGAAACCACAGCGTTGCAGGGGCCGAGGCGGGGACTGGTTTCGATTCGAAACCCTTGGCGTCCTGTTGCTGAACACTGCATAGCATTGATCCCCGAGAAAGCCCCGAGAGAAAATTGTAAAAACAAGGCCAAGACCCCTCCGAGCAGACAAGAATTGGACTTGACTAATGTGCTTTCATTCTATAATCGATTCGAAATCAAACGAAGTACTCTTTGCCCCCAAACCATGAGTACGATGTCCCCTCCAATCTCGGTTTTCCTTCTGTCGTCGTGTCCCCAAAAGGAGATCAGTAACGCGTTCCGGCGTAGGTCCAGCGTTCTTGATCGAACATCCCGGCCGTAGCTACGTCTAGAGTGTCCCCCAAATTCAAAATAAGAAGCAGAACATGTCCATTCAAAGTAGAGTCCCTATTCAGTCCCTTATTCGCCAAAGACACATTGCGGCTCGCTTCAAGCGGGCCGTTTTCGCCAAAGCCCCGCTGAGAAACGCGGTGAAGCTGTCGAAAATCTTACTTGTAGCCATTCCCCTGATGGCAGTGACGCTGGGCGGTACTACCGCTCTCGGAGCCGACAAGGTTAAGATCGGAGTCACGATGGCTCTGTTCGACGATGTCTGGCTGACCCTCGTTCGAAATGCAATAACCAAGTGGGGGCAGGAGCACCCCGACGTCGACCTCACCATTGTCGATGCCAATAATGATTCCGCCAAACAGACGGGCCAAGTGGAAAACTTCCTTGCCCAGGGAATGGATGCTGTGGTCATTCTTCCGGTTGATACCGCAGCCACCGGCCCAATGACTAAGGCTGTCGTTAAAGCCAAGAAGCCCTTGGTTTACGTCAACCGCCTGCCCTCGAACCTGCCAAAGGGGGTCGTCTATTGTGGATCCAACTCGATTGACGCCGGGATCATGAACATGGAGGAGCTTGGGAAAGCAATGGGCGGCAAGGGTAACGTGGTCATCCTGATGGGCGAGTTGAGCAATGAAGCCGCGATCGGCCGGACGGATGGAATCAAGAAGGTCATCAAAGAAAAATATCCGGACGTCAAGATCGTCCGCGAACAGACCGGCAACTGGAAACGCGAGCAGGGCAAAACGATTATGGAGAACTGGCTCGCTTCCGGTCAGGAAATCAATGGTGTCGCCTCCAACAACGATGAGATGGCGCTGGGCGCGATACAGGCAATCAAGGCTGCCGGAAAACAAGGCAAGATCCTCGTTGGCGGCACGGATGCCAGCCATGACGCTTTGGAGGCGATGGACAAAGGCGAGCTGAACGACACCGTGTTCCAGGATCCGGTTGGCCAGGGCGTAGAGTCCGCCAACGCTGCCTATCTGTTGGCCAAGAAACAACCCAATCCCAAAGTGGAGGATGGCAAGATTTGGATTCCGTACCAGAGAGTAACCAAGGAGAACTACAAGTCATTCATGAAGTAACTCCTACCTAGACCGCTGTCTGCCTCGCAGCGGCAGACAGCGGTCGTAAGAACGAGCGAAGGGATCAAGCAATGGATAACGATTACGTCCTCACTATGGAGGGGATTACCAAGCATTTCCCCGGTGTGCGTGCGCTGAGCGACGTTCAGCTCCGGACCCGAAAGGGGACGGTGCATGCGCTGATGGGGGAAAACGGCGCGGGCAAATCGACGCTAATGAAGTGCTTGATTGGTATTTATGTACCGGACACGGGCACGATAACGTTCAGAGGTGAACGACTGAACATCACCAATACCCATCAAGCTTTGTCCAAGGGTATTTCAATGATTCACCAGGAACTGAGCCCGATTCCGGAGATGACCGTAGCAGAGAACATTTACCTCGGTCGCGAACCGACGACCTGGTACGGCCTGGTCGACATGCGCAAAATGAACCGCATGACCACCGAGCTCCTGGAACGGCTGCGCATCAAAATCAAACCGACCGCTAAAATGCGCGACTTGAGTATTGCTAATACTCAGTTG
>JBKPCS010000188.1:0-37836 GCA_046727495.1 bacterium | reverse complement strand
TCTTCAGTTCAGGTTCTTCCGACCTTGGTGCGCTGCAGTTTACCACCTTCCTCGGCCAAGTGCTTCGCCTCCAGAGTTCCGCCCTTTCGGGCGGATTCAAAACGATAAATTGTGAACGGAAGGAAGGTACAAGGTGCGCCTGAGGCGTGCCATCCCCGAAAGGGATCATCGGGGTCCCGTCGCTAACTCTTTTATCAGCTCTTCCAGCTTATCTGCCAGCCTAACGCGCAAGGACAACATTCGGCTGGCAAAACGAATAGCTTCGGTAAGATCGCCGAAACTCCGCAATCCCCTTCCAAGGAAGACTCCGGGGATTCCTTCATCGTACCGGTCGGAGATCATCCTCGCCGTAATGAATGGGGTACCAAACTCCTTGCATATAGCGGCGACATCCTCGGACTCCATATCAACCGCCAAAACCTCCCCGTTTTCACTGCGTAGACGGGATTTTTCTTCCGGATCGAGAACTTTCGTCGCCTGGAAAATGCGACCTTTCGCGGTCCAAAGATTTTCCGTAGGGATAAGCGCTTCGCCGCAGGTGTCATTCCCCAGAACCAGATCGCCCGGCTCAAGCAAGGTTCGGATACCGCCGGCAAAACCGGAATCAATCACGCAACAGGGTCTCGTCTCCTCGATCATTCGCCGAAATCCGAGTCGATCTTCAACACCGATTCCAAGCCAATAGATTGTTACATCGCGCGAGCCGAGGCGACCGGTCACCCAATTGCCGTCCCTGGTCCGCTTAGACAGGCGGTGCTCGAAAATCGCCCCCTCCTGCCAGACGGCAAAGGTCACGACAATCATTCTTTTGACTCCCGGAATTTCAACTTCACTGCAACGAACGCCTTGGATTCCTCCTTCGGTACCAGTGGGGGAGTCATCGGCTCCTTTGCCGGATCCTTGACAGCATCCGAAAACTGATGGGTTAACTCTGGGGGAATTTCGGCTAGAACATCCACGCCGGCCTCATCGCCGACCCCTTGGACGGCAGTCCCGCCAAGTTTGCCGGCAAGCCTTTTGATCCGCTCCACTTCGCCATCGACGTTCGGTTTGTCAATCACCCGCTCCACCTCCGTATCCGTTACCTCCGGCACTCGGAGGGCCCGTTGAGCTGCACCTTCAAAAGTGGCCGTAAGCCTCGAGGTGTCGGGAGCTGGCCGTCTGGCCTGAAAGAACAAGACTAGACAAACAACGCCAACACCGCAGATCATGCCCAAAAGAAATATCCCTGCGATAGTGAGCTTTTTACGGCGAGCTGTTCGCATCCAACTGAAAGATTTTGATTGCGCAATCAACGTCGATCGGCTCGTGATTTCAAATTGTGAATAAGCCACACGAGGTCCTGACAAGCGGCAAAGTACTGGTTACCGGCGGAGCAGGTTTCATCGGAAGTGCCCTGATCTGGGCGCTCAACCGGCTCGGCATCGAAAATATTCTGGTTTCCGACCAGCTCGGGCATGACGAAAAATGGAGGAACCTGGCGCCCCTGCGATTTGATGATTACCTGGCTTCGGACGAGTTGCTGGATCGGGTTGTGATCGACGGTCACGACGTAGAAGATGTGAAGCTCGTTTTTCATCTCGGCGCTTGCTCGACTACGACCGAGGAGGACGTGGGCTATTTGATGGAGAATAACTATCGCTACAGCGTGACCCTTTGTGAATGGACTCTGCGCCGAAAAGCGCGCTTCGTTTATGCTTCTTCAGCTGCGACCTATGGCGACGGGTCGCGCGGAATGCTCGACGATGCTACACAGCTGGAGTCACTCCGGCCGTTAAACCCCTACGGCTATTCAAAGCACCTATTCGATCTTCATGCGGCGCGCCGTGGGTGGCTCTCCAGGATCGTCGGATTGAAATATTTTAACGTGTACGGCCCGAATGAATCGCATAAAGGCGACATGCGGAGCCTGGTAAATAAAGCGTTTGCCCAAGTACTCGAAAGCGGAAAGATCAAACTCTTCAAAAGTTACAAACCGGAATACAAGGACGGCGAACAGAAACGCGATTTTTTATATGTAAAAGACGCTATCGACATGACGATCCATCTGGCGACTTCGCAGACAGCAAACGGCCTCTTTAATCTAGGTTCCGGCCAAGCCAGGACCTGGATTGATCTAGCTAACGCTGTCTTTTCCGCTCTATCCCGGCCGGCACAAATCGAATTTATTGAAATGCCGGCTGCGATGCAGAGTAAGTACCAGTATTTTACCCACGCGGACATCGACCGGCTCCGAAATACGGGCTACGAGGGACCGCGATTCACGCTGGAGGAAGGGGTCAAGGACTACGTGCAGAACTATCTCGTGCCGGGAGAAACGTTAAGCCCGTAAGACACGAAGAATCAGTTGCGGGTACGGTTCGCCCAGCACCAGTTTGAGCTTCCAACACTTTATGCCACAGCGTGCGCGGATTTCAAACTGGTGCTGGGCGACCTGAGCCCAAGGCCTTTGTTTTGAATTCTTGAAATCCGCGGCGCTCCGTCGCACACTTAAGCCATGTCTCTCCGCGAGCGGGCCGCAAAAGCAGCAAAAATTGCTGAAGAACCGCATCTATACAAGGTTTGTGAAGGCTGTGACTCGATCGTCACGAAACGGGCAGCTACCTGCCCAAGTTGTCACGGTTACCGCTTCAATGAGGATCCCGACGTGGTCGTTCAGCAAGCCAAGATTCTGGGTTCTAGAGAACAACGCAGCGTAGTCAGCGAGGATTTGCATTAGAGCTCGGTAAAAACTCCGATTCTAACGCCAACGTCGCGGCTCCGATGATCCCTGCGTCGTTGCCCAATGTTGCCGGCACGACTTCGAGCTTTTCCCAGAAGGTTTTTTCGCAGTGGGTCTCGATAGTGTGCCGGATATAGTTGAACAACCGCTTGCCGGCGTTTGCCACGCCCCCACCAATAACGATCCGGTCCGGATTGATCAACCAGATCACATTGGTCAGACCAACGCCGATTTTCAGCCCAATATCGGCCCAGACTCTTTCCGCGATCTCGTCGCCGTTATCCGCCGCCTTCGTCAAATTTTCAGGATACGATTGCTCGTCGGAAATCGTTATACCGGCTTCGGCGTAGATCTCTTTTGCTCGTGCAGCGATTTTTCGGTGACCTACGTAGGCCTCGAGCGCGCCGCTATTACCATAAACGAATTCGACGCCGCGATAATCGATCGACATCTGGCCGATTTCGCCGGCGACCCAGCTCGTACCGCGGTAGAGGCGCCGATTCAATATCAGAGCCCCACCGACGGCGGTGCCCAGTGTCACACACACGACATTTGGCGCTGTCTGCCCAGCCCCATATTTCCATTCGGCGTATGCCATGGCTTTAGCGTCATTTTCCAGGTTGGTAACTAACCCTGTTTTTTGGCCAATGACTGCACGAAGCGGTATATCGTGCCAGCCTTTCACGTTAGTGAGATTTACAACAGCTCCTTGAACTGGATTGATGATCCCTGGCACGCCGAAGCCGACTGCTTGCACCTCTGGGAAAAGCGATTTCAGACGCAAGATCTCATCTACAAAAGCTTCGATGAGCTGTCCGGTATCTCCGTCCTGGCGAGTCTCGATGACTTCTCCCTTCTGAAGGATTACTCCATCTTTAACGACACCAGTTTTGGTACTGGTGGCGCCCATATCAAAACCGATTGCGTTAGCGGTGCTCATAGGGAATTTCTCAGCGCGATGATTCGCAGTCCCTCCAGAGTGAGATCCGGATCAACAATTTGCAACTCTGGAAGCTTGGCCGCGATCAAATCGGCATAACTACCCGTCGCCACGATATGCACTTTACCGTTCAACTCGCGGACCACCTCACTGAGAATCTGTCGGACCAGACCTCGATAGCCATGGACCGCTCCTGCGATCATCGCCAACCTTGTTGTTTTGCCAATAGCACTCGGTGGTTCGACAAGTTCTTCCAGACCGATGCGAGGCAAGAGAGCGGTCCTTTGATGCAGATATTCAGTCATCGCCGCCAAGCCCGGACCAATCACGCCTCCCTGGTAACTCCCTCTTTCGGAGACGATATCAAACGTAACTGCCGTGCCGAAATCCACCACGATCGCAGGAGATCCATAGCGCGCTGTCACCGCGACTGTGTTCGCCAAGCGATCCGCACCTATCTTACTTGGCTCAGGATAACTGATCCCGATGCCCAAATTTAGCTTTGGGGAGACCTCTTTCATTTGATTCCGAAACAATCGCCGAAAGACCTCTGTTTTTTTCGGAACCACCGATCCGAGGAGAACACGATCAAACTTCCAGCCTCTGAGAGCGCGTTTAATGGATGAAAGTGAAACCGACTTGGTCGGAACCACTCGGCGATCGATCAGCTTCTCCTCGTCTGCCAGCGCGAATTTGGTCGAAGTATTGTTGAGGTTAATCAAGAGAAATGATGGCATTGAGGGAGTGCTTCAGTAGGGGATACTAGATCTCAACTCCTTTCAGATTCCCATGAAAATTCGCAAGTTAGAGCTCTTTAAAGTTCCGCCCAGATGGCTTTTCCTGAAGATTACAAGTGAAGATGGGTTGAGCGGCTGGGGCGAGCCGATCATCGAAGGAAGAGCGGATACGGTCGCTGCCGCCGTAACAGAACTGGCCAGCTATGTCCTCGGGCGCAACGGAGACGACATCGAAGATATCTGGCAGGTGCTTTACCGCGGAGGCTTCTACCGAGGCGGACCAATCTTGATGAGCGCGATCGCCGGCATCGATCAGGCGCTTTGGGATCTAAAGGGAAAACGGTACAACTTGGGCGTCCACCAGATGCTGGGTGGAAGGGTGCGCGATCGGATTCAGGTATATTCCTGGATCGGCGGAGACAAACCATTGGAGGTGGCAAAAGCCGCTAAAGAAAAAAAATCGCAAGGCTACCGAGCGATCAAGATGAACGCTTCTGCCGAACTGCACTACGTCGATTCGCCGGTAAAGGTCGACGAGATCGTCGAACGGATTGGATCGGTTCGAGATGCTGTCGGAAAGGATTTTGGGATCGCCGTCGATTTTCACGGAAGAGTCCATCGCGCGATGGCTAAGGTGCTCGCAGCAGCACTCGATCCTTTCCGACTCATGTTCATTGAAGAACCGGTCTTGTCCGAACATTCGGAAGCGTTGGTTGAAATAACCCGGCACACGACTACCCCGATCGCATTGGGAGAACGCCTTTATAGCCGTTGGGATTTCAAACGCTTTTTTGAGCTGGGCGTTGTTGACATTGTTCAGCCCGATGTATCGCATGCCGGCGGAATCAGCGAAGTTCACAAGATTGCCGGCATGGCGGAGGCTTACGATGTTGCCGTCGCACCACACTGCCCGCTCGGGCCAGTCAACCTCGCTGCCAGTCTTCAATTGGATGGCTGTGTCCCCAACGCGCTCATCCAGGAACAAAGTCTGGGAATTCATTACAATGTTGGTGCCGAACTTGGCGATTATCTGTCGGATCCGACGGTTTTCCGTTACACCGATGGATACGTCGAAATACCGCGCGGCTCCGGCCTGGGTATCGAAATCAATGAGGAAGCGGTCCGCGAGGCGGCAAAAAAGGGCCATGACTGGAAAAACGCTGTCTGGCGGCTGGCGGATGGTTCAGTTGCCGAATGGTGAACCCCTTGTGTGGGCCGACCATTAACATAATATATTCCATGCTCCATCTTACCCACCGGCCACGCAGACTCCGCTCAACTCCGACAATTCGGCAGATGGTGCGGGAAACCAGGCTGAGCGTGGACCAGCTCATCTATCCGTTGTTCATCTCCGAGAAAGTTGATGATCAATTGGAAGTCCCGAGCATGCCGGGTGTTTCACAGCTCTCGGTTCGCCGAGTGGTTGACGAAGCAAAGGCCGCGGCAGATCTCGGGATTCCGGCGCTCCTTTTGTTCGGTATTCCGAAAGAGAAGGACGAACGCGCTTCTCAGGCATACGCGCCGGATGGGGTTACCCAAAGAGCAGTTGCCGCAATTAAGAAAGCAGTACCGCATGTGACGGTGATCGCGGATGTCTGTCTTTGCGAATATATGTCCCACGGCCACTGCGGAGTAATCACAAAGGTAGATGGCCGCTATCAGATAGAGAACGATGCGTCCGTAGAGCTGCTGGTCCGCACGGCGATCAGCCTGGCAGAAGCAGGAGCAGATATAGTCGCTCCCAGCGACATGATGGACGGACGAGTCGGCGCGATCCGTTCCGGGCTCGATAGCCACGCCTTAACCCAGACCGCTGTGATGAGCTACGCATCAAAGTTCAGTTCAGCGTTCTATGGGCCGTTTCGGGATGCTGCGGAAAGCGCACCACAATTCGGGGATCGGAGCTCCTATCAAATGGATCCCGCCAACGCCCTCGAAGCCTTGAGAGAGGTTGCAACCGATATCGAGGAAGGAGCCGAGCTGCTCATCGTCAAACCAGGCATCGCATACCTGGATATTCTCTGGCGTGTGAAAGAACGGTTTGAGCTGCCTACTGCCGTCTACAACGTGAGTGGCGAGTACGCGATGGTGAAAGCGGCAGCGCAGCATGGTTGGTTGGAAGAGAAACGTACGGTTCTAGAGCTGATGACTGCATTCCGAAGAGCCGGCGCGGATTTGATTATTACCTATTGGTCTAAGGATCTGGCGGGCTGGCTTCGTTGAAGGAGGCGCTTTGTAACTTGCACTGCGGCAGCATCAACCCGGTATCGGCCCGAAGGGCGATGCAATACTGAGCGCCGCCTGCGAAATTGCGCAACTTAACTACGCCACCAGGGGTTTGTTTTTAATATGAAGCTGAAATCCCTTTTTCCCGCCATGTTGTTAGCGGCTAGTGTCGCCACCGCTTTCGCCTCCCCGCCCGGAAGCGCTGGCCAAGCTTCTTCCTCGAACATGCCAGCATCACAATCGGCGCCGGCGACGCAAGGAATGTCGCGTGCTGCCACCGGTGACGCGACGGAGACAAAAAAAGATGAAGCGGCATCCTCGGACACGGTAAAGAAAGCTCGGCTGACTCGGCTGAAGAACCAAGTCGGGTTGAAGGCAGATCAAGAAGCTAAGGCCAAAGCTATCATCGACAAATATGTTGATGACCGCACCGCCGCCAAAGGTGACACAAAGAAACTGGATGCCCTGAAGAGCAAGTTCGACAGCGACATCAACGCGATTTTGACTCCTGCCCAGCGCAAGAGACTGGCCGCATCGAGCGCAGCTACCGCCGCTAAAGGACAAGCCACGAAAGAAAAGGCCGCCGCTGAAAAAGCCGCTGCTTCTCCATCTCCCAAAAAGCCGTAGTCGGCTGCTAGAGGTAAAGGAAGTCGCAAAGCGACGACCGAACTCAGCCAGCGGGTGATCCGGCTTCGGCCGGAGAATCCTCTAGTAACGTAGATTTTATATAGATCATCCTGAACGATGGTATAGACGCGCGACCTCGGCGATTTCGGATCGTGACACGATCTTCTCCAGGCCCTTAAAGGGCCTGCGCAACATGGAGACCTGCAGCCAGGAGTTCTTCGACCACGACAGGATCACCCCTGACTGAGATTTGTTGTCGCGTCGCGACAACCCCTCTTTCCATCGCAGCCTCGCCGCGGCGCCAGGCTCATTTGTGCCTCAACTCGGCATGCGGTTGAATGTCAGACTCCGGCTCCACTACAGGCGATCGACGCAACGTCAACGCACACGCAAAGGCGACCGCTATTAAGATCCCTCCAACCACAAACGGCGTGTTCCCATATTGCTGAATCGGCTGCAAATGATCCTCCTGAAGGAGCAGTCCGGCGATAACCGGTCCAAAAACCCGGCCCAGACTTCCCGCAGACTGAAGCACTCCGAGAACCCGCCCCTGCAACGAAGCGCTCGCACCTTTCGAAGCCAAAGCGTTGAGCGTGGGCTGCGAAAGGCTGTTACCGATCGCCAATCCTGCCGCGAACAATAGGAAGAGCGGAACCGTGCCAGCGAACGGCATGACGACCATGCTTGCCGCCATCAGCGCGCACCCTGCCGCAGCTAGATTCGCATCGCCGAAGCGTTTTGATAGCCGGCCGATACCACCGCCCTGAATCAATGCCCCGATCAGTCCAGTCATCACAAAGATGTAGCTGATCTGGCTCTGATTCAGGTTGTATCGACGATCACAGACTTGCGGAAAGATCACAGTGACCATCCCGAATCCAGCGATAGCGATAAAATATGTCACCACCAGCACGCCAAGCCGCCAGCTGCCGGCCTGATGGAATGTTTCTCGAAGATTAAGAGACCTTTGTTGGCGATCCGCGTGTCGTTCCGGTTCGACTAAAACAAACCACATCAACACCGCATTCATCGCCGAAAGAGCAGCAGCGAACCAGAACGGCGCTGCGATCCAAAAGTGGCTCAGTATTCCCCCAATCGCCGGTCCCAGAACAAATCCAACACCGAACGCGGCTCCAATTAATCCCAGCCTTTTCGAGCGAAGTTCGGGAGGCGTGATATCGGCAATGTATGCGGAGGCAGTTCCGACGCTTGCCCCAGTTATGCCTGCCATAATGCGAGCCGCGAACAACATTGCCAGCGAGTCGGCTCGAGCCATTAGAAAGTACCCAAGAGCCGTTCCAACAAGGCTGCATAACAACACCGGTTTGCGCCCGTAACGATCGGAAAACCACCCGACGACCGGAGATGCTAGAAATTGAACAAAAGAATATGACCCGAGAAGAAAGCCGATCTCCCATTCCGAAGCCCCAAACCGCTTCCCATAAAGAGGAAGGATCGGGATGATCATTCCAAATCCGATCAGGTCGATAAACACGACCAAGAGGATGCTGGCCAAAGACGACTTCTTCATACGGCGCTGCACTTAACGAGGTGCGGAACCGCTAATTATGAATGCCTAACGCGCAACGTCAAATTAGCGCAGCGCGTAGAAGCCTGTCGCGGGGGCAGGAGGGCCAAGACAAATCGTCGGCGCAGACGTTTTGGAGGGGCGCTGCTCGCAGCGCCCAACGCAATGATGATGGGCCTAAGGTCCCCCCACGCGGCGCTGCAAGGAACGCCCCCCATGAACCCTTTTATCTGACGCCCATTTTGCGGCGGAACGCTCTGGGAGAGAGTCCGACCCGCTTTTTGAACATCGCGCTCAGATATTCGACACCGGAAAAACCTGCTTGCTTTGCTATCTCAGCGATCTGCAGATTTGTCGTAATCAAGAGCTCCTTTACGCGCTCAATTCGCAGCCGGAGAATTTCTTCATATGGAGAACGCTGCAGATACTTTTGGAACCTTCGTTCGAGCAATGTCCGGGACATTGGAATGGCGGCAAGGACATCCTCGACACCGATTCCTTTACAGGCGTTCCGTCTAATGAAACGGATCGCGTTGGCTGTTTGTGCATCGCTTAATGCTATTGCGTCGGTCGATCCCCGAGCCACAATCCCAAGCGGAGGAAGGAGCTCGAGCTGCTTCGAAAGCTTCACTTGATGCATCAGCTGGTCGAGCCAGACAGCTGCATCATAACCAGCTCGCTGCGCATTAGGGATTATGCTGGAGAGCTGAGGCTCGCATAACTCGCATAACAGCTCGTCATTGTGGTATCCCAACACCGCGACTTCACCCGGAACACGAATCGGTTCCTGACGGCAAACATCCAGCACCCATTGCCCGCGGATATCCAGGCAGGTAAAAAGTCCAACCGGCTTTGGCAACGATTTTAGCCATCTGGCAAGCTTCGACTGTTCTTCGATCCAATCCGCCGCGTCGCCCGGTTGAGTATTGAAAACGTGTGCCGAATAACCTGTCTCTCCCAAATGCTTGCGAAACGCTTGCTCCAACCGTCTCGACCAATGGAACAGAATGTCTCCGCAGTACGCCAGGTTTCGAAACCCGCGCTCGAGCAGGTGGTCAACAGCGAGGACAACAGCTTCCCTCGGACTTGCGGTCACAGTAGGGATCGGGCGTGAGAGCTCAGCGGCGCTTACGTTAACAACGGGTATTCCTTTTCGAGTGACTGCATCCTCGATCTGCCTGTTTTCGATTCTGGCAATGATGCCGTCCCCTCGCCACCGGTCAAACCATGGCGGCGGTCCCACGCCGCGGCCCTGTTCGGAAAAGTAAATCTCCCATTCGTTCTTTTCTTTGACAAAAGTCCGGATTCCGCGAAGCACGCCGCGACTGTACTCGTTCGAACTTTCTACTAGTAAAGCTACTTTGAGTCGGTGTCCCTGCGTGAACATTTTCTAGGGGGTCGTCCTTCTCACGACCAATGTCCGCTCATTCCGGGGCATACATTTCAAGCTACACTAACGCTTTTTCCGTCTGAGAAGCACTCTCATTATTATCCGACGGATGGCGGAGTCGAAACATTAGTGTTTTTTTGACTTTGCCTGGTCCGCACCATCTGATTTATAAGCGGCGTGCGATACCGTCCGACGCCACTACTCTGGTTTATCGTCCTGGCTCCATTTGTGACGCTTGCGGCCATGGCAAATGGGTGGTTGTCCGGTCTCGGGGTAATGTTCATGTCCCATCTCGTCCTCCTGGCAGTGACCCTAATCCCTTCCTGGCAAGGCTTTGGGCCGGTCATTACTCAGTTTGATACGAACGCGGATGACGTCTGGCTGACAATCGACGATGGACCACACCCGGATACGACACCGAAGGTGCTGGAGCTGCTCGAGCGGCACAATGCCCGAGCAACCTTCTTTTTGATCGGCGGACAGATCGCTCGCTATCCCGATCTGGCACAAGCGATCGTGGAGGCGGGTCACACAATTGGTAACCACACTCAGAGGCATCAAAAGTTCGATTTTTGGCGGCTCCGGCCGGATCAACTAGTGCGCGAAGTAGACGATTTTGCGAACACCGCAGCCCGAGTTGGTCTGCCAATTTCCAACCTGTTTCGGGCTCCGGCGGGGATGAAGAACCCTTTCCTCCATCCAATTCTTGCGGCAAGAGGCCTCCATTTGATCGGTTGGACCTCGCGCGCGTACGACACGCAGTTAAGAAACCCGCATCAAATTGTCGAACGGATCACACGCTCTCTCTCGCCCGGATGCATCATACTGCTGCATGAGGGAGATTGCGCGCACGTCCGGCTTCAAGCTTTGGAAGGGCTCTTACGGGAGCTGGCAAGGAGGAATTTTCGGGTCGCCTCTTCTCCGCCAACCAAGCTGATGGCGGGAAAGGCCTATGTTACACGGGCGGAACCGATCACCGAATCAGCCCGCCGAATGGCGGCTTAAGCGCGGCATGGTTGCCGGTTTTTCGGTTTTCAGTTTGCAGTGTTCGGTTTCCTGATGGTAGCTACAACTAGTTTTTGGCCGACCTCAGTTCCGATTAACAGCTTTATAACGGTGGACCAGTATTACCCAGCTCTAGCGGAAGCCCTGCGAACAAGGCTCGCCCTAATCGCAAACCATCAATTGCGAGATCAGTATCCAGCAGCGCATCTCGCAAAACTCAAAGAGGCTGCGGAACGAATCGATCTTCTAGTTCGGCAACTTCCCAAAGATGCCGATCCGATGCTGGCCCATTATCTCCAAAAGCAGAGCTTTAGCAAAGCTTTGGAGTGGCTGGAGCATATGTGGGACGCCGGGTGATTGGGGCTGCACGGCACGGCTCACCCCGACATCGACACGCAAGCTTCGCCCAGTTTGGGTGTTGGTCCATCGGTCATATCGGGACCCATACGGCATACGACATCGCCTCATCCCGTCGATTTTAGAACTGAAAACCGTCGACCGAAAACGGCTAACCGGAAACCGCAAGCCGAAGGCTTGCGCTAGGCTCCGTTCCCGGGGGTCGTTACCGGCGCGATTTCGCGAAACCCTCTCCGTGTTTCGGTAACGTGATCGACGATGCCGTACTCCTTCGCTTCGTAGGCGGTCATGAAATAGTCGCGATCGGAATCTTTTTCGATCTGAGCTTCTGATTCGCCGGTGTGCTTGGCCAGCAACCGGATAAGACGGCGATGTACATTCTTCATCCGATTGAACTGGCGCTCGACATCGCTGGCCGATCCTTCCGTTCCACCGGATGTCTGATGAATCATGATATCCGAATTTGGAAGCGCGTATCGTTTTCCTTTGGCACCTCCGGCAAGCAAAAACGATCCCATGCTCATCGCCGTGCCGACACAATAGGTTGCCACATCGCAAGTGAGAAACTGCATCGTGTCGTATATAGCGAGACCGGCAGTCACCGAGCCACCCGGCGAATTGATATATAGGCTGATATCTTTCTTCGGGTCTTCCATCTGCAGGAACAACAACTGCGCCACTACAAGATTCGCAACCTGATCATCAATCTCCGTCCCAATGAAGATGATTCTATCCTTTAACAGCCGGCTATAGATATCGTACTCCCTTTCTCCAAGACCGGTTTGTTCAACTACCATTGGAACCACGATCGAACGGGGAGCTGGTTGGTTATTCATGACTGATGATCTCCGATACGTTCAGTTACCCTAAACGGCAACCGGCGTGAGAGCAATGGACGATCGCAATTTGATCGTGGTGCGCTTTTCGGAACAGGGCGAAGAAGGTCGATCTAGAAGATCAATCCGCCAATGGCGGATGAATCCGGAGGATTCGGCCGAAGCTGCTAGTCCGACCAAGGCCGGATGGGTGAGCTTCCCAGCTCGACCGCCCGGCGCCCGAATGCAACCCTGTTGAGACTCGTAAGTTGACGCGCATGCACAGCGCAGGGACTACGGCGGAAAGATCACCTCGGTCTCGTGCGCGCGCCACCCTCGATGAGATCGGGTTATCCGGGAAACCGGCCCTACCGATTCTGTAAATCGGCAGGGCCGCCCTCTACAACCGCTGTTTCCCGTTCAGCGCCTGATTTAAGAATTCTAACGCTGCCCTTCGGCTAACTACTGCCGAAGGCAATGGCAAGTCCGCCAGCTTGCCATCACCCTGCCGAACGAGTGCTACCCAAGTTGTTCCCTGCCGAAACAGATCAAGCAAACCTCTAGGATGCAAATCTGACACGGTGATCTTTCTAGTTGCGGACGCCATATCTACCCTCTCTCCTAATCGGCAAGCTTTTCTTCTCCTTTAGTTCGTCCACTGACCTCGGCACCGGCATCGTGCGCCAATCGCAAAAACGCCGGGAACGTTAACAGCGCAAGCGCCGCGACGATACAAAACGCGACGCGGAAATCGGTAAGAGTTTGGCCGGCCGCTAACAAAATCCCGATCCTCAGCGAAATCGCACCAAAAGCGATTCCCAGACCGAAAGTCAGTTGTTGAGCGGCACTATGCATCATGCTTGCGGCACTGACCTCGGCGGTTGGAATTTCCGAAAAAGCGAGCGTGTTGAGGCTGGTAAATTGCATTGAACGAACCAGGCCGGCGCCAACTAGAACGATGACCCAGATAAGAGGCGGCATTCCTGCACTCAGAAACCCGCTGGCCGCTGCAAAAAGTGCGATTAGCAATGTATTGACCACCAGAACGGGTCGAAACCCAAATCGTCGAAGTACCCACGTGGTCATCGTCTTCATGCCAAGATTTCCGCCAGCGTAAAGGAGGACAAGCATGCCGGACTGCGCCGGGCTCATCCCAAATCCGTCTTGGAACATCAACGGCAAAAGTAACGGCGCGGCTCCGACAGCCGTGCAACTTGCGTTTCCGGCGATCAACGTTGTGGCAAATGTCGGGATCCGCAGCAAAGACAACCGCACCAAAGGCCTCTCAACCCGCCGCTCATACCAGAGGGTTAGCGCGCCAAGGAGAATGGTCAGTGCCAGAAAGATCCAGCCGAGCTAACCGCGAGAATTCTCGCGTCCCAGAAGATCAACTCCGTACATGAAACAGCTGAGCGCAGCTGCACTAAGTAAAAACCCGCCAAAGTCGAGCGGCTGCTGTTCTTCCGCACGAAAGTTTTCGACGAACCTTTGCACTAACAGGATCCCGATCAAACCGATCGGAATGTTAACTAAGAAAATCCATCGCCAGGAAGCGTAGCTTGTCAGTAGGCCTCCAACCGGAGGACCAATAACCGTTGCGATCAAACCCGGCCAAACGATCATTCCGATTGCCGGGATCAGATCTTTCTTAGGTGTACTCCGTAAGACAACCATTCGGCCCACAGGCACCATCATCGCACCACCGATTCCTTGCAAAATACGGGCGAGAACAAACTGCACCGCACCGGTCGACAGACCGCAAAGAATTGAAGCGATGGAGAAGACGGCGATTGCCGTGGTGAAAACGACACGCGCGCCAAAACGATCCGCACACCAGCCACTGATCGGAATGAAGATCGCCAGCGTAACCAGGTAACCGGTGATGCCGTTACTCAGGGCGATCGCGTTCACGCCGAAAGAAGCAGCCATCTTTGGCAGCGCTGTGGCAATCGCCGTCCCATCAAAGTTCTCCATAAAAAATGCCACGGCGACAATGAGAGGCACGATTCTACCTGATGCTCGAGTCATGGCTGCAAGATTACAAGGAGCGCGCGTGAGCACCAGGGCGGGAAGGAATTGTATGGGCGTATCGGCGTGTCGGCGTGTGGGCGTATCGGAGTAGATGCGTAGCGCCGTAAGGCCACGCCGACACGCTGACACACCCACGCGCCGATACGATCTTCTATTGTCTCTCCCTTCTGTGCTCTTGTATCCTTGCGCCTATGCCCGTGTCTGTCCAGGTTCCCGCAACAACTTCCAATTTTGGCCCGGGGTTCGATTGTCTGGGCGCAGCGCTGCAGCTTTGGAATCGGGTAACCATCGATCGAGTCGAGGAAGAAGTACCATTGCCAGAGATTGTTGCGGAAGCCGCAGAACTCTTCTTCCGGCATTCCGGCGTTTCGCCGTTTCCGTTTCGTTTCACGATAGCCGGCGAAGTTCCACGCGCTCGAGGACTCGGTAGCAGTGTGACAGTGCGGGCCGGCGTACTCATCGCTCTCAACCATTACGCTAACCAGCCGCTTGCTTCCGAACAGATCTGCAATCTATGTACTGAGCTCGAGGGCCACCCAGATAACGCTGCAGCAGCTATCTTCGGTGGATTCACCATCGTTAACGGCGCCAGCAATCGAGTTGACCGGTTTGACATCGACCCAGAAATTAAATTCGTTCTATTTGTTCCCGATTTCGAGGTGAAGACCAGCGACGCTCGTAAAGTAATCCCGGCGACTTATCCACGGGAAGCTGTTGTGCAAAACCTGGCTAACGTAAGCCGGATCGCGGCAGCATTTGCATCCAAACGTTATGATCTCCTGCAGAACGCCTTCGCAGATCGACTCCATCAGCCGTACCGCGAGCCGCTTGTTCCTTTTCTTCGGAAAGTACTAGACGCGGCGGCAAAAAGCGGGGCCCTCGGTGGATTCTTGAGCGGATCAGGGTCAACAATCGCATGTTTAACGTTAACGGATGGCGAAAAGGTCGCAGCCGCGATGCAGAAAAGCGCTGCGGAAGCAAACGCAAAAGTGCTAATCGTCAGTGCCGATAACGCTGGCGCAAAAATCTTGTCCCCCAGGTTTCAGAATGAGACGTTGGCTTGACGACCTCGAACAGTACGCCATCGAAGTCATCCTCAACAAGAGGCATGGCTTTCGCGCTTCGCTTCTTCGAGTTATTTTGCGTGCCCTGTCGTTCATCTATCTGGCAATCGTTCAAGCCCGGCTCTACCTGTACCGAAACCGGATTCTAAAGGAGCATCAGCTTGGGTGTTTGGTGATCAGCATCGGGAATTTAACTGTCGGAGGGACCGGGAAAACCCCGGTAGTAGAAAAGTTCGCGCGCGCGCTCCAACGCGGGGGACGCAAAGTCGCCATCCTGAGCCGTGGTTACAAGAGTGTCGACAAGCGACGGAAAAAAAGCTGGTTAGAGCGTTTGATCGACCAGAATACGCCAGATCCACCCCGCATCGTTTCCGACGGCAAAAACGTGTTGCTCGATTCCGCTACATCCGGCGACGAGCCATATATGTTGGCTTCTAATTTGCGTGGCGTTGCCGTGGTGGTCGACAAAGACAGAGTGAAAGCCGGGTTGCATGCAATTAAAGCCCTCGATGTCGACACTCTGCTGCTGGATGACGGTTTGCAGTATCTCCATCTTAAACATCGTCTTGATATCGTCCTGGTGGATCGCCAGGCACCGTTCGGTAACGAGCACTTGCTCCCCAGAGGCACTCTACGCGAGCCTCCCCGAAATATTCGGCGGGCAAGCTACATTCTGATTACCAAATGCAACGGAGAGTCGAATGACGCTCTGATCCAACGGATTCGCCGGTACAATAGAACTGCTGAGATCATCGAATGCGCGCACCGCCCGCTATATCTTCAGCATGTTTACCGGGACGAACGTCTCCCTCTCGATTATCTGCAGGATCTGTACATCGCTTCGCTCTGCGGTATCGCGGCACCGGAGAGTTTCGAAACAGGGCTTCGAAGCCTTGGCGCAAAGATCGAATTGTCGCGGCACTTTGCCGATCATCATCGCTACACGGAGAAAGAGCTTCAGACGTTTCTACAGCGCTGCGTCAAACGGGATGTCCATGCTATTATCACGACTGAAAAAGACGCTGTTCGTTTTCCCAAAATAGACCCGCTAACGGTCCCAATTTTTTATCTCCGCGTTGAGATTGAAATTCTTACCGGACACGAGACGTGGGACCATTGCGTTCAGCGAATCTGCCATCTGCCGACTGTAGGAGTTAGCTGACAGGAGCCGCGCCTGCCCCGAATGCTTTCGGGGTTTACGGTTTTTGGTCGACCGTTCGCCTTGCGCCGGAATCTTGGGTTAAACAAATTACTGACAAAGTTGTCTCACTCCCATTAACGTAACGTTACCCCTTCATGTCTACTCGGCATTCTAAGTTAAGAATTGGGATCGTTGGCGCCGGAAACATCGTGAAAACGCGCCATCTTCCGGCGCTTAAGAAGATCGCCGATGTTGAGATCGCCGCTGTTTGCAACTCGACCTATGAAAGCTCAGAGCAATTTTGCCGAGAATACGCTCCGGAAGCGGCTCCGCATCGAAACTGGGCTGAGCTTGTTTCCGATCCCGATATCGATATTATCTGGATCGCTACTCCACCCTACCTCCACTGCACAATCGCCGTTTCGGCTCTCGAATCCGGCAAACATGTGTTTTGCCAGGCGCGCATGGCGCTGAATCTGGCTGAAGCCGAAGAGATGCTGGCGGCATCCCAGAGAAATCCGCATCTCGTAACAATGGTCTGTCCTCCTCACGGCCTGCGAGGAACTTTGTTCGTGCAGAAATTAATGGCAGAGAGTTTCCTCGGAATACCGCATCATCTGCGACTCCAGAGCTTTTCCAGTGAGTATATCGATCCCGAGACCCCGCCGCATTGGCGTCAGCGCGAAGAACTCTCAGGTCTGAATGTACTAACGCTCGGAATCTATGCCGAAGTCGTGCAGCGCTGGTTTGGTCCGATAACCCATGTATTTGCACAGCAGAAAACTATCACCCCAATCCGCCAGGGATACGAAATCAGGATACCCGATTTGGTGGTAGTGCTATGCCAGTTCGAAAATGGGATAGAAGGCGTAATGGAGTTCAGCGGCATCGCTCCACTCGATAAGCGTGACCGCCTCCAGCTATTCGGCGATAAAGGAATGCTGATCTACGATTTCGAAACTGACCGGATTACAGGTGGGCGGCTTGGCGACAAGGAAGCGGCTCCGATCGAAATTCCAAAAGAATTAGAGCAACGCTGGAGCGTCGAAGAAGACTTTATCGCTGCCGTTCGTTCCCCGGCTAACATCCATCCTCAACCAGGTTTCAAAGAGGGGGTCCGGTATATGCGAGTCGTACAGGCAGTAGCCGATTCAATCGCAGGCGGACGCGAGGTAGCGATAGATAAGTAGGAGACAGAATACAGGATACAGCAGGTTCTGTTTCTGTCTTCTATCTTTTGTCTCCGGTACTCTGTCTCCTATATTCCGTATTCTGTATTCTGTATTCCGTATTCTGTATTCCACCTCCTCACACTTTCGCCGCTGTCGGGACCATGATCCCATCCCTCATGCCGTGTAGAATCTTTTTATCAGCCGGCACAATGGTAGCTAGCGCGCCGCCCAGGCGGATCTCCTTATCAGAGACCACGAAATAATAAGGACAAAGACGAACGCGGCCCCGGAGCGTGCTGATCGATTCTGTCCTCGGATCGTAGACCGGCTGATCCACCAGACGTCCCTTAAAGAATTTCTGCAGGATAAATGGATTCCGCTGAAACAAACCGATGGCGTTATCAATCCGATCGGCCCATTCCTTGTGAGGTAAATCCTGGCCCATAAACACGCCATGGGCACCCCAGGCGAGCTCGGAAAAGCCGCTGATCTTCAAAACATATTCGCGTTGTTTCTGACTAAAATTCTTCAGGTCGCGCCAATCCTGAATTCCGAGTCCAGGGATGACTGCGTAATGTGGAACGGGAGCCGGATCCACCACCCAACTCCGAGGGATCAACGACCGAAGCTTACGCCAATGACGATCGCTTAAGTGCCGGCGCCAGAACTGTTGCAACGGCGGAGCCCAGAAAAGCGCAAACCAAAGTTTCTCCTCGAGGTACGGCTTTAGCGGCGGCGTTATTTGCAGGTCCCCGGATTGGGCCGCCGCCAGCAACGACGCTCGAGGAGGCAAGTTAGGCAGGTCAAATAGTTCGAAAAACCGGTAGAATGGATCGGGTGATTGAAAGTCCGCCTGTTCAGCCGGTACCACTTTCCAATGATCACCGTATCTCTGATTCAGCTCACGGCACAGCCACCGCATCTCTGGTTCGTAGGTTGCGGACTCGCTGGCGATCGCAATTTGTCCTTGAGGTAAAATGCCTCGAAATCCCTCCAGGACGCCGTCGGCTCCTCCCAAGACATCGAATCCGAGCGCACTGTAGGTCTGATTCAGCCAGCCCGTAAGACCAATTCCGCCCGGCACAGAGTCGAGCTCGGAAATTGAGTATCCTTCTTCTGTCAGAATTAAATCGGGACGAATGACTCTCGGAATTTCGTCTCGGAACTTCCGGCCGAGCTCGATCAACTCCGGCGGTTTACCCGCATCGAGGTATTGCGCTATCCAGGCGGGTTGTTTTCCTTTAACGCTCTGCTGATATAAGAGATTGGCCGCTTTGACAAATTTCAGTAGCCAATGCCCAAGCCTCTCGAGCTCATCGGCAAACGCGGGGCTGATCAGAAAAGGTTCAGGCGACAGCAGCCACTCTTTCCGGGCGAAAAGTCCTTCCTTCGGGAACTGGTCCCGAATTTTCTGGATACGCTCGAGTTCGACTGATCCCACCATGCGCTAGGCAAGAAGCTTGAGGGCTTGGCGGACCAGTTCTTCCGTATCGGCAGCGTCAGATGCTTTTGCCGCAAGTACTTCGCGTACCGCTTTCTGCGCTTCGACCTGCTTGAATCCGAGAGAAATAAGGGCTAGCACGGCGTCATTCATTCGTGTTTGCTGATCGTCCCGGCCAGCCGCGGTTACCTCCCACGCAGCCGCTACACCCAATTTGTCTCTCAGCTCCAGAATGATTCTTTCGGCTGTCTTTTTTCCGACTCCTTTCAATCTCGCCAGGCCGTCGATATCGCGGTTCACAACGGCCGACTTGAACTGGTTCACGCTCATGCCGCTTAGCACGGCCAAAGCTAGTTTAGGCCCGACACCCGAAACATGCTGCAAAAGCAATCGAAACAGGTCCCGCTCAGGCGCAGTAACAAAACCAAACAACAAATGTGCATCCTCTCGAACTACGAAATGCGTCAATAATCGCACCCGCGCTCCGGGCTGCGGCAATCGATCAAAACTTGAGAGCGGAATTTGAACAAGATACCCAACGCCTTGAACAGAAATGATTACTTGCGTTGGCAGGACTTCTACAAGTTCCCCATCGAGAAAGGAGATCATGATGCTGAATAGAAGTACGCGACCACCGAGAAACTGCAAACTGAACCATCGACACGCGATCTTTCTGCTATTTACGCTTCTGGCTGCCGGCTCAGGCAAAGCCGCAGATTTGCTGCTGATTGCGGACCCCGCTTTTTATCGGTATGCCGCCTCAGAACCGATTGAAGGCACAACCAAGACCGTATTCGACTATTATCGCGTCGAGGGCGAGGATCTGGTCTCCTCCGTACCCGCCGATTCCGATGCTCGCCAGGCGGCAAAACGGGATTCGACCGCGCATGGCCGCCAATTACTCCAACATCTAGATCCCGAAGTTGTCCGCGATTCTCGTGGGACAGTGACAGCGCTCTGTTTTCGTAGCGACGATCCAACGTTATCGACCATTCTACTCTTACCCGAGTTGGGTAACCGATACAGACGCGTTCTCGGGCCGGACTGCCTGGTAGCAATTCCAAACCGGCAAACAATTTTCCTTTTCCCGCGGCTGGCGGTGAACGTGCAATCCTTCGCGGAAGAGATCCTAAGCCTTTATCACAACCACCCGTGGCCGATATCGACCGAAATTTTTGAATTCCTGGACGGAAAGCTTCGGGTCAAAGGGGCGTTCAACGAGAATTTTTAGTTATCCCGGCGCGATGATAGCTCTTTCGTCGGGAGGGTTGCCAACTCTTATCTCACCTCGCTCTTTAACCGTACCAGCTCTATTTCCGTCCATCGCACATCTTCGTAGGCAGCCCTTCGGCGTTGATATTTCCGAAAAAGTACATCGCGAAATTTCTCCAAGTCGTGCAACGGCGTTTGGTCGTAGTAAATCCATCGCTCTTCATCCGGCCGCTTTGACTGGAAACGCCAAACACCACCACGTTTGATCACGCGAACCTCCCGTTTGATTCCATCCTCGTCTCGTTCCGTCCATGCGTGCCGATTATGCATTCGATCGAGACTGTACGCAGACTCCCGACCGTCGCCAGTCCACCGTCTGCCGTTCCCCCGGCGTAGGATACTCATACTCGTTCTCGGCCGATCCCCGATTCGGTCGCCCTTTCAAGGCGGTCCTCTTATCCGTACCAACCCAGAGCTAAAGCCCTGGGCTAACATCTATGACCACTCCGCTACGCAAATCGCCGTTTCGCCGTCTCGCCCTATCACGATCCACCTCTCACTTCTCACCTCTCACCTCTCACTTCTCACCTCTCACCTCTCACATCTCACTTCTCACCTCTCACCTCTTCCCGGCACCCCACTCCCAGGTTGCGGATGCTGCTGATCCAAGCTAATTGCTTTCCCTCTTGAACTCCGGCCTGAAAATTCTCGTCTATCTGCTCGGAACTGTCTTGCTTGCCGCAATTATCGCTCCCTGGTTCTATTGGGCCGGGCAACATCTATCCGCAATCAAAAGCTTGGCTTTCCTCGGGGATACAGACTTCGCGCGGTACTTCAATCGATCTGTGCTGTTTTCCGCTTTCGTGCTCTTGATTCCGGTGCTGCGCTGGATCGGGCTTCACCAATTTGCCAGCTTAGGGCTTGCCCGAAATCCGCGGCGCATTCTTCATCTTGCCGGCGGTTTCGCCGTTTCCACCGCGATCGTCTTAGGTCTGGGTGTTTGCCTGTTAGTAGCTGAAATCGCGGCATTAAAAGAGCCACCACCCTGGGGCCAGTTACCGCGGATCTTCGTCACAGCTATCGTTGTGGCAATAATTGAAGAATCGCTCTTTCGGGGCGCAATTCTTGGCCTCTTCCGGAAATCGATGAGCACACTACCCGCCATTGTTGTTAGTTCGGCCCTTTTCTCGATCCTGCATTTTGTTAAGCCTCCGCATGACCAGACTGTGGACGTGCATTGGTACTCTGCGTTCCAACTGCTCCCAGAGGTCTTCTGGCAATTCTCCGATCCAATTCTTTTATCCGGCCTTTTCTCGAGCATTTGTATCCTCGGACTCATGCTTGCGCACGCCGCGGTGAAAACCAGATCACTCTGGTTGCCGATAGGCATTCATGCGGGTGTTGTATTTGGGAAGATGAGTTTCAGCAAGCTGACCCATCGTACAAAAGACGCGATGCCATGGTTCGGTCAGGATCTGACTTTCGGGCTGGGCTCCCTGCTGATCCTTCTTTTTCTTTGGTTCCTGATCTGGTTATTGTTTCTGCGTGACACCACCTCTCGCGCGAACGGTCAACACGCTGGTTGAGCTATTCTATCCCACCAATTGCGTAGTTTGCGGCGAACCTCAACCGCCTGGAGAGCTGCTTTGCAGCAGCTGCCGCGTGGCGCTGCTGCCGATTAAACCACCTTTCTGCCAAACCTG
Organism: bacterium; assembly: GCA_046727495.1. Taxonomy (GTDB): domain Bacteria; phylum Verrucomicrobiota; class Verrucomicrobiia; order Chthoniobacterales; family JAFAMB01; genus JBKPBY01. Next base: position 15,725 of record JBKPCS010000188.1, on the reverse strand, counting down.
TTCACGGCCGTTTGAGGGGGTGATCGATGGCCCTTTCGATTGTCCCAATTGCGAAGATTGGCAACCGGCATTTCGCTGCGCTGTTTCGGCTTACCTGGCCCGCGGGACTATGCGTGAGCTGGTGCATCGATTCAAATACAATGGCCACTCCTACTTGCGCCCTTTGCTTGCAGAGTTTTTGTCTGAAGCAGCAAACGACGATCGGCTTCAGGAAATACCGATTGATGCATTTGTGCCGGTGCCGTTACATCCGGCTCGCCAGCGAGAACGAGGATTCAATCAGGCGGAAGCGCTCGCCCGGGCCTTGTCCCGTAAGATCCGGATCCCGGTTTGGAATATCTTGGTACGTCGAGTTTATACCAACACGCAAACACGATTCGATCGAATCGACCGCATGCAGAACTTGCGCAACGCCTTTGGTCTGAGCGAAGATAAGTCCGTGCGCGGAAAAAACTTGGTGCTGGTGGATGACGTTCTGACGACGGGGGCTACGCTCCATAATTGTGCCACGACGCTTTTAGCCAATGGGGCGGAATCGGTCCGCGCCATCACCGTAGCCCGCGGTTAGCTCGCCAGGAAACAACATGCCAATCTTTCAGAAACCATCGCTGAAGCTCTCTGCCAACAAGAAAAAAGAAATGCCTGAAGGTCTCTGGCAAAAATGTCCCGATTGCGGTGAGGTGATCCACACGCTGGAACTCGAAAAGAATCTACGAGTATGTCCAAAGTGCGACTACCATTTCACCCTGTCGGCTAAGGACCGGATCGCTAACTTGACCGACGAGGGGACGTTTCAGGAATTTGACTCGAACATGCTCTCCGTCGATGTCCTGAATTTTCGAGGCGTCGCCAGTTACACAGATCGACTCAAAAGTTATCAGGAAAAAACAGGACTCAAAGATGCGGTTCTAACTGGATTCGGTAAAATGGATGGGAAACCGGTCGCAATTGCCGCTATGGACTTCAACTTTCTTGCCGCCACCATGGGTTCGGTGGTCGGTGAGAAAATCACTCGGTTGATTGAGGCCAGCACCAAAGACAAAAGGCCTGTCATCATCGTTTGCTCTTCTGGCGGAGCACGGATGTATGAAGGAATGTTGAGCTTGATGCAGATGGCCAAGACGAGTGGCGCGCTCGCCCGCCACGCCACCGCGGGTTTGCTTTACATTTCGGTTTTGACCCACCCGACCACCGCCGGAGTAATGGCCAGCTTTGCTTCACTTGGTGACCTCATTCTTGCCGAGCCGCGCTGTATGATCGGGTTCGCCGGGCCGCGTGTCATCCGCGAGACAACTCATCAAGATTTGCCAGACGGCTTTCAAACCGCCGAATTCCTGCAGGAACGCGGGCTGATTGACCGGATTGTTCACCGGAAAGAATTACGCTCTACGCTGGTGTCAGCGCTGACCTATCTCACAACGGCGTCCCGCTAAAAACTGCCACAACGTGAGTTATACCACCGCGATCGAGTGGCTCTTTGGCACTCAGGATTCTGGAATTAAGCTCGGGCTCGACAACGTACGCCGTCTGTTGTCCGCTTTGGGCGATCCGCAGGCCGAGCTCAGATGCATTCATGTTGCAGGAACCAATGGCAAAGGTTCTGTCTGCGCTTTCCTCGATTCTATTGCCCGGGCTCACGGAATCAGAACCGGTTTATTTACCTCACCTCATCTGGTGCGATTCAACGAAAGAATCCAGATCAAGGGTAGCCCAATTGAGGATGATGCAGTCGTCTCGGGCATCCAAAGAATTCGCGCACTAATCGAACCGGAACATCATCCAACCTTTTTCGAGATCACGACGGCTCTGGCGTTTGATCATTTTCGACAGGAGAAAGTCGAGCTGGCAATCCTGGAAACGGGCCTGGGAGGCCGGCTCGATGCAACGAATGTTGTGACCCCTTTGGTATCGGTTTTGACTTCGATCGATCTCGATCACCAGTATATCCTGGGTGATACGCTGGCAAAAATCGCTGCAGAGAAAGCGGCCATCATTAAGCCTCGCACCCCTGTCGTCTCCGGACCACAACAGGCCGAAGCCAGCGCAGTCATCGAAATGACAGCCGCTGTGCGCTCCGCTTCGTTGGAGTATGTCACTTCGCCTATAGAGGGTTACCAGATTGGGTTGGCGGGCTCTCATCAAAAGATCAACGCTGCGATCGCCGTGGCTGCCCTTCGGAAAGCGGGCATCCAAACAACCAGTCAGCATATTTCGGACGGTTTAGCCAATGTGTCGTGGCCGGGCCGTTTTCAACAATGTGGCGAGCGAATTATTCTCGACGGCGCCCATAACCCTTCTGCGATCCACAGACTCGTGACAACCTGGAAAGAAGAAATGGGAGACGTGCGCGCAACGATCATTTTCGGCGGTCTCCGCGATAAGAATCTTTCGATCATGAGCAGATCGCTCACCGAAATTGCCCAACGTTTCGTCGCCGTCCCGCTCCAGAATCGCCGAGCAATGCCACCGGCCGAGCTTGTCTCGTTGCTTCCGCCGGGAACACCATCATTCGAATCATTAACCGACGCGATCGAGGCGGCTCAAAAATTCGACCAGCCAATCCTCATCGCCGGGTCGCTTTTTCTCGTAGGCGAAGCGTTGTCGCTGCTGCAGCCGTCGCGAGGAGATCTGCAGCGGAGCAATCAGTAGGTGGGTCTGCGCTCCGAAGGAGCAGCGGATATTCGCACAGGGCTTTAGCCCTGGATACCTGCGGCGAAGCCGCAGTTCAAAATAGCCTAGGCTCTCTTGATTCGCGGCCTCGCCGCTTCTTTCGTTCCGACCTGTCCAATGAACCAAACCATTCTAGATCTCCAGACGTCTAAAGAGCCAAGCCCCTGGCCCTGGGCTAACGTCAATTGCCACGTCGTGGCAAATCAAACAGGATTCAAAACAAATATTGTATCTAAATTGCGCTGTGTTATATTCTTGCCAAAAACCGCTTTTTATCATCCTTGATCGTCGACCTGGAAGGTCAACCCACGGTCAAGCCAGAGGCTTGTTATGCCTACATCCCTCACGATCTCCGCAATCCAGAATCAAGCATACGTCTGCCATCCCGGCCACCAGGCTGGGGTCGCTTGCGCGTTCTCTTTTGCCAGTCCTCCACGCACGAAGGTCATTCCTTATTCCTACCTGTTGAGCATCGATAGGCTCGGTGAGCGGCTCGTTACTCTCCGTTATTCGTTCGCTGACGTGGAAATCTCGCTCGGTAAAGATTTCTCAGGGAAAAACCAGCTTCTCGACGATCTCGCGAACTTTCGAGTCTCAGCGGTTCACGAGTCAAGCCATCTGAAGCTCCGGATTCTGATGGAACCCGATTCGGAAAAGACGCTGCTATTCTAGGAAGCGCGTTCCGGGGCGAACCCTTCCGCCCCCCATCGATTCATCACGGCATTGTTAATTGCCCAACGAACCGTTGGATGGCGCGTGCCTGTTACAAACTGCTGCCAGGGCGATGTCTCAAACTGGTTGTCTCCAGCCAGACCGAAGATCTGTTCAACCAATTGTTCGCCATCGTAAGTCGTATGTCCGGTCAACTCTTCCATCGATTCCGCGGTCGATTCTACGATTTGCAAAGAGTAAGCGACCAGTTTCGCCACCGTCATCGGACTCAGATAACCCGGATGCGCGATCTGACTTGAATCGATCAACCGAACAAAATTCTCGAGGCTGAAATACTTGAGCCCCCATTTGTCGCATGCATCCGCTTTTGCCATCGGAAAGCGAGAATGATCGATCAGATCGCAGAGCGACCACCGAATCTTTGGTTGAGGCGGCTGCGCAAAATTGTAAGGAAAATTAAGAGAGACCGCGCGGATATCGAGAATTTCATCCGCACTGAGGTGCCGGAAACGCGGTAGTTTATCGCTTTTTCCCGTCATAACAAAACGGATCAAGAACGCAATGGACCTTAGGCACACACTCCGGCAGGGCTGAGCTCCCGGGTCGCACGATTAAACACCCTAACTCACAAAGGATGCAGGCGTTTTCTGCCTCCGCTTCTTCTCCAATTCCTTGATCTCAAACGCTAGGGAAAGAACCCGGCGATACTTTGCTTGTCCGACCGCGACAAGCCGCACGTGCAGGTCTGTCTTTCGATTGATCTCGTCCAGAGCTCGGTCAATGGCACGCTGCTTCAGATTCGGCCAATGAACCAAACACTTCTCACTCACGACATTTCCTTGAACGTCCCGGACTTCATCAACGCCTAACACTTTGCGAATCTGTGGAATCGAAATCCTTTTCAGCCCAACATGCCGCCATTTCCAGGCCCATTCGTAAAAACGGATGGAATATTGGCTCGCTAACTTGACTCCGGTTCGTTCCGCATCCCGTTTCTGGTGCTCCTTTAGCCTTTCCAAATGCGGAATCAGGCCGGAGTCGAGGCGGAGATTCATTTTTCTCTCAACCATCGTCACCGAGCTCAACCAACGGGCATAAAGTACAGAATTCTGTTTGTCGCCATTGTGTAGAACCAACCGATGGTAGGTCAGCAGTTTCAGCACGGCCGGCAACGCATCGAAGTCGTCGTATTCATAGTCAGTAACACCCGGCTTGAGGCGATCGAGGACACTACTCACGACCTTCCTTTCGGCTGGGGTTAACTTATAAAACGCCTCGATCAGATCGTCTCCAAAACCGAGTTGGTCCTCGGTCTTTAGTACTGGTAACGTCTGAAAAACTTTGTTATATTTGCGCACTTTACTTTTTGGGGATTACGATGTTAGAAGAATTGCACACGGAATTTGCAAAAAGAAGCACTAAAAATGGCTATCGCAAAAGAAACCCGTCAGACTGCGACAGAACAAGCGAAATGGACGTTTGGAACAGAGGAAAATCCGCAGTCGCTCGATGAGCTGTTAGAACCTTATCGGAAGGAAGGCGCCTTTTTTGAAGGCAAAGAGCAGTGGTTAAGGGGCGTCTCTAAAGTCACGTGGGAAAATTTCTTTTTAGTTTGCACTGAAGAGCTTGACGATTTGTCGCTTCGCGCTGCGAGGATGGTCATTACGTATTGCCTGGAGATCGTCGATGACGTTGCTTCACGGATACGCGGCTCGGTGACTGCAGCAAAGATTGCCGAAGCGATGAAACGAGAGTTCGACGAACAATATGACAACCCCATTTTCCAGTTCCAATGGGCGATGCGTCATGAGGCTGTGCGTGAAGCCGTAACCAACGCCGTTGTTAATCGTTGGGGTAAGTAGAGGTTCGAAATACGGTTTACGGATCACCGGTTTTCGTTCAAGGTCAGCAGTTGCATGATTTGTTCCGAAGGTCTTGCTGAATCGTCAGATTCGTTGCGAGTATCAATCCGGCATGATTGGACGCTGGAAGAGGCGGAAGCGATCTACCAGCTTCCGATCAATGACCTGGTCTTTCGGGCTCAGTCTCTCCATCGACGTTTTTTCCCCAGTAATCGGGTCCAGCAATCCGCGCTTCTATCGATCAAAACCGGCAGTTGTCCGGAAGATTGCGCCTATTGCTCACAGAGTGCGCATCATCAGGCGGTCGCCTCGACTCGGTTGATGGCGCCAGAAGCGATCGTCGATCAGGCGCGAGAGGCGAAAGCCGCAGGCGCTACACGGTTTTGCCTGGCAGCCGCCTGGCGCAACCCGCGGGACCGGGACCTGGCGCAAGTCTGCGAAGCGATCCAATCGATCAAAAAGATTGGCATGGAAACATGCGCGACGCTCGGCATGCTCACCGCGGAGCAGGCGCAAAAGCTACGCGAATCCGGGCTCGATTTCTATAATCACAACATTGATACGTCCCCTGAATATTATCCGGAGATTATTACGACTCGTACCTTTCAGGATCGTCTGGATACGCTCGAAAGAGTTCGTGACGCCGGAATGAAGGTCTGCTGCGGGGGGATAATCGGCCTTGGCGAAACCGTCGCGGATCGTTTGAAAATGCTGTTGGTTCTGGCGAACCTTCGCGAACATCCGGAAAGTGTGCCGATCAATCTTTGGAACGAGGTAGAAGGCGCTCCGGTTCAGGCACAAGCCAAGCGACCGGACCCGATTGAGATCGTCCGGATCATAGCGACAGCCCGGATCATGATGCCGGCCACCGTTGTTCGCCTTTCGGCCGGGCGCCAGTATATGAGTGATGAGCTGCACGCCCTCTGTTTCCTGGCCGGCGCCAATTCTCTTTTTCTCGGCAACGTCCTGTTAACGACGAAAAATCCGGAGCTCGACCACGATCGCAAGCTTTTCCGCAAGCTTGGCATCGAGCCGATGTAGCGGGTTTGGGCTTGAACGGGAGTACGCAAGCCTCCGACTTGATCTCGCCATTGGCGGATTGACCTTCCAGGTCGAAGAAAGCGTCGCAGCGACCCAACTCTTCACGATCCAAGATCATTCCCCGCCCCCGGTCGATGTATCCGTGGATGGTTCTGGATGTACCGCTCAATCCTTACAAGGTGCTCTGGTCCACGAGCAACAGCTTTTTATGCCGATGAACTGTCGACCTGGAAGGTCAATCCACGGTCAAACCGGAGACCTGTTCCTAAAAGTTGACAACCTAAATTTATAATGTTATTTCTTACGCATGGTCGCCATTGCCGGCACTGCCTCCCAAGCAAGCGAAGTTTCCGGTCTCACTCCGGATAACACAAACCCTTTACAATTCATTGATGCCGACGGCACCACGATAACCCTTAATGCATCATCACCGATCGTTGTCCCTTGCTCGGACGGCTATCAGATCAAGATTCAACTCCTGAACGCTGCGGCCCTCCGATTTTCCGTCTCCGTGTTACTGGACAACGAAATCATCCGCCGGGTCCACTATTCGGCTGAGCGGGTTCTAGTGTCGGCCGGCCTACTGGCGGCGCGCAGGTGGATCAGGCAGCAGCAAGCACGAGAACGGTTGCTTGGTCTCTTCTCCGGCCCAACGCTTATTCTCTGGTTCATTTGTAGCATTGCCGCCTGGTTTCTCCACCCCGTCATCGGCTGGATAGCTTATCTACCTTTGTTGGTGTCTATGCCGGCCTCCTGGTTCTTTGTGCCTCGACGCCACGGCTACGGCCAAAGCACTACGGCCTGCTTAGCCGGGCTGAAATGGGATCTCAACGATTTCTGTCGCGGCTGGTTAATTACCGGTGACACCGGTTCCGGCAAGACATACGCAATCAACTTACTGATGCACTCCGTTTTCCAGCATCATCCGGATTGGGGAGGCATTTGTTGCGACGAGAAAGGAATCTACCATGAAACCCTTACGCGGATGGCGGTGCGTTACGGTAGAGAACATGATCTAGTGCTGCTGCAGACCCGGCCGAACCATGCTGACCACGATTGGAAACCTCCCGCTCGATTCAACCTGCTCTCGGATCTTACAATCCCTGCATCAACCTACGCCACGGCAATTGTCGATACTGCGTCCGCGCTCGCATCAGGAAGCGAGGATAAAGGGTTCTTCAAAACGCAAGCGCATGTTCACATCGGCCAAGGTATCCAGCTGTTCCGTTTGCTCAGCTTGACCCCGACGATGCATCACCTTCTCGAAGTCCTGCAACACCAGCAAATCCTCAAAGCTATGCTTCAACAATTGGAGCCGCTTAAGGATCGTGGAGAACCTGGCGCGCGCGAGTGTTACGACCATTTCCTGACCGGCTACCTGCGGCAGCCGGCCGAACAATTAGGGGGCGTCATCTCGACCATCTCCAACTATCTCAGCTACTTCACCAACCCGGATATCGTCGAAGTGTTTGGAGCCGAAACCAATTCTTTCGAGTTCGCTGCATTGGACGAGGGTGCAATCATTTGTATCTCCATGCCCCAGAAATACCAGACGGAGCGCCGTTATATCATGACTCTGTTGAAGCTCTTGTTTTACAACCATGCGCTTCGCCGATTCGATCCCCGGGCAAAGGACCAGCGATCGCTGGAAGAAGACAACCTTCTAATCTGCTGGCAGGACGAAGCTCAACGCTTCATCACCGAGTCGGATTGCAATGTCGACATATTGCGCCAGGCGCGGACAACGACAGTGATGGCGACACAATCCAAAACTTCCTTTCTGCCTGCTCTCGGTAGCCGGGACAAAGCAGATGTGACGACGTTGAACCTCAGAAATCGCGTTATTTTCAAGGCGGCCGATCGCAGCTGCGCTGAAACGTCGGCAGATTTCATCGGCAAGAAAATGATCTGGAAGAAATCGTATACCCGCGGCAGAGGCAGCACCAGCGTCACAAGGACTCGGGAAGAAGAATACCTGATCAAACCCTACGAGCTGATGTCGCTGCCGAAATTTGCGGCGGTGATTAAGCACTGCGATAACAGGTTCCAGAAGCGAGCGCTTCATCCAATTGAGCCCGATGGCACAAAGCCGGCCTGGTATGCCTGGTGGCGGCCACTACTTACCTAGAGGTTGCATGCAGCTCTCACTGTTCCTGCAAGGTGATCTAGCGGCGACTACGGAATCCCGCAAGTGTGTCTGATCAGCGACATTGCGCGACGCCTTCGGCAAAAATTTCGCGAAATACGTGATTAGATGCATAACGTCCGCTCTAGGAAGAAGTTATTGAATCTAGAAAAAGAGTTATTCATTTATCTGTTTTCAAGATAGCCGAGTTGATAGATCAATTACACAAAAATATGTTGCAGTAATTGCCTCCGCGTGACGCAGTTTGCTGATTTTTGTTCAAATAATTTTGTAACATCCATCCCCCGCGAAACATCTACCAGAGAGCACTGGCAAGGATCTTGCTTTCTTGCCGTCACTTTTTTGTCTTAGCCGCTTTACAACAGAATTTTTGCAACCAAGTTAAACTGCCCCACGTTTAACAACGATGGGTCAGTACATTAGTCAGTACATTATTAGCCTATGAAAAAAATAATCGCCTTGGCCGTTGCGGTAATCGCCTTGCAAGCATTGCCGTCGTTTGCGGGGGAAACGGTAGCAAGCTCGAAAGCTGTGGTCGCTCCTCCCCCGCCTCCCGTGGAAAGCCTCTATCGCGACCATGAATGGCAGATCGATGTATTCGGCGCCTACGCCCCCTCAGGCCCGGATGCTGGTCGCTATCTCGGAAATCACGCATGGGGCGGAGGCGCTGGTATCAATTACTTCTTCACCAGAAATTTTGGTCTGGGATTGGAAGGCTCAGCGCTTCGAGGCACCGGTGAACGCTCTAATCACGATGTGAGCGGGGATTTCGGTTTGAACCTGATCGGCCGTCTCCCCATTGCTAATACCGGATGGGCTCCATATGGGTTTGCTGGAATTGGTGGCTTCGTGCCCGGTAACGGAAGCAACATCTTCAACACCACCATCAATGGATTCAGCAGAACCGTTCGGGGTCATAACAATGACGATATTCTGTTCCAGGGACATGTCGGATTAGGTGTTGAATATCGCTTTACCCGCAATATTGGCGTGTTCGCTGATGGTCGTTACACGTTCGTAGAAAACGGGGAAAACGACTACGGCCTCGTTCGCACCGGTCTACGGTTTGCATTCTAAGTAAGTAAGACCGCAACGCTTGCAAGTAACCGAAGAGGTCAGGAATGCCTGGCCTCTTCTTTTTTTGATTGAGGCTGCGACTACTGACTCAAGATGAGATGCGTAAAGAGATGCCGCAGTACCCAATTCAGCCGCATCGAAGCTACACCGCTAATGCTCAAGATGGATGTAACGATTGCGGCTGGGCGTTCCTACCAGGCATCTCGGCCGTTACTCCTTCTTCCTGTGTGAGTCTATCCGTCGGAACAGTCACGAAGCATACTGCGCGATACCGTTGCCGAAAGACCAGTTTTCCTTTTTCACCTCGACAAGATTGATGAAAACGTCCTCCCGTCTCAGGCCGACTCGATCGCGCAGCCCGTCGGCAACCGCTTTGTAGAAGGCTTTCTTGACTTCGACTGTTCGTCCTTCGTTGAGGGTGAGCTGAATGATCAGGGCATCCGCGCTTCGCTCAATGCCCAGATAGGTCGGATCGATAAACAGCGTTTGCGGCGTTTGCTCACTGACTATTTGGAAGCGGTCATCTTTTGGTGCTTTGAGCGTGGTGATCATCGCCTCATAGACAACGTCGGCGACAGCGCGACCGTATTCCGGCGGTTTTCCAGCGGGTAGATCAATGCGGGCAAGAGGCATAACACAGGTTCCTTGGTTGAGTGGTTTTAGCTACTCCTTGTCTTGATACACAGCGGCGTACTTTTTTCCCCAGGCTCCCATCGCAGTCAGAATTGGCGCCAGGCTTTTCCCCCGCCGGCTTAGCGAATATTCCACTTTCGGTGGAACCTGCTGAAAAACCTTCCGGTCGAGCAGGCCATCCGATTCCAGTTCGCGCAACTGTTGCGTCAACATTTTCTTGCTGGCGTGCGGTACCAGACGCCGGAGTTCTCCGAACCGCAGCACTTTCCACTCCTCTAAGAGGTAGAGCAAAAGCGGTTTATATTTCCCGCCCATCACCTTCAAGGTCACTTCGACCGAGCAGGGCACGTATTTACCTCTAAACCGCGTTTCTCCCATAAATCAGACAGACAATTTTGATCGACACGGGATCAGTCTAAGCCATTAGGTAACAAAAAGGTGCCTAGTTGTCAAAATCGGACTTAAGTGCCAGCGTCCACCCCGTATGAATATTTTCCTGGTTCTCGCGCATCCTGAACCTAAGAGTTTCAATGGCGCTCTTTTTCGCGAAGCATACCAGCTCTTGACCAAGCAAGGGCACCCCGTCCGAACTTCCGATCTCTACTCGATGCGGTTCAATCCGGTATCCGATCGGCACAATTTTACTACGGTCAAAGATCCCGATTTCTTTAAACCGCAGGCGGAGGAGATTCACGCCAGTGAGGTCGGTGGTTTTGCTCCCGACCTGGAAGCGGAACTGGAGAAGATTGAGTGGTGCGATCTGACGATCTGGCAATTCCCGCTCTGGTGGTTCGGGTTACCTGCCATCTTAAAAGGCTGGCTCGATCGCACATTTGCCATGGGACGCACATACGGAAATGGGCGCTTTTACCAGACCGGAGTATTCAAAGGGAAACGGGCCCTTCTCTCGCTAACCACCGGTGGAGCCGGGTCTCACTACGAAAAAGGGGGTTGGAACGGCGACATTCATTCCATTCTGCGTCCAATTCACCGCGGCATATTGGAGTTTACCGGATTTTCGGTATTGTCGCCGCACATTGTCTACGGACCTGCCCATCACGACCAAGTGGAACGGGTAAAAGAGCTGGAGCGTTACGCCGACCGTCTTCGGCAGATCGAACAGGAAACGCCTTACGAAGTAGGCCAACATTAGCCCGAATTTTGCGCCGTTAGGGTTCGCGCTACCTACCCGCATGCCATTACGAGTTTCATTATTTGACTTATGTAACATGTCACGTACGGTTCCTCATATGCAAGCAACAACCAAAATGAGCGAAACCCTGCTTGGCGGCCGGTTCACATTCCCCGGTACGTCATTGACTGTTCATCGTATGGGCTATGGCGCGATGCAGCTGGCCGGCCCCGGCGTGTGGGGGCCACCGAAGGACCCGGACGGCGCCGTCGCCGTCCTCCGCGAGGCCGTCGCGGCCGGAGTGAACCATATCGACACGTCTGACTTCTACGGCCCGCACGTCACCAATCAGATCATCCGGAAGGCTCTGCACCCCTACCCGGAAGGGTTGGTGATCGTCACCAAGCTCGGAGCGCGGCGCCCAGCCGACAAGTCCTGGCAGCCCGCTATCTCGCCGCAAGAGCTGACTGCTGGCGTTCACGATAACCTTCGCAACCTCGGTCTGGACGCGCTCGACATCGTTAACTATCGCGCGATGGGGGCGATCCACGGTCCTGCGGAAGGCTCCGTCGCAGAGCAGGTGACAGCGCTGGCCGACCTCCAGCGCAAAGGGCTGATTCGCCACATCGGGCTGAGCAACGCTACAGCTACCCAGGTCGCGGAGGCGCAAGCGATCACCAACATCGTTTGCGTGCAGAACAACTACAATGTGGCCAACCGCGACGACGATGCTCTGATCGACGCCCTGTCCCGGCAAGGCATCGCTTACGTGCCGTTCTTCCCGCTCGGCGGATTCACTCCGCTGCAGTCGTCCACCCTGTCAGATGTGGCTGGCCGGCTCGGCGCCACGCCGATGCAAGTCGCACTGGCCTGGTTGCTACACCGGTCGCCCAACATCCTGCTGATTCCTGGCACATCATCGGTCGCCCACCTCCGCGAGAACCTGGCCGCAAGCCAGTTGACGCTGCCGCCCGAAATCTTGGCGGAGTTGGACGGAATTGCTGCCGCGGCGCCGGCAACGGAGCATTGATTTTAGCGAACCCTCTTTCTCCCGGAATACCGGCAGAGAGAGGCGGGGAGTTAAGGGGCCCACATGCCTCCCGCTGACACACCACTTACGCGCGATCGGATCCTGGCAACGGCTGAGGATGTCATACGCCGGTTCGGCCCGGCCAAGGCAACTGTAGTCGATGTTGCCCGGGCGCTAGGCGTAAGTCACGCGGCCGTCTACCGGCACGTCGCGACCAAGGCCGAGCTACGGGACCTGGTGGTAGGCCGTTGGGTGGAGGAGACCATGGCTCCGCTGCGGGCTATCGCAGACCGGCCCGGCCCGGCACCGAAGCGGTTGCGACAGCTGTTCGACGCTCTGATTGCAATGAAACGCCGCCGGGCCGCCGAGGACCCGGAGCTGTTCGCCGCCTATCGGACGCTGGCGGCCGACGCCCAATCCATCGTTGCCGCACACGTCGAGGAATTGATCGGGCTGGCCGCCAAAGTCATCCGCTCCGGCGTGAAGGAAGGCAACTTCCGTGCGCTCGACCCTGTGGCCGCCGGCCGGGCGGTGCTGTTCGCCACCTCTCGGTTCCATCACCCGATCCACGCCGCGGAGTGGATCGACCCGGCTATCGACGAAGAATTTGATGACGTGTGGAAGCTGCTGATGGATGGGCTCCGTGCCGGCAAGAGATCGAATTAAAGCGGAATCACAAGAGTTCCTTCAGGCCAGCCAACGAATCCAGGATGTCGTCCGGATCAATCTTCGCCTTATCCAACTGGTCGAGACGAAACTTGCCGGTACGCACCAGAACACCGGTACAACCGGCCGCTTTGGCACCGCCGACATCCGCCTCCAGGTCATCCCCAATCATCACCGTGGTTTCGGGCGGGACACCCATACTCTGACAAGCCAAAAGAAAAAACTCGCTGGCCGGTTTACCGATTAACACAGCCTCTCTTTGGCTGGCGTATTCCAGAGCCGCTACGATCGAACCGACATCGAGGCAGAGACCGTCGGCCCCACGAAAATATCGGTTCCGGGCTAATGTGATAAAGGCGGCGCCATCGAGCAGAAAACGAAATGCGCGGTTCAGCGAGGAATAGGTGAGGTCTTCGCCGATGTCGCCTACAAGAACGGCTTGGGGCGCATTGTCCACAAACTCGACGGTTCCTAAATCCTCCAGCAACGCCCGTTTGAGCAGCGGGTAACAGCGAGAAATATTTTCTCGGACGAGATAGTCTCGGCCGATAATCGGAGCGGTAATCAATTGCTCCGGCTGGACTTCAATTCCCAGGGCGCTCAACGCAGTCACAATCGCCGAACGCGGTTTGCTGGTGGTGTTCGTCACGATTCGAAACGGGATACCTTTTTGAATCAGCGCACTCAGAGCGGCAGCCGCGCCCTGGACCGGTTTACCGCCTTCAACGATGGTGCCGTCCAGATCGATCAGAAACCCTCCGATTCGTTCCGGTAACGCCATGACTCCAAAATAAAGCAGAAATCGCACCCCTTGACCTGACTATTCATCGCTAAATCTGGTTGGCAGGGCAAAACCGTCGAGGACCCCCTGTCGATGCGCTTTTTAAGCGGCAAAGCCGCGATCTGAAGAAAGCATGGGGCGAAGCGCTAGCGTAGCCCCAGGATAGGCACGATATATTAGCGACGCGCTGAAGTCGCGATTCAAAACAGCGGCCACTCGGACCCGAGGATTGAGCCGCACCTTTAGTGCGGCCGTTGTTGGTGATGGTACCTCGGGCTGTGCTGGCGCTTCGCCCCAGGCTGTATTCAGGCCGCGGCTTCGCCGCTTGATCATCGCAGGGCTCAGCGCCATTCTCCCGACGTTCCTAGGCGACAAGGGACCGATTGGCAAAACAGGCCAGATGAACCGATCGCAGGTCCAGCAAGGTTCGGAATTCAAACCGGAGAGAAATCTCCAACTCCGACGTCACCATTTTTTATCATTTTCATCGCATCTCGTAAGGGAGCGTTTCCGAACATACGCGAATACTCGCGGCTGAACTGTGAGGCGCTTTTGTATCCTACTTTAAAAGCTGAACCCTCGGCCGTTTCGCCTTCATCGATCATAAGGCGTCTCGCCTCGAGTAACCGGAGACGTTTCTGATACTGAATCGGGCTCATAGCTGTTACATCTTTGAAATGTTTAAAGAAAGCAGACCGACTCATATTCGCTGCTTTCGCTAAAGCGGGGACATCGACATCATCGCTGAGTTCAGAACGAAGCCCATGGACGGTTTGGAATATTCTGTGCAACTTACTGCCAGAACGTAGAAAGTGCCGGATCGCTGGCCCATCTTTTCCTTTCAGGAGATAATAAATCATCTCCTTGATAACCAAGCGCCCAAGCACGGGTGCGTCTTCGGGCGTTTCAAAGAGTTTCCCTAATCGAATCGCAGCCTCCAGCATCTCGTCGCTGGCTGTTCCGATGAACAGGGCACGTTGAGAAGATTCCGGCTTATCTGTAATTTCCCTGGCTAGTTGAGCTGAGACTTCGCTTAGAGTCTGTGGATCCAATTCGATCCCGATGGCTAAGAACGGTTTTTCCGGTGTGGCCGACGGAACTCTGCTGATGACTGGCAAGTCGATTGGCGTTGCGACATACTGAGCATCATCGATCCGGTATGTCCGCCTTCCCAGGACGATTTCCTTGCAGCCTTGGGCAAGGATCCACAAAGCCGCGCGCCACCGCTTCTTTGAGCGACGGCCCGCTTGAGAGAACTTTATGCAATAAACCCCTGGAACAGGTGAAGCCTGAAGTCCATTTCGAGGAGAATAGAAATTGATTATTTTTGCCAAGTCAGATCGAAGGTCCTTCATAAAAGCTCTGACAATATGCAGGCGAGCATTAAAAAGGAACTAGAGCGCGGTTTGGACTATTAGGCAATTAGGCTCGGACTTCCGTCAATTTACAGCACGAAGCCACTTCCATGCTCCTGTGGAAACCCTCAACCGTTCGACTGCTTTAGTCCTGTTCACCCAGAGTTTGGGCGTACGTTTTGCCGTAAGGATAAAACAGGTCTTTCCGGCCTTGTTGCCATGCCGCTTTGAGTTCCGGTGTTGTGATGTCCCAGTCCGGCCGGCACTTCTTCGTAACGGCACGCAGATCCTGGCGGAGATCTTCCACGGTTGGGCGACCGAAAAACCAGTAGCCCATGTAGATTTTGTAAATCACCAGGCCAGGCTCGAGCACGAAGGTGTGCGGAATCATCGGATTGTGATCGGGATCAGTGTACTCGGCGATATCGAGATCCTTTTGAATTTTGCGTGCCGGATCGGAAAGAAAGGGCCAGTGCGCGCCAATCCCAGTCCGAAACTCGTTCGTCTCGGTAATATTGTCCGTGCTGATCGTGACCAACCGGCAATAACCGACCTCCATTTCTTGATGAAGCTGAAGAAGCCCTTCATGCTGCCTCCGATCCTTGGGACAAAACCCGCCGCGGCTCAGCACGAGAACCATCGGATGTTGTCCTGTCTCTT
>JBKPCS010000187.1:0-9510 GCA_046727495.1 bacterium | reverse complement strand
CTGGGAGGCCTTACCATGTCTCACACGATCACACCCAGCGGCCGATCAGTGAATCCATGGTGGGTCGGCATCACGGTAACACTCGCCACGTTCATGGAATTGCTGGATACGAGCATTGCCAACGTGGCTTTGCCCCATATTGCGGGAGGCCTCGGTACAAGCCTTGATGAAGCTACCTGGGTGCTAACCAGTTACCTGGTTGCGAATGCGATCATCCTGCCGCTAAGCGCCTGGCTCAGCCGGCTTTTCGGTAGAAAAAACTTCTACATGGCATGCGTGGCGCTTTTCACCATCAGCTCCTTTTTATGCGGAATCGCGCCCAGTCTGGAAGCTTTGATCTTCTTTCGCGTGCTGCAAGGTTTGGCCGGCGGCGGTTTGGCGCCGTCCGAACAAGCGATGCTGGTTGACGCATTTCCGGCCGCGAAACGGGCGGCGGCGTTTGGTCTCTATAGCATCGTTATCGTTTTAGGACCGGCAATCGGGCCCACCTTAGGTGGATGGATTACTGACAATTTCTCCTGGCGCTGGATATTCTTTATTAACATCCCGGTTGGTGTGTTATCGCTTTTCCTGACCAGCCGTTTGGTGACCGATCCGCCTCAATTGATTGAAGAGCGCCGCCGAATCAAAGCGTCGGGTAAGTTAAAAATCGACTACCTTGGCATCTTGCTGTTAGCAACTGGATTGGGTGGCTTAGAGGTAGTCCTGGATAAGGGCCAGGAAGATGACTGGTTTGGCAGTCCTTTCATCACCACATTCGCTGTTATCAGCGCAATTGCGATCGTCGCCGCTATCATTTGGGAGTTGAAGCAAGAAGATCCGGTCGTCGATCTTTCCTTGTTGGCTAATCGGAACTTTGCATTATCGAATGCGCTCTATTTCATCTTTGGTTTTGTTCTTTACTCGACGACCGTTTTGTTGCCGCAACTTGTACAGTCGCTGAGTACCTATGATGCGACGACTGCCGGGATGATTTTGTCGCCTGGGGCTCTCGTTCTCGCCGCAATGGCTCCGATAATCGTTCGGATTCTGCCGATTTTTGGAGCCAAACGACTCATTTTTATCGGGTTCATGATTATGATCGCTGCCTTTTGGCATTACGGGCAAATCGATCTGACCGCGAACTATTGGACGTTTGCCCAGGCGCGAGTTTTCCAGGTCCTTGGCTTAAGCTTTTTATTCGTACCAATCAGCCAGGTTACGTATTCCTATCTCCCACCGGAAAAGAACAATAAAGCGAGCAGCCTCACCAACTTGTTTAGAAACGAGGGGGGCAGCTTCGGTATAGCTTTCGCGAACACGGTCCTGGCCCAACGATCGCAGTTTCATCAAAGCATTCTTGGGCAGCATCTCACGCCGGATAACTCAATGTATCGGGATTGGTTGCAACACACGACCTCGGTCTTTATGCATGCCGGCTACTCGGCGGTTGAGGCAGCTAAACGGGCTGAGGCGCAGCTTTACGCTATCCTCAACCAGCAAGCTTCTCTGCTTTCTTATCTCGACTGTTTCGTCGGCCTGATCATTCCAGCGTCTGTTGGGCTGCTTTTGGCGCTGGCGGTAAAGAAATTCGGCCCCGGTGCCAAATCCGCTTCCGCGCATTAGCGTTTGGCGTTTCGCGTTTCGCGCATCTCGATGCCTTCTCGTAGACACCGTCCCATCGTCCCATAAGTCGTATTCGTCCCATTGGTCCTATACTTCCGGACGCTCGCGCGCCGACCCAAAAGGCCAAACACCGATCCTTGTGCGCAACTCCTTGAGTGCTATTCCTAACATAGAATGAAATTAACTGGGAAAACGGCGTTAGTGACTGGCAGCAATCAAGGAATCGGTCAGGCGATCGCGGTCCGACTGGCTCAAGAAGGGGCAGACGTGGTGATAGATTATGTTGTCCACCCTGAAACAGCGGAGGACACAGTTTCTCAAATCCGGGCGCTCGGACGCCGTTCCGTCGCGATTCAGGGAGATTTAAGCAAGGTCGATTCGGTTCGCAGCATGATTCGGCAATCGGTCGACGCTCTGGGAAGCGTGGATATTCTGGTAAATAATGCGGGCGTCGAGAAAAACTCTCCGTTTCCGGAGGTCACCGAAGCCGATTATGACCTCGTTCTCGGGATCAATCTGAAGGGAGCTTTCTTCGCGACTCAGGCATTTGTTCAACACCGGCTCGAAGTAAAAAAACCGGGCAAGATCATCAATGTTAGCTCTGTACACGAAGAGCTGCCTTTCCCCCATTTCACCCCTTATTGCGCGAGCAAAGGGGGCATGAAGATGATGATGCGCAATCTCTCGATTGAGTTGGCGCCGTACGGGATTACTATCAACAACATCGCTCCAGGGGCAATTGAGACCCCGATTAACACGGCGCTGTTACACGATCCGGTGAAATTAAAAGCGCTTTTGGAAAACATCCCGTTGGCGCGACTGGGAAAAACATCTGATGTTGCCGGCGTAGCGGCGTTTTTGGCGTCCGCTGACGCGGATTACATTAACGGAGCGACAATCGTTGTGGATGGAGGATTGACTTGGAATTATAGCGAACAATAAAAAAGCTTATGCAAATCGGTATCATCGGGCTGGGACGTATGGGAGCCAATATGGCGCGGCGTTTGATGCGCGGTGGACACAGCGTCGCTGTATATGACCTGAATCAGGAGTCGGTTGCAAAGATGGAAAAAGAAGGGGCCGCTGGCGCCGCGAACTTTGTCGAGCTGGCGAAAAAATTGGAAAAGCCGCGAGCCATTTGGCTGATGGTTCCGGCGGGCCCCGCGACGGAAGGGACGATCGAACAACTCAAGCAAGTGCTGGAAGCGGAGGATGTGATTATTGATGGCGGCAATTCGTTCTACAAAGATGATGTGCGCCGCAGCCAATCGCTTCAGCGGCAGGGAATTCACTATCTCGATGTAGGTACCAGCGGCGGCGTCTGGGGATTGGAGCGCGGGTATTGTCTGATGATCGGAGGCAACGAACAAGCAGCGAAACGACTGGAGCCGATCTTTGAAACGCTGGCTCCCGGCCAAGGCGACATACCTCCTTCCCCGGGCCGGGAAAAAATGACCAGCACAGCTCATAAAGGCTTTCTCTATTGCGGACCATCTGGCGCCGGTCATTTCGTGAAGATGGTTCACAATGGAATCGAATATGGATTGATGCAGGCTTACGCCGAAGGGTTTGATATCATGCGCGGCGCCTCGGCCAATGATCTTCCTGAAGGGTATCGGTACGATTTCAATTCAGCGGACATTGCCGAACTCTGGCGCCGTGGCAGCGTGGTCGGATCCTGGCTGCTTGATTTAACAGCAATGGCTTTGGCCGAGGATCCCCCCCTCGATCGTTTCTCCGGATTTGTCCAGGACTCAGGCGAAGGCCGGTGGACGATCCAGGCGGCAATCGAGGAGGCTGTTTCAGCCGAAGTTCTCACCGCCGCGCTCTACACGCGATTCCGATCGCGCAGAGAGCATACGTTTGCTGAAAAAATGCTTTCTGCGATGCGTAACAAGTTTGGTGGACATATCGAGTCTTTCCCAGGCAACTGATAAACGACAAAACAAATTCTATGGACAAGAACACGACTGCCCGACAAGCGGATCCCTGCGCGATCGTAATCTTCGGCGCGTCAGGGGATTTGACGAAACGAAAGTTGCTCCCCGCGCTTTACAATTTGGCGTCGTACGGGTTGCTACCGTCGAATTTCAGTATAATCGGCATAGCTCGCCGTGATTGGTCTGATGATGATTTCCGCGACAAACTGGGCAAAGATTTGGCCGAACTCGGCACACAACCAGTCGATCCGAATCTTTGGAGCCAATTCCGCAATCATATCTCTCTCTGCAGAGGAGAATTCGACGATCCAACCATGTACCAGCGCTTAAGTGAAGCGCTGGCGAACTCTGAGAAAAATCTCGGGACTAAAGGGAACGTGATTTTCTATCTCTCGGTCCAGCCGAAATTCTTTGCGGACATTGTTAAACGATTAGCTGACAATGGGTTAACTGCTGAAAAAGATGGCCATTGGCGTCGAGTAATTATTGAGAAACCGTTTGGTCATGACTTGGTTTCAGCAAGGGAACTGAACTCTCAGCTCGTGTCAGTTCTGCACGAAAATCAGATCTATCGCATTGACCATTATCTGGGAAAAGAGACTGCGCAGAACTTGGTAGTCTTTCGACTTGGAAACGCAATTTTTGAGCCGACCTGGAATCGTCGATATATCGACCACGTACAACTGACTGTTGCCGAATCGATCGGAGTAGAGGGACGCGGGGCTTTCTATGAATCAGCTGGGGCGTTTCGTGATGTGATGCAGAACCATATGTTCATGCTGTTAGCTCTGATCGCGATGGAGCCGCCGACATCCTTGGAGGGCGAATCAATTCGGAGCGAAAAGGTTAAGTTGCTGCAATCGATCCGGGAAATGAGTCCGCAGGATGCTTTGTTCAATTCTGTGCGCGGCCAATACGGAGAAGGAATTATCAACGGGAACAAAGTGCCGGGTTATCGGCAGGAAGAAAATGTCGATCCAAACTCTCTGGTCGAGACGTTTGCGGCGGTGAAATTGACGATCGATAACTGGCGCTGGGCCGGAGTACCATTCTACTTAAGGTGCGGAAAGCGTCTCGCCCGGAGGATGACAAATATTGTGATCCGTTTCAAAACGCCTCCGATTTCTCTGTTTGGTACAGGCGAACGAGATCCTATTGCACCAAACTATCTAATTTTTCATATCCAGCCGGAGGAAGGGATTACTGTGCAAGTGCGGGCAAAAGTTCCGGGTCCAACGATCCGAACCAGATCAGTTCGCCTGGACTTCGATTACGCCCAGTTTGGCAAACAACAGGCGGCTACCGGATACGAGAAGTTACTGTACGATTGCATGGCGGGCGATGCGACGCTGTTTCATCGTTCGGATATGGTAGAAACCGCTTGGGAAGTTGCGACACCTTTCCTGGAAGCCTGGCAACATGATCCACCGACCGATTTCTCGAATTACATGGCGGGTAGCTGGGGACCCGCAACGTCCAACACACTTGTCGAACGCGATAACCACCGTTGGTGGCTGGCGGAAAACAGGTAAGCCGTCTTCAGCGCTTACCTGTTTTCGGGTTAACGGTTTTCAGTTTTCAGTTTCCGGTTGCCGGCTCGACTGGGCCCTGGATTCAGCAAGCGGCGGACGTGTTGCAGCGCGACTTTCGCCCGCGCGTCTCGTCTACAATCCGGGGCCGAACCCAAAACTGAAAACGGAAAACCGAAAACTGAAAACCGCGCGCGGTTAACCGTGCGTCCTATGCGCGCGGAGGAGCCGGGTCGCAATTCCAGTCCATCCTGTCTGGTGACTCGCACCGCAGCCGCGACCAGTGTCGCCGTGGAAATATTCATAGAAAAGAACGAGGTCTTTCCAGTGCGGATCGGTTGCGTAGCGCTCATCATCTCCGTGACAAGGCCGTCGTCCGTTTTTGTCCGGAAGAAACAGACTCCCCAGTCGCCGCCATAGCTCGTTCGCGACTTGTTGTAAATTCATGCGAATCCCTGAGCCGGTCGGGCACTCGATAGTTAGACCATCGCCAAAAAAATGGTGGTACCGTTCCAAAGCTTCAACGATCAGATAGTTGATCGGAAACCAGATCGGGCCTCTCCAATTGGAGTTCCCTCCAAAAAGATACGTGTTTCCTTCACCAGGGACGTAGTCGACACGGTATTCATGCCCGTCGCAAGGGAAAACATATGGATGCGAAGCGTGAATTTTGGAAAGGGAGCGGATTCCGTAGGGTGAGAGAAATTCATTTTCATCCAAGAGATAATGCAAAATGCGACAAAGGCGCTGCCTTGTCGGTACTGCCAGCAGGCCGTGCCGCTTATCTTTGGAACCGCTAGCTGTTATGAGCTTCGCCAGGTCCGGTCTGTTTTCTAAGAACCATTGCAGTCGGCGCCGGAACCCGTGAAAGTTTTGGATATCCTCTTCTTGAATGACTTCGACGGCGATCAATGACAACAATCCAACCAGCGAGCGGGTCTTCAACGGGATCGATTGTCCGTCAAAATGCAGCTGATCGTAGTAGAACCCATCTTCCTCGTCCCAAAGTCCGGTTCCGCCGAACCTGTTAATCGAGTCGCATATCGCTACAAAGTGCTCGAAGAATTTCGACGCCATATCCTCGTAAGGCGGACGCGTGCGAGCAAGTTCCAGCGCGATTGACATCATTGTCAGACAGTAGAATGCCATCCACGATGTACCGTCTGCCTGTTGCAGGTAGCCACCGGTCGGAAGTGGGCGGGACCGGTCGAAGACGCCGATATTATCGAGACCGAGGAATCCTCCCGAGAAAATATTGTTCCCGCCCAAGTCCTTCCGATTTACCCACCAGGTAAAATTGAGAAGGAGTTTGTGGAAAGTGCTCTCCAGAAAATCGGTATCTCGCGAACCGCGAGCATCGGCGATCTTGTATACCCGCCAGGCCGCCCACGCGTGCACCGGTGGATTAACGTCGCCAAAGGCGAACTCGTAGGCCGGGATTTGGCCGTTCGGATGCAAATACCATTCACGCAGGAAGAGCTGGAGCTGTTGTTTGGCAAAGGTCCTGTCGAAATGCGCGAACGGGATCATGTGGAACGCCAGATCCCATGCAGCAAACCAGGGGTATTCCCATTTGTCTGGCATTGAAATGACGTCCCGGCTGTACAGGTGGCGCCACTCGGAATTTCTTCCTTCCAAGCGGCCGGGCGGGGGCGGCGGTTCTAACCGGTCGCCATCCAGCCAGTCGGCAACGATGTAATGGAAAAATTGCTTGGACCAGAGTAAGCCGGCTGTCGCTTGTCGCACCACGTTGGCAGAGGCCTCATCAACGCTTCCCCAAACTTCGGCGTAAAAGCCGCCCGTTTCCTGTTTTCGCAGGTCGAAAATGCTCGGATCCGGCTCAACTTTTTCATCCCATTCGGTGGCTGCAACCAATCTGAAATAGAGCGCCCGTGATGTTCCAGGTTCGATCTGTAATCGATAGACCGGGGCGCATTTCGTACCGGATTTGGCCGGGTTACATACGTCTTTTTCGTTTTCGATGATCGCTCGATTAAACGCATCTTTCACGAACGATGAGCCATTTTTGCTTCCAAACACCCGCTGAAAGTTCGTTTCGTTCTCAGTGAAAAGGAGTTCGTCCGTCTTTTCGAAAAGAAACTGCATGGGCTCCAGGCTGTCGTGCTGCGTCTCGACCCACCCTTTTTCGTTTAACCAAATACGAGGTTTTGCTGCTGTTCCCTCGTGACGCGCCCCCCAAGACCAGTTGTTGCGAAACCACAGGGTCGGAAGAAGAACGAGATTGGCGGTTTCCGGACCCCGATTGCCGACCGTAATTCGGATATGAATATCGTTTGGACTCTGTTTCGCGTACTCTGCAAAAACGTCGAAGTAACGGTTCTCCGAAAAAATACCGGTGTCCTCCAGCTCGTATTCTCTGTCCTCTAACCCGCGGCGCCGATTTTCGAGGACCAGATCGGAATACGGAAACGCGTTCTGAGGGTATTTGTATAACCCCTTCAAGTACGAATGGGTGGGGGAAGAATCGAGATAGTAGTAACATTCTTTCACGTCTTCCCCGTGGTTGCCTTCCGGTCCGGTCAGGCCAAACAGTCTCTCTTTGAGGATCGGATCTTTCCCGTTCCAGAGTGCAAGCGCAAAACACAGCCGGCATTCTCGGTCGGTGATTCCCAATAGACCATCTTCACCCCAGCGATATGCGCGGCTGCGTGCATGGTCGTGAGGAAAATAGTCCCACGGATTTCCGCCAGCCGAATAATCTTCGCGCACGGTCGCCCACTGCCGTTCGGCCAGGTAAGGCCCCCAACGCTTCCAGTTCTTGGCGCGCCTTTGATCTTCCTCGAGGCGTTTCGATTCTTCGTTCACAAGGTGTATGTATTCTAACAAGTGCTCGGCGCAAGCCGTATGGACCCGCCACGAATTGGCAAAAGATGGCAGCCCAGGGCTTTGGCCCTGAGCAAACCGTTGAACGAGTGGCGCCCCTGAAAAGGCGACCGAATCGGGCGCGCCACATTTGCTTGGATGCCCCGCTCCAGCCTCTCTTACAGAGCGCGATGCCGCCAAACTAAAACCCAGGGCTAATATCTGTCGCTTTCTATCGAAGCTACTTTGGGCCGCCCATTGCATTTCCCATAACCCACATTTACCTTGCTCCCCTTCACATTATGGCAGCCAGTATTATTTCAGAAGAGAGGGTTGGGAAAGTCGATTTCAGCAACGACGAGATCGCTCGTTATTCGCGGCATTTGATCATGCCCGAGGTAACCCTGGAGGGGCAGAAACGGATCAAGGCTGCAAGCATCCTTTGTATTGGCGCCGGGGGCCTGGGGTCACCGATCGCACTCTATTTGGCGGCGGCCGGTGTCGGAAGGCTTGGCCTGGTCGATTTCGATGTTGTCGATTTTTCCAATCTACAACGTCAGATCTTGCACGGAACCGACGATGTCGGACGCAAGAAACTGAATTCCGCCAAGGATCGGATCAAAGCGGTCAATCCCAATGTGCAGGTTGATTTGCACGATTGCTTTTTCCGAAGCGAAAACGCGAAAGAGCTGGTGCAGAGCTACGACATCATTGTGGATGGGACGGACAACTTTCCGACTCGCTACCTTTCGAACGATGTTTGCGTCCTCACGAAGAAACCAAACATCTACGGATCAATTTTCCGCTTTGACGGTCAATGCACTGTGTTCGCGCCGCATTTAGGAGGTCCTTGCTACCGATGCATGTTTCCTGAACCGCCGCCCCCAGGAATGGTTCCAAGCTGTGCGGAGGGTGGCGTTCTGGGTGTACTGCCGGGAATCATCGGCGTGATGCAAGCGATCGAGGCGATTAAGCTGATCATCGGGATCGGAGAACCGCTTATTGGAAGGTTGGTGAGCTTCGATGCGCTCAAGATGCGCTATAGGGAATTCAAGGTCCGACGCGACCCGAACTGTCCGATTTGCGGCGATCATCCTACAATCCACGAGCTGATTGACTATGAGCAGTTTTGCGGAATTCCGCAGGCCGATGCCGAAGCGGAAAAAGAAATGGATGTCCCGACGATCAATGCGTTTGAGTTGAAGAAGATGTTCGATCGGAAAGAAGACTTCGTCTTAGTCGATGTCCGGGAGCCGTTCGAATATGACATCTGTCACATCAACCAGGCGCAATTGATCCCGCTAGGCGAACTGCCGGCCCGTTTAAGCGAGCTCGATAGCGCGGACGAGATCGTGCTCCACTGCAAGAGCGGCGCCAGGAGCGCGAAAGCGCTCCGGATTCTCCAAGAGGCAGGATTTAAGAAGGTCGTGAATCTGGAGGGCGGGATCACCGCCTGGTCGGACCAGGTTGATCCGACGGTGCCGAAGTATTGAACGCTCGGGGAAACGCCGGGAACGCCGGGAACCGAAACGATACGGCGAAGGGCGAGACGGCGAAACACAAGAACGCGATAGACAGGTTCCGCCCTTGGGTTGGCGCGAACTCCTTTTCCA
>JBKPCS010000186.1:0-11493 GCA_046727495.1 bacterium | reverse complement strand
GCTAGGACCTTCGATGCCGCAATTCCAACTCAGATTGGCATCCGAGCCATCGCGATTATTCTCTCCGTTAGCTCCGTTTTGCTTGGCGTTGTATGAGACCAGATCGTTCAGAGTGAAGCCATCGTGGCAGGTGACGAAATTGATGCTTTGCTCGGGCTCACGTTCTGCGCGGCCATAGATGTCAGGACTTCCAAACAGGCGATAAGGTATACGTGTGACTGTTCCATTATCGGTCTTCATGAAACTGCGCACATCGTCTCGGAATCGGCCGTTCCATTCCTTCCACGAGTCGCCAATGAACGAGCCGACTTGGTAGAGCCCGGCGGCATCCCATGCCTCCGCAATCAGCTTGGTGTCCGCTAGCCCTGGATCCGAATCGATGTCCCAGAGGATAGGCGGATTCTTCAGCGGGCACCCGGATTCGTCTCGCGAGAGGATCGATGCCAGGTCGAAGCGGAAACCGTCTACATGCATAACATCGACCCAATAATGCAAGCTGTCACGAATCAGCCGCCGGACAAAGGGTTCGTTGGCGTTCAGAGTATTCCCGGTGCCGGTGTAATTGGCGTATTTTCCTGTGGCTCGATCAAGGATGTAGTAAGACTCGTTAGCGAGGCTCTTAAAACAGAGGGTTGGCCCGTTCTCGCCGCCTTCGGCAGTATGATTGTAAACCACATCGAGAATGATCTCGATTCCAGCTCGGTGCAACGCCTTGACCATATCCCTGAACTCATCGAGCACCGCCAAAGGATCACGACGCGAACTATATTCGGAATGAGGGGTGAAAAAGGACACAGGCGAGTAGCCCCAATAGTTAGTTAACCCGCTCGGAGCATCTTGCTCGTCGAACTGGAACACAGGCTGCAATTCTATCGCCGTTACGCCGAGATCCTGAAGATAAGGGATTTTATCAATTAACCCTGCATAGGTTCCGCGCTTCATCGGATCGACGCCGGAACTAGGATGTTTAGTGAAACCGGCAACGTGCATTTCGTAAATCACTGTGCTTGAGAACGGCCGCCGCAGAGGTTCATCGCCTTCCCAATCGTACCGGCTTACGTCCGCAACCACACTCTTTAAGGCCGTAGCACAGTTATCGCCGGGTCTGCTGGCAGCAACACGGCTGTAATTCGCTGGGCGCGCAATCGCGCGTCCATAGGGGTCGAGTAACACCTTTTGGGGATCGAATCGCAGCCCACGTTCCGGGGCGAAGGACCCATCGACGCGATAACCGTAAATCTGGCCAACTTCGATCCCTGGCACAAAGGCATGCCAGTAGTGACGGCTGCGGTTAGTAACTGGATCCAGCGTGATCGTGCGCGAAGGGTAACGGTCGTCGACCCGGTCAAACAGCAGCAACTCCACAGCGGTATTGCCTTTCGCAAACACGCTAAAATTCACACCGCTCGGATACACAGTCGCACCA
Source organism: bacterium (assembly GCA_046727495.1). Taxonomy (GTDB): domain Bacteria; phylum Verrucomicrobiota; class Verrucomicrobiia; order Chthoniobacterales; family JAFAMB01; genus JBKPBY01. The sequence goes on along the minus strand of JBKPCS010000186.1, from coordinate 10,067 downwards.
AGCGGAAAACTCTTACCGGGCGAAACTACGGTGTTCATCCGCTGTGATCAGTGGCAATTCCTATGCGCATAGATTTTCTGGTTCCTCGAGGCTAGTGCATCGAATTATAAGTAGGAGGCATACCGCCGCCGGTCATTTGGCTGATTTTCAAGGCGCGAACGACGATACGTAAGGAGTGAGCAACGCGGAAAATCAGCCAAATGGCCACGGCCCAAGGGGTTGGCTTGAAAAGGCTTTTCTCTGTTCATGGGCGCCGATCCGTTGTTGTAGTCAATCCGTAGAGGCGCTCGAAAACCGACTCGGACAACATTTCGTCAGTGCAACGCCAGCACCAATTGCCTTCCGTGCTGCCGGGCATGTTCATCCGCGCCTCCGCCCCCAGATTCAGCAAATCCTGAAGTGGCGCGATCGCGAGGCCAGCCGGAGAAGACCACGCCAAGCGAATCAGTTCCCAAGCCACCTCGTCGCTTTTGCCTCCCGGCCGCTTCAAGTAGTTCCACAGGTTTCGTCTCTGGTCCTCCGGTAGCGTTTCAAACCAACCGCGCGTGGTAGCGTTGTCGTGGGTGCCGGTATAAACAACTGTGTTCGCGACGTAGTTGTGAGGGAGGTACGGGTTATCCGAGTGGCCGTCGAAGGCGAACTGGAGGACCCTTGTTCCGGGCAACTGGAACTGGTCCCGAAGTGCGGAAACGTCGGGTGTGATTATTCCTAAGTCCTCGGCGATGAACGGCAGAGTCCCGAACTCCCTTTGGACTGCGCTGAAGAAGGCCGCACCCGGGCCGGGCACCCACTCTCCGGACTGAGCCGTTTTTGCCCCCGCTGGCACGTGCCAAGCAGCCGCAAATCCGCGAAAATGATCTAGACGCACGACGTCGACGTGAGCCAGCAGCGCTTGCAAGCGGTCGATGCACCACCGGTAACCAGTGCGCTCAAGCGCCGGCCAATTATAGACGGGGTTGCCCCAGAGTTGCCCCTGCGCACTAAAATAGTCGGGCGGAACGCCGCCAACAAATCGCGGCCGGTGACGTTCGTCCAGCAGAAACAGTTCCGGGTTGGCCCATACGTCGCTCGAGTCTGGCGAAACGAAAAAGGGCAAGTCCCCAATCAGGTGGACGCCCTTGGCGCGAGCATATTCCCTGAGCCGCGCGCCTTGACGGAACAACAGGAACTGGGCGAAGCGCACCTGCTCAACCAGTTCTTTCAGGTCCCGCCGTGCTTGGGCCAAGGCCATCGGCTCGCGCCGGACCAATTCTTCTGGCCATTCGAGGTAGGAAACACCGCCATGTGCGGCTTTCAGTGCTCGAAACAAGGCGTAGTCGTCTAACCAATTTGCTTGCTTGGCGCAAAACTGGTCATAGTCTTGCCGCAAAGCCGAGCGCGGCGTGGCGCTGAAGGTAGCCCAGGCTTTTTCCAACAACTTATGCTTGAAAGGGATGACCACGTCGTAATCGACGGCGTTTTTCGCGAACGAGCGTCCCTCGTCACCATCATTAGGTCGCAAGAGTCCTTCCTCGATCAGGCCGTCCGGGCTGATCAGCACTCCATTGCCCGCGAAAGAAGACAAAGACTGGTAAGGCGAATTACCGTAACCCGTAGGACCGAGGGGGAGCGCCTGCCACCAGCCCTGACCCGCCGCTTGGAGGCGGTCCACCATCGCGAACGCGGCCGGCCCCACATCCCCAATTCCGTAGGGCGAAGGCAACGACGTAACGTGCAGCAGCACGCCGGAAGCGCGGTACTGGGGTCCAAACGGGATAAGACCCACTGGACGGCTGGCATCGCTCATTGTTCCCCTTTTGCCGGTTCGCGACCCGGAACGGTTGATTTTAGCGCGTTGTTCACCATCTCCTGGGCTTCATTCAAAATCGTTTTCAGATGCGACGGATCCTTGAAACTCTCTGCGTAAATCTTGTAGATGTTCTCCGTGCCGGACGGACGGGCCGCAAACCAGCCACTAGCAGCAACCACCTTCAAACCGCCGATTGAGGCGTTGTTACCCGGGGCACGGGTCAGCTTGGCGGTAATCGCCTCTCCGGCCAATCTTGATTCCTTGACGGCCTCGGGCGAAAGCTGCCCGAGGCTTTCCTTCTGCCGCGGCGTAGCTGGCGCATCGATGCGCGTATAGTAAGGAGTGCCAAATTCCGCCGCCAGCTCATCGAAGTGTTCACCGGGATCTTTGCCAGTGCGCGCGGTGACCTCCGCTGCAAGCAGATCCATGATCAGCCCGTCTTTATCGGTAGTCCAAACGGTGCCATTCTGCCGGAGGAAACTTGCTCCTGCACTTTCCTCGCCCCCAAAGCAGATTGAGCCGTCAAACAGCCCAGGCGCAAACCATTTGAAACCGACTGGCACCTCAGATACCTGGCGGCCGAGTTTCTGCACCACGCGGTCAATCAGGCTGCTGCTGACCAGTGTTTTTCCCACCGCGGCGCTGGTGGGCCAACCCGGACGATGGGTTAGCAAGTAGCGAATTGCTACTGCCAAATAGTGGTTAGGGTTCATCAAGCCCCAGGAAGGGGTTACGATCCCATGCCGATCGGAATCGGGGTCGTTGGCAAAGGCAACGCGAAACTGATCCTTGAGTCCCACCAGGCTGGCCATTGCGTACGGGCTGGAGCAGTCCATACGAATTTTTCCGTCGTGATCGACGGTCATAAACGAGAACGTTGCGTCGAACTTTGGGTTGACGATGCTGATATCCAATTTGTAAATAGAGTTGATCGGTTCCCAGTAGGGCAGAGCGGCGCCGCCAAGCGGGTCCACGCCTAGCTTGAGGCCGGCCGCGCGGATGGCATCAAGGTCCACCACGTTCCGCAAATCCTTAACGTAAGGCACAACAAAGTCTTCCTGGCGCGTGCTTGACGCCGCGATAGCTTTGGCAAAAGGCAGGCGTTTTACTCCGGCATTGCCCCCCCGAAGCAGCTCATTTGCTCGATCCTGGACCCACCGCGTCACGTCGGTGTCCGCCGGCCCGCCATTCGGGGGGTTATACTTGAAGCCGCCATCTTCAGGTGGGTTGTGGGATGGGGTAATGACAATGCCATCTGCGAAACGCTCACTGCGCCCGCGGTTGTACCCAAGAATGGCATGCGAAATCACCGGGGTCGGAGTCACGCCGTCGTCCCGCTGGATGAAGGTGTCCACTTCATTGGCCGCAAGTACTTCCAGCGCAGTGCGCTGAGCAGGACCGGATAATGCGTGAGTATCTTTACCCATATAAAGCGGCCCCTCGATCCCACGGCTGCGCCGGCAGTCGCAGATAGCTTGCGTAATAGCCAGAATATGGCTCTCGGTGAAGGTGCCGCGCAGCGATGAGCCGCGGTGTCCACTGGTCCCGAAACTAACTAATTGGTCGGGATCTCCCATATCGGGCTGACGCTGATAATATTCTCGTTCGAGTCGGGCCAGATCGACTAACAGGTTCTTGGGGGCAGGCTTGCCTGCCAAGGCGGATATTTCCATAAATCGATTCCTTTCAGCGCCTCCAATCGGCTGCGCGGGTGTTTCTGATTGAGGGACTTCCGAGGTTCATAACTCCGATACTCCAATACTCCATCACTCCAATACTCCATCACTCCTCTTCTTTATGAGCAATGAGTGAGTTTCCAGCATTCGCGGGCGATCTCCCAATCCTCTTCGGTATGAATAACTAACACTCGCACGGTTGAGTCAGGAGCCGCGATATCCCAATCTAACCGAGATTGAGCGTTCTTCTCCGGGTCCAGTTTCAGCCCTAAGAACGCAAACGCTTCACAGGCAGCAGCGCGCACCTGCGCTGCGTGCTCACCGACTCCCGCCGTAAACACGAGCGCGTCCAGCCCGCCCAGGCTAGCCAACATTGCACCAATATGACATTGTAAGCTATGCACATAGGTGTCAAACGCGAGTCGAGCGCGGGAATTGCCTTGGGCCATCGCTGCCAAAATCTCCCGCAGATCACTCGACAGGCCAGAGATGCCTTCCAAACCCGATTCCTGATTTAAGATCCGGTCGAGTCGGTCAACGCCGTACTTTTGCTGCCGCAACAAATGCAGGACCAGGCCCGGATCGATCGAGCCTGAGCGGCTGCCCATCATCAGCCCTTCTAGGGGCGTGAACCCCATTGTGGTATTGACACTGCGACCACCGCGAACCGCCGCCAATGAACAACCGTTGCCGAGATGACAGGTAACAAGACGCAATTCATTCAGGTCGCGATCAAGGATCTCGGCAGCACGAGCCGCACAGTATTGATGGCTAATGCCGTGAAAGCCATATCGTCGGATCTCTCCTTCAAACCATTCGTATGGACCCGGATAAATCGCCGCCACCTGCGGCATTTGTGCGTGAAAAGCGGTATCGAAGACGGCTACCTGAGGAACGACGCCTAGGATTTGCTCGATTGCGACCATGCCTTCCAAATTGGCCGGATTGTGAGCAGGAGCTAGCTCGGCCAGTCGGGCGATTGCCGCCTTCACCTCAGATGTAACAAATGTACTCTGCTCAAACTCGAGTCCACCGTGTACCACTCGATGACCGACTATATCAATGTCGCTTGGCCGGGTGATAATCTTCGTTTCACCGCTCCAAAGAGTCCCCAGCATGTGGCCAGTCGCGTCAGACCGTGATTCTGATTCCAACGTTTCCTCCAGCGAAGCGCCGTATGCAGTTGCTACTTTCAGCTCCGCCAAGCCCTGGTGATGCGTCCAATCAATCTCGGCTTCCCAAAGCGGCCGAGAAGGAGCCGCTAGCGTTTCCGCCTTGAACTCATAGAGACAACTCTTTTGGCTGCTCGACCCCGCGTTCAGCACTAAGATTTTCATCACGACATCACACGAAGATTCGACGGCAGCGTCAGCGGCCACTCCGTTCATCCTTTGTCTACGTTCCCGGCCGAGAGCGCAGGTCTTCGCTCATATAAGCGCGATTACCGAGCTCCTGTAGCATCGGGCCGTGCAGATCAAATTTAACTACCGTCACGGAGCCAGCCGACATATCGATGCGATCTCGGTATCGCCCTAGATCGATGCCTAACAGGTCACAGAGAAGAATTCGGATCGTCGCTTTGTGAGAGACGACCAACACATTTCCCGCCGTATACTTTTGCTGAATCTCCGCGATCACCAGCGATGCACGACTCGCAATCTCTACGGAGGTCTCACCTCCAGTCGGCGGGTTCCAGGCGGGTTCAGCCAACCAATGGATGTAGTCATCCCAATAGTGCTGTTTCACAAAGTCGACTGTCTTATCTTCCCACTTCCCATAGTGGATCTCTTCAAGTCCGGGTCGCAGTTGCATCTCCAAACCAAGCGCGTCACACAATGGCCGTGCGGTTGCGATGGTGCGTTTCATCGGGCTAACATAAACCGCCGTCCATGCCACTGAACGGTAAGCATCGGCGAACGCTTTCGCCATGCGAACGCCGTCAGGCGTCAGTTCGGCATCCACTTCTCCACAGTAGGCGCCAGTCTCGCTGTAAGCTGTCTCGCCATGGCGCAGAAAATAGAGTGTCAGGCTCAAATTAACTCCCTCACCATTGATTGGTTAACTCTCGCACTTGTCCGGTGCTCCTCCCAAGGACGCCCCGGACTTCGTTAGGGACGAGCTCCGGCTCGTCCGCTTGTGCCTTACCGATTCGGCCTCTTTCACTTCGGCCAATCGCGTCGCCTTAAACATACTTTTCCAGTTCAACCTTCACTGGTTTGGCGTTCCAGATTTTCTCGCAATACTCCCGAATCGCACGATCGGACGAGAATTTGCCCATGCGGGCGGTATTAAGAATCGACATCCGCGTCCAGTTTTCTTTGTCCTTATAGGCCGCACTGACCTGTTCTTGACATTTTACGTAGGCTTCGTAGTCCGCGAACAACAGGTATGGGTCGTATTGCAGAAGTCCGTCGACCAGTGGCCTGAACAAGTTCGTGTTACCGCGGGAAAAGCGCCCAGAACTTATTTGATCAATCGCCTCTCGCAGTTCCGGGTTGGAACTATAGTAATCCCTCGGTTGATAACCGGTGGCTCGCTTTTCGCGAACTTGTTCCGCGGTTAGTCCGAAGAGGAAAAAGTTCTCTGCGCCGACTGCTTGGCGGATTTCAATGTTGGCGCCGTCCAATGTCCCGATCGTCAAAGCGCCGTTCAGCGCAAACTTCATGTTGCTCGTACCGGAAGCTTCGTAACCTGCGGTGGAAATCTGCTCTGACAAATTTGCTGCGGGATAGATCCATCGTGCTTGCTTAACATTGTAGTTAGGCAAGAACACTACCCGGAGTCGATCGCCTACATCGGGATCGTTATTTACGACTTCTCCGACCGAGTTAATCAGCTTAATGATTAGCTTGGCCATGAAATAGCCGGGGGCTGCCTTGCCCCCAAAAATAAATGTACGGGGCACAATCTCTGCATTGCGATCGCGTTTAATGCGGTTGTACAGCGTGACAACGTTCAGCAGGCCCAGATGTTGCCGTTTATATTCATGCAAGCGTTTGACCTGCACATCAAACATCGATTCTGGATCCACGCCGATGCCGGTCTGCGTGTGAATATAGTCAGCTAGATCTTGCTTATTCGCTTGTTTAACTTTCTGAAATTCACTGCGGAATCCCGTGTCTTCCACCAATCCTTCCAGCTTTCGAAGATCATCCAACTGTTTGATCCAGCCATCACCAATACTGCCTGTCACCAAGCTCGCCAGCCGAGGATTGTTCGATACCATGAATCGGCGCGGAGTAACGCCGTTAGTGATGTTAAGAAACTTCTCCGGCCAGAGCTCAAAGAAGTCGTGCAGCGTCGTTTCTCTCAGGAGCCGCGAATGAAGTTCGGCCACTCCATTAACTTTATGGCTGCCAACCGTGGCAAGATAAGCCATGCGAACATATCTTTCGCCGCCTTCATCAATCAGTGACATCCGCGCAATGCGCGATGGATCGTCGCCAAATTTCAGGCGCACCTGATCCAGGAAACGACGATTGATTTCGTAAATAATCTCTAAATGCCGGGGCAGGAGGCTACCGAACAGGCTAATCGGCCACTTCTCAAGAGCTTCTGGTAGTAACGTGTGATTCGTGTAAGCAAAGGTTTTCTCTGTGATCTCCCAAGCTGTATCCCAAGGCATCTGATGCTCATCCACTAGTAACCGCATGAGTTCCGCAACCCCGATCGATGGGTGAGTATCATTGAGTTGCACTGCAAATGTTTCGTGAAAGTCGTTTAAGCTCCTTCCTCTGCGCAGATGAATGCGGATCATGTCCTGCAAAGAGCAGGAAACGAAGAAATATTGTTGCTCTAGACGTAGTTGCTTACCCTGAATGGGTTGATCATTAGGATAGAGAACTTTGGTGATGTTTTCCGTCACCACCTTGTCATGGACAGCCCCGTAGTAGTCTCCCACGTTGAACTCCTGAAAACTGAAGGATTCGCGAGCCTCCGCTTTCCACAGACGCAGCGTATTAGCGGTATTGACGTTGTAGCCCAGGATGGTCATATCGCACGGAACACCGTTAACAATCTGAGCAGGAATCCAGCGCACCCGGTAACAGCCTTGCTCGTCGGTATATGCTTCGGTATGACCACCGAACCCCACTTCGACGGTTGCCTCCGGACGAGCAATCTCCCAGGGATCGCCTAGACGCAGCCATTTGTCGGCAGTTTCCAACTGCCAGCCATCCTGAATCACCTGGCTAAAGATGCCGAATTCGTAGCGGATACCGTAGCCGATGGCCGGAATCTCCAGAGTGGCAAGGGAATCCACGTAACAGGCAGCTAGCCGCCCCAGCCCGCCGTTGCCTAAACCTGGTTCCGCTTCTTGTTCGAGCAGTTCTTTCAGATCTAACCCCAATTCTTGAATTGCTTGACGCACCCGATCATAGATACCGAGATTGATCAGGCAGTTTGCCAGGCGCGGCCCCAATAGAAATTCTGCAGATAAATAACAGACGATTTTAGGCTTCTCTTGTTTCAGGTAGGTTTCGATGGTGTTTATCCAGCGCCGCAACAATCGATCGCGCACGGTATACGCCAAGGCCATGTAGAAATCATTTTTTGTCGCGATCTCTCGGAACTTGCCCTGGACATAGAAAAGATTATCGATCAGAGCTCGTTTGAGCGTTTCAACGCTCAAACCCGTCCGATCGTCTTCAATACCTGAGTCCGGACGTTGAGAATCTAAGGGTGGGTTTATTGTTGGATTCATTGTTAGTCTTGACTAGCCAATTGTGAGTGCCGATCCTCGGCAACGACCAGGGCCGGTTCTCCCATTTCCATCTCCTCACTATATTTGCCTTCCCTGGCGGCCCGATTGCACTTCGCTCGATAAAGCAAAGCTTCCTGAGCAACTTTCACGTTTACATCCAGTCCGTTCCACAGCTGCAAGGCTGGTTGCTGGATGGCGCGAGCATAGGAAAATGTGAGTGGCCAGGGCAGCCGGGAGCCATACTTCACGTTCATGGCATTCAAGTGAGCAGATGCTAATGCGCAGCTCTGTCCACCGGACAAAAACGCCACCCCGCGTACCGCAGCAGGAACCGCCCGCAGCAGGCAGGTTACTGTCGCCTCGGCGACCTGGGCAACATCGGCTTGCTTAGAGCACTCTTTACCCGGCATTACCATGTTAGGCTTCAGGATCATGAGCTCTAGAGCTACCTTTTGAGCGTACAGTTCATTGAAGACAATGTGTAGGACTTGCTGAGTCGTCTCATAGCACCTCTCGATGCTATGATCGCCATCCGTCAGGACTTCGGGCTCAACGATCGGAACGATCCCTCCCTCCTGGCATAAAGCGGCATAACGAGCCAAGGCATGGGCGTTTGCCTCGATGCAACCGTGACTCGGAATGCCTTCACCGATTTTGATCACGGCTCGCCATTTGGCGAACCGCGCTCCTAACTGATAGTATACCGCTAAGCGCTCACGCAATCCATCCAACCCTTCCGTAATCTTTTCACCGGGGCGACCGGCCAAGTCTTTCGCTCCAGTGTCAACCTTTATCCCGGGAATAATGCCTGCATGCGTCAACAGCTTGATAAACGAAGTCCCGTCTTTCTTGGCTTGACGTATCGTTTCGTCATACAGAATGGCTCCGCTGATCGCCGTCCCCAGGCCTGGGGTTGTCAAGATCAGCTCTCGATAAGCACGGCGATTTTCTTCAGTCGGGGCAATGCCAACATCTTCAAATCGCTTGTTACAGGTGCGATTGCTCTCATCCATCGCCAGGAGGCCCTTGCCCGGAGCAACCATGGCACTGGCGGTATCCGCAAGTTCCTGCCTATTCATGATTTCAACTTTCCAGCTCGAGTTGGTTACCTGCGCCCACTAGTCCGACCATACCCAGTCGCGAACCTCCGGCAAATCTTCAAAATGCTCTTGCACATAGGCACGATGTTTCGCTAGCACTTCTTCCCCTTTAGCTAGCAATTCTCCGGCATTACGGATGTCTGGCGCGTAGCGAACCGCGTCCATCCAGAGGTGAACACGACTCATTCTGTTCAAGACCACCATGTCGAATGGAGTGGTCGTGGTGCCTTCTTCAATGTAGCCGCGCGCATGAAATCGGGCAGCGTCGGGTCGACCGTGGATTAGCTGGTGTATAACCCCAGGATAACCGTGGAAGGCAAAAATGACCGGCTTGTTTGCAGTGAAAAGTGACATGAAACGTTCATTGGACATGCCGTGTGGATGTCGATCTGGTGGGCAAAGCGACATCAGATCGACCACGTTGACCACGCGCACCTTCAACTGAGGCAGATAGCGGCGCAAAAGCCAAGCTGCTAACAGGCGAAAATTAGCCTGTTTAGCGTTCTTCTTAAAAATATCTCTTAAGAGTTCTCCCAGAGCGCGGGTCGATTCGTGCCGAACCGTTGCCGGATTGGCCACCTCTAGCGCGTAATCGGTGAAATCAGGTAGATCATCCAGCGGAACAGACACTACACCTCCGTTGGCGTGCGGATTAGCGCCCATGCGTCTCTGTCCTTTCGGAGCCAGCGCGCCGTATTCATCTCGGAACCGCCCCTTTTCGTCAAAAAGCTCTTCCGGACGATAGCTGCGCATCCATTCTTCGAGTTGTTTTAAATGCTCGGGATTATCGCGTACATTGG
>JBKPCS010000185.1:0-25468 GCA_046727495.1 bacterium | reverse complement strand
AGCGCTTCCACAATAGGAAAATAATTGTCGGTTACCGCGTCAATCAGCGCATACGCGAGGTAATCGGCTTTCATGAAGCGGAGGTTTCCACAACCTTCACGAATACGCTGGCGAACCGGATCGAACACATCTCGGCCAGGCATTTCTTGAATTGTGATCACATAGTTTTCGCCAAGGATAATGCTGACTTGTTCTGATACAATGTCGTCAGGCGGATTGTCGTAAACCATGTGCACAACGACAAACAACTGATGACTGAACTCGTCTAATTTGGCGCGCTGGCCGGTATTAAGAATATCCTCGAGAACCAGCGGATGGATACGGAAGTGCTCCCCTAGTTTCTGGAGTTCTTCGATATCGCCGAGTCCGTCGACATTGATCCAGCTCACCTGCGAACTGGTGAGGCAATGAAACACATCCTCGATCCGCTCGATCTGTCGTTCCTGGATCGTATGGGCATCATATTCAACAAGCGATATGACAGGTTTCAGCCCCTTTTGTTCTTCCGGCGCAACAAGCGTTGCCGGAGGTGTACCAGGTTTGTGATACCGCAGTTTGTACATGCGGATGAAGAATACAGGAGACAGGAGCCGGGAGACAGGAGATTTGAGGTCGGTCGATCGCGCGTATCACGCCAAAACTGCGGTGAAAGGGCCGCACTCCAGCCGTTTTCGCTACCTGAACCGCATCGAGAATCGTTTCGTCAATGTCTGGCCGGCCGGAATAGTTTGGATGCCGAGCTTCTGCTCAAAAGGTCGTTGCTGTTGATGGTCGGGAAGACCCCAGCAGGGTTCAATGGAAACAAAAGGCCCAAGATCGCTCCAGATCGTGAAATATGGCGCCTCGGAAAGGTCGGTCTCGACTTGGCGTTGGCGCTGGTAGTCCTGGAGCTTCGCAATCTCGCCTTCCACATCCACAGCTTCCATAAGAAAAGAGCCAGGAAGCTCGAAAGGCTTAATCGGTAGCGTACCACCATCCGAAGTCATCTCCCGAGTCTCTCCACTTAGAAAATTATCCGGCGCGAGATACCGGCGATAGGTACCGCGCGGAAGAATAATCCGGGCTGATTCCACTGAAGAAACGGCAAACCCAGGATGCAACCCGAAGCTGACATGGGCGGGACGATTTGTTTCCTCGTTATGAAAAACAAAAGTCACTTCGACCGTGTCTGTCTGCAGCGAGTAGTGGATCTCGAATGAGACTTTCCTGGGGTATTCGCTGGGCGCGATTTGCTCAGTGCCAAGCTTGTAGCGCACCATTCCAGATTCGCCCAACGATATCTCCGGATCGGCAAATTGCTTATGCCGAAGGAATCCGTGGTTGCCGCCGCGAATTTCGTCTCCTTCATATAGGGTTCGCTCATTCTTGATCCGGTGCAGAAAATATCCCATGACGGTCGCGTGGCTCGCCCAGCCTTTTGCCGGGCGGCTAACATCACCGTCGCGATAGAGAAAACCGTCCCAAGCATCGTGGTCTGTACGCCGCGCGATGCTCACGAGCTCAGCGCCGAGGTTATCAGCGACCATGCGATAGCCGCTTTCCTGGTCGACGATTTCGTGCAAGCGATGGCCGTCCTGTTCGAAGGAGCGATGGGAGAAAGGCATAGGGCTAGGAGACAGGATACAGGAGACAGGAGACAGGAGCTAGTAAAACGCGCGGCGGCTTCCGTTGTCGCAACGCGACAATTAAAGCTCACCGGTCATTTCATTCCTATCGCGAATATATGCATCGCGGCTACATAGCCTGCAACGCTCCCAGTGATTTTCGGTAACATGACGGCTTTAACAGTCTTGGTGGGATCAATCGAAACAGAGACGCTGAAAACGTAGACGGTGTGTCCCGAGGATCCCGAAGGGTAGTTCGCGTAATTAACAGATGCCACTTGAGTCGTTGTCGAGTTTCCAGCCGATCCGAGCGGGTACCAGAAGTTGCCTACGGAGAGCGTAAAGGTCGAGCTGCTGCCGTCCATGTAGTAAACGGTACCGGTTCCCGATAGAGGTGAGTTGTTGGTGGCGGCCAGGAATCCGATTTGGCTGCCGTGACCTGACAATTGAAATGCTTGTCCATCTGCGAGCACGTTATCGGGCATGGCGGGACCTACGTTCGGCCAGGTGAATTGCACTCCGTTAGCGTTGACCGTCGCTCCAGGCGTTAAGCCGGCCGCCGCCAATCCTTCCGCCGAGTAGGTCGTACCGATACCGTCAAAACCAAGGAAACCGGGATAAGGATTGGTATTACTATTGCTCGTTATTCCGGTGTTATCGAAAGCGTCAGCTAACGAATGGTAAGGCACCGTAAGATCGGTTGTTCCAGCCGTGGTTTGCTGTTGCACCCCTCCTTGTTGAAACGTACTAACCGCTGCAAGCTGATACGTACCGGCTTGAAGGATAGCAGGGACTTGCAGAGTCCAGCTCACTGAAACAGACTGTTTCGGCCCGATAGCAGGAATATTAATCGTCGGGTTAGCAGGTGGTGTCCAGCCGGTTGGAACATGCACCGTGACGGTCACATTCTTAGTCACCTTATCCGACGGATTAGTGATGGTGCCTGTGACATTTACGGATTCGCCTCCTGAAATGATCGGGTGGTCGTTGGCTAGCGCAACGGCGAGATTGTTCGGCGCGCTCGGTTGTCCCCAAGTCGCCTCATTCCATTCCGGCGACGGAACGTCGCGAACAGGTACTCCGCCGTTATAAGCGCAGTATGGCGCGAGTGCGACTTGCCCCAACCCCCCAGAAGAGCCATCCTCGCTCCACACTGCCAGGGCGAGAGTATTCTCTCCGTCCGGCTTGAGAATGCCGGTTGGCAATGAAAACGGATGCAGTGGGCCAAGTTCGTTGGCGTAGATCCCCATCATCCATCCATTCAAAAATATGAGCGCACGATAGTGATGCGAGGGATCATCGGTGATCATCAAGCCTAGCGGCGCATCGGTATTTTTCGGTATGTCTAGGTCAAAGGTCGTGCGATACCATCCGATACCAGCTGGCAGCCCTTTCGATGCCCAACGATCTGGAAGCGTTACGCTCGACCAATCATGATCCGGGAAGGCCGATAAGAACCAGCCTCGGCGCTCGCCCAGCAATCCTCCCGTGTTCATTGGGCCGCGAACAGGATCGATCAATTGTTCTCCGCCGCGATTCCCCTGTATCCGCCAGGTGACTGGCGTATTAGCGCCTTGGAGAATGGCCGTCGTGATACCACGCGGACTTTTGTAACTGTCATCAGGCGAGTAATCTTCTTCATGGCCGACATTCATCACCAACACTGCAATGACGTTATCCTGGCCCGCACGCAGTACTCCGGGCGGGAACGCAAAGGTGTTTGAGCCGCTTGGATCGGTAGCAATCAGGGCGCCGTTTAACCAGACAGAGTAAATCCCACTGCCACCGCCCTCGCCGTCGATCACGATGCCTGTCTCGTTCTCGCTGGCTGTGAAGTGTCCACGATACCAGACGTTCCCGTGATGGAAACCGTAGTCGTCTTCGTACAGAACCGGCAGGCTTCCAGGCTTATTCGGATTGTTGGTGGTCGTATGATTAGCAACCGTCCAGTCGGAATCATCAAATCCGGGGTTACGCTCCGGCGATTCGAACTGGAACTTCCATTTCGTAAGCGTTGGCAGATGAATTGCGGGTGGCTCGCCGATCTGGCCTTCCCACCGTACATCTTTGATCGTTGGGGGAAACAGCACTTGGGAAGGCGTGTTCGCGTTCGTGTCGCCCCGCAGAATGAGAGTATGGTTTTTCACCTTCATTGAACGCACCAGATACGGGCCACGGACCACCACCGGGCCATCATCAGTCGCCGGACTCCACATTTGTTCCGCGGTCGGTGTATCCGCGAGAAACAGAATGAAGTCACCGTTGCTACCACGAATTGATACTCGCGTTACCCCATTGTGAACGTGGTTCAGGCGGAGATCGCCGCTCGCCGGATCCCAGGTGGATGTTGCGTTTCCTTCGAGTACGCGCACAACCGGCTGACTGGAATAGCGCAACACGGTTTCGCCATCATTCCCTGCGTTGTCATAAAGCACGGCAAAGTCCGCGTTGTCCGCCGTGCCGTTAGTCATCACCTGTGAAGTGGAATAGATAAGGTGCTGACTTCCGAATTGATTGTTTGAGAGCAACAGTTTTGCATCTCGCCCGTTAACGGTGATCGCTGTACCTGGTTGCTGTGGAACGTTGGAATAGTATGTGCCAGGCCCGTATACCGGCAGATCAATCGCGTCGACTACAACGAATGCACCGGTAGCGAGCGGATTCTTATTACCAGTTGCAACGATTTTGAGCGTGTGGCTTCCGTTCGATAGTCCGCTGACGTTGTAAAAGACGTCCTGAAACTGCTTGCTGGGTCCGTACCCGTCGATGGTAGCGACCAGTTGGTCGTCTAAATAGACGTTGGCGATGCCATGGCTAGGATCGGTAGACGAAATCCATCGGACCGCTGTGCCGTTGAAAGTGATTGAAACGCTGTCGCCGGCAGTATTACTGAACGATTCAGTGTTTTGATAGTCACCAGCAGTATAACTCTGGATTGAAACGTGAGCCCAATTGCCGGTATAAAGTAATTGCGAAGCGGTATCGTCATAAGTGAATCCGCTCTTTGGAGATAGATCGACACTTATGTGAGTCTTTTCCACCGTCGCCGAGGTAGAATCCTGATGGATTAGGAGGTAGAGTCCGGCCTCATTGTCAGGGTTAAATCGACCAATGAGACTAAGTGCCCGGTTAGTCGGCGGATTAGGAGACGTCGGTGAAGTCTTGGTTAGTGGGGCAACGCTTTGGGTGAACGATCCGATCAATTTTTGTTCAGCATATTTTTCTGTTAGTTGCCTGGCTTCATCGATCGCTGAGCCATAGTCGTCCGACGAATAGACGCCTGGATATGGCAACCAACCCCAGCTGGTGCCGCCGTAAGTCATATAGAAACTCATCATAGTAGCGCCCTGACCAATAAGCGATTTGTAGAAGACGTTCTCAAAGTCAGGTCCGGTAAGGATGTAGCATTTCGGATACCCTGGACCGCCCCAGGGATCGAAGGCGCCCCCTTGAAACTCCGCGAGATATAAAGGCTTTTCCGGAGGTAAGCTTTGATGGGTTCCTTCTAACCAATTAGGAATTGGATTCCAGACAGTCGGATTGGTAGCGTCGAATCCTTGGGGATAACTATCGAAACCAACAATATGGTAGCACCCAATCCGGTAACAAATGTGGCGTTGTGGTTGCCGGTTAGCGGCACGGAAATACCGTCGGAATGCATCTGGTTTTCAAGATCCTGCATGTATTGTTGCCCAACCGAGGAGCCGTCGTAAAATTCGTTCTCGACCTGGCAGGCAATAACCGTTCCGGTTCCATTGGTGAGTTGATGCCGAGCTATGATAGGATCAACCTGGCGCAGCCATTCTAACGCGGCGGCTACATAATCGGGATCGGTCGATCGAGCGCGCCCTTTGATTGTGGTGAGCCAGCCAGGAAAACCGCCGCTATCGGTTTCAGCGTTGATATAAGGTCCCGTCGAACAATTACGTACAAGCCGCTCTCTGCAGCTAAATCCAAAAACTCGTCGAGGTCTCGAATGCCGGAGAAATCATAACTCCCTGGAGTCGCAGTGTGGTAACCCCAATCGAAGTAACAGCAGATGGTGTTAAAACCGCATGCCTTCATCTTCTGAAAAACATCCCGCCAGAGATCCGGGCTCGGTAACCGAAACGGATGAAATTCGCCCGAATAGATAAAGCTACGTTGCCCGTCAATGATCAACGAGTAGTGATCGAACGTGATGGTATGGCCGCCACCGGGTGATTCTGCGGCTTGCAGCCAGATGGAGGATAGGGAAGATGGCGACGATCGCGCCGGAAGCCCTGAAAAGAAATCCCGCATTCCTGGGAAACATAAGCGAAATCCTTTCGTGGAACTTATGGGGTAAACGGAGCTGTGAACGTTCACGACATGTGAACGTTTTGGCAAGCAAAAAAGCTGCGAAGCTGCGTAATCAAGAGGACCCAGGGCGAAAGCCCTAGGCTACAATTGACCGCGGCTTTGCCGCAGAATCGCACCCTGCCGCATGCCACAGAAGGAAAAAAGAGCCAGGATCGACTCCTGGCTCGTCAGGCTCATCAAAACGGTTGACCGTGGACGGTCGACCAATAACCGGCAACAGCCGCGGCTCTTACGCGCCGCCTCCAACGTATTCAGCAGTGTAAGTGTCGTACTTGGAAACAGTTCCTTCTTTGGGCGATTGCTTCACGTCGTAGACATTGTTTCCAACGACCTGCTGCGTTTGGGTGTCGTAAACCATCACAGATTTTGCGCCCTTGGAATCTCGTTCTCGAACCGTCGCTACTGCGATGTAGCGATGTTTTCTAACGGCCGCTTTGCGCTGGGCCGACATTTGCTGATACGCCAGTCGCGCTCGCTCTTCCGCAACTCTGCGCTGCCGCTCCGTAGCCTGGTGTTTCGCAAGAACATAGACTCCGTACCCGACGGCTGCCCCCGCAGCCATACCAACCGCCACCGCGGACGAATTGCTCATGCCTGCGGCCTTGGCAACGCCGCCGGCTAGCGCGCCTGCGCCCAAGCCGGCAAGGGTTCCCTGAGTTTCCGGTGACATGTTTTCGCAACCTGACAGGATTAGCCCCGAAACAAGAACTGCCGAAGTTATCTTTATCAAACGGACGTTCATAGAATAGGGAAACGAGTCTAATAGACCGGATCTATCTAAACAAGCACTGTTAGGTTACCCGTCCGGGTGATGTGAGGATCCGGGTAACGGGTTCCGGGTAACGGGCCTAAGGCGTCCGGTCACGCGGAACTCGGACCCCGGAACCCGAAACCAGTTACCGCTGGAATGGCGCACCGCAGCGCACTAGGCTGGGGCTCGCTATGCCCTCTGATCGCGCCTCCAAGGTTAAGAACGTCATCCGCGTTGCCAGTGGGAACTTCCTCGAAATGTACGATTTCATGGTGTTCGGCTATTACGCCGCCGCCATCGGGAGAGCGTTCTTTCCCAGCAAAGACCCTTTCACTTCTTTGATGTCGGCATTGGTAACGTACGGAGCCGGCTTCGTGATGCGACCAATCGGCGCGATCGTTCTGGGAGCCTACATCGATAGAGTGGGGCGCCGAGCTGGACTCCTGCTGACGCTGGGGCTGATGTCGGTTGGGACGCTGCTGATCACGGTTCTGCCTGGATACGCGACTCTGGGTCTACTTGCGCCACTATTGATTTTGATCAGTCGACTTATCCAGGGATTCTCTGCCGGGGTCGAACTAGGTGGTGTTTCGGTCTATCTATCTGAACTCGCTACACCCGGTCACAAAGGCTTTTACGTAAGCTGGCAGTCGGCAAGCCAACAGGTTGCTGTCATGTTTGCCGCGCTTACGGGAGTGATTTTGCACAGCGCTGTGCCCGTGGAATCGGTTGAGCGATGGGGTTGGCGGATTCCTTTCCTTTTGGGATGTTTGATCATTCCATTATTATTTGTGCTCAGACGTTCGTTGCCCGAGACGGAGGAGTTCGCGGCTCGCGCTCACAAGCCAACCGGCTCAGAAATCTTACGGATCCTCTTTGAAAATTCGGGCATTGTTTTGATCGGTCTAATGATGGTCACCATGACCACAGTCTCGTTTTATCTGATCACAGCATACACGCCGACTTTCGGTGACCATGTGCTCCATCTGTCGCCTCTGGCCAGCATGATCGTGACGCTTTGTGTCGGTCTTTCTAACTTCATTTGGCTACCAGTAATGGGCGCATTGTCAGATCGCGTCGGTCGCCGGCCAATTCTCGTAACGTTCACGATACTGGCACTATTGACCGCCTACCCTGCCATGTGGTGGCTGACCAGTGCGCCTTCGTTTTCAAGGCTGTTGATCGTAGAGCTTTGGCTCTCGTTCATCTACGGCAGTTACAATGGAGGGATGGTCGTGCTGCTCACCGAAATCATGCCGGTGGAGGTACGAACTGCTGGATTTTCGCTGGCATACAGCCTGGCCACAGCGCTACTGGGCGGGTTTACGCCGGCGATCTGTACCTATTTGATCCATGTTACGAACAATCCTGCGATGCCGGGAGTCTGGATGTCGTTCGCCGCTGCCTTGGGTTTGATAGCTGCCTTAGTCAGTGCCCAGCGCGCCGCGTCAGGTAAGAGCGCAGTTGTCACCTCGGATGCAAGTCCTAAGGCGATCCCGCGGTGACGACCCTCGATCTCAACTATTCTGGCTACGACTAACCTAGCCTTTTTCATCAGGCGAATATTCCGGCGGACAGTAAACGTTGAAAGTCAGCGCAGTCGTCCGCGCTTCGTTCGTGAACTTGTGTTTCACTCCTGGCGGAACGATGAGCGCGTCCCCGGATCCCAGAGACCGACGAACACCTTCCAGTTCTGCAGTCAGCTTTCCTTCAATGAGAAGAAGAATCTGCTGGCTGTTTTTGTGCGATTCGGCTTTCTGTCCTGATGCCTGTCCCGGTTCGAGGGTCATCACTGCGATCTGGCTATTCTCATTGGTCTGAAGTACCTGGAACCAGGTACTTGCGCCCCGGATGTTGGATACTTTTGCCGGGAATACTTCCTCGTCTGCCACGCGGCCTTCTTCTGGTTTGGTATCTTCGGGTTTTTCTTTCTTTTCCTCAGGAGCCGCCTTCGGAAACTCCATGATATTCTCGGCTCCAGGCAAATCGGGTTTCTTTTTCTTGGGAACACGCTTAGGGGTTTTAATTGCAGCCTGTTCTTTTTTAGGCGGCAGCTGAGGCTGTGCGACCGAGCTTTCTTTCAGCAGCTCATACTTGATTGCGATGACCTTTCTATCCTCGAATGGCTTCAAGGATTTTGGAAAAATCAGGACCTGTCCGGGAACGCCTTTTTCGAAACCGACCACGGCGTAATCGCTTTTGCCTCCTTGAAACTGATGGAGCGTCATCACGCGATGCTCCCTGATCGCTTTCTGCAGCCCCTTGTCTTTGTCAGGATCAATCCAAAGCAGGTGCACATCCGGTTCTCCTGCCTGATTCAGGACGTCGCTAAAACGGACCGTTTTCATGGGTGTTTTGTCACTTCGAGGTGTTCATCCTGGAGGACGGGCCTCGGTCGTCGCTGCGTCTGGGTAAACCCCGAGCTCTGGACGACGGTGACGGAGCACCGCCCTCCAAATCTTTCCTAAACATTTTCATCCGCCGCCACTCGACGCGGCACAGAGGACAAAATCAAGATCGCGCCAACTACCATTACGGCTGCAACAAAATAGAGCCCATAGTCTTCCCGTTTGGTCCAGCCGGTGACTTGTCCGACGATAGCGGGTCCGAAAAATCCAGCGAGATTGCCTACCGAATTGATCCAGGCAATCCCTGCGGCGGCGCTCGTACCTGCCAAGATCGCTGTCGGCATCGGCCAGAACAGCGGAAACGTAGCCAGGATACCGATCGTTGCCACTGTCAGGCCAGTCATCGCGATCAACGTGTCGTGCCGAAACATGTTGCTGACAACAATGCCGATGGCTCCAAGAAACGCTGCCGTGGCAAAATGCCAACGCCGTTCGCCTGAACGATCCGAGCTACGGCCAAAGAGCACCATCGCAACCGCACCAAAGCCGTAAGGGATTGCTGTTAAAAGGCCGACATTGAGCGGGTCTTGAACTCCCGTATTTTTGATCAGTTGCGGGATCCAAAAGCCTGTTCCGTACAATCCAAAGGCGCAGCAAAAATAAACTGCGCAAAAGAGCAAGAGTCGCGGATTGATAAAAACCGCGGCGAGCGGCATGTGCGTCTTGTGCTGTTCCTCATTCTGCAGATTCCTTTCGAGCAGCCGTTTTTCATCGTTCGTAAGCCAGCGCGCAGATCGAATCCCGCTATCCAGCAGAAACGGGAGGGAGGCTCCGATTAAAATTGACGGGATGCCTTCGAGGAGAAAAAGCATCTGCCAACCCTTAAGATTGCCTACTCCTTCGAATTGATGGAGGATCCATCCCGACAACGGCCCACCGATAACGCCGGTAAAGGCTATCGCGGTCATGAAAAGTCCTACAACATGCGCGCGCTGACGCGACGGGAACCAGTAGGTAAGATAAAGAATGATTCCTGGAAAGAAACCGGCCTCAGCCAATCCGAGCAGGAACCGAAGGATGTAAAAGGTCACAGGCGACTGCACAAAGACCATCGCCGATGAGATCAGTCCCCAGCTGATCATGATGCGCGCGATCCAGAGGCGTGAACCGACTCTCTCCAGAAGCAAATTGCTCGGGACTTCGAAAATGAAATATCCGAAAAAGAAAATGCCCGCTCCGTAGCCATAGACAACGTCGTCAAAGCCGGGCACCATCGAGGTCATTTGCAGCTTGGCAAAGGCAACGTTTACCCGATCCAAATACGCGGCGATGTAGCAGAGGAAAAGTAACGGGATGATCCGCCGAGCAACTTTGGCATATGGGGATTTATCCATTCTTAGGGGGAATTCGGATTAGGCCGGCGCGATTCGGAAGCCATCGCGTCCGCTGCAGGGTTAGAACGAGATTTTGTTCTTAGTGCACCAGTCTTTCGCCGGTGAAAAGCCGGCTTTAGCAGAACGCCGTGCCCAATTTACAGCCGATTTGGTGTCTTTTGGAACCCCTATTCCTTGCCAGAGAGATACGGCATAAAAGAACATGCCTTCAGGATCCCCTTTATCTGCCCCTTGCCGGAACAGATTTGTTGCCACTTCTGGGTTCTTCGCGACTCCGTCGCCATTCATATACATGACCCCGAGGTTTGAGTAAGACCGCGCGTAGCCTAACCCGACAGCATCTTCGAAGTATTTTCGCGCCTGATCGAAATGCCCAGTCTTTCGATAGTAGTCCCCGAGAACATCCATGGCTCGAGATTCATTGAGCGCTGCGGCCTGCTGAAGATATTCCACCGCCTTTTCATAATTCACAGCTGTTCCCTTGCCATGATAATAGCACTCGCCGGCCAGATATTTGCCATCTCGATCCCCTGCTTCTGCCGCTCGGATGAAATATTCCAGCGCCTTGGTTTCGCCGCCGCGATTGCCGTAGATCAGTCCCGCTTCAACCATTGCGGGGACGTTTCCTTTTTCGGCTGCTTTTTCGTACCAGCTCAGGGCAGTTGAGGGATCTGTCTCTCGAGTAAGCTGTCCGAGTAACAGCATCGCCGGAATCACACCCTTTTCTGCTGCGCGAACGAGCTGCGGTTTAGCGGCGGCAAATGTTGTGGCATCGATCTTGCCTTCGGACGTGCGCGTCTCAGCAAGCAGATTATCCAGGCGTTTTGCTGCCTCCGGCCGATCGGGGTAGCGATCCATTAAATTCAGATAATCTCGAAGCGCACCCTGCCAATCGCCGTTTCTCACAAGCTGCTGGGCAGCCGCGAGCTGTTCTGAATAGGAATCAGATGGTGGTGGGCCAGTTGGTTGCGGTGTCGGCCCGGTGTTTGACGGTGATGGAAGCGATTGAACCTCCTCAGCCAACATCTCCTGCATTTCCTTTTGAATCTCGGCCTGCTTATCCGGGTTGCGATCGGAAAGCTCCATATAAGCTTTCAATGCGGCTTCAAAATCGCGCTTCTTCCGAAGCTGCCGTGCCGCCGCTAAACCCTTCTCGTATGATTCGCCACCCTGCACTGGCGAAGGCGTGGTTGAGCCTTGCGGGGTCGGTTTTGACGGAGGCGTATGTTGGACGATCGGTGGTTCAGATGCCTCAGGCGATCCGATTGGCTGAGGAGTATTCTGAGCAATTGATGGGCCGGGGCTCGGCGAAGTTTGGGCTATCCGCTCCTGCGTCCTGGTGAGGTATTGGTACAAATAAGTGCCTGCAACACCTAGCGCTCCCAGGAACAGAATACCGAGGCCAACAATCAAAATTAGCCCGGCTATCGAAAATCTTGGCTTCTTCGGAGGAGGCGGCGTCAATGCGGGTTGAACTGGCGGAGGCGCATCCGGTCTTTGCGGAGTTAAAACAGCTGGTCCTTTATTTGTGTCCGGCAACGGGGGCGGGAAAACCGGAGAACCGCCCGGAGAATAGGTGCTGGCGGGTTTGGGTCCTACCGGAATAGTTACCTGGCTTTGTGAGCGGAAGTCGCGACCAACAAAACCGATCTCGTTTCCGAGCAAACGCGCCATTTCTGTTGCGGACGGAAGATCGTCGATCAGACCCCTGCGGAGTACGGCGTTTCCTTGCTCGGAGAGGCTAGCGAGAGGCGTATATCGACCGCTTGATTCTACTGTGCTCCGTGGGCCGCCGAGCAATTCGTAAATCAGCAGCGTCAACATGCTGAGGTAGCTTCCACGGGGTCCGCTGCCCGCATGGGGTTGAACAAGCGTCGCGCCGCCACCCGCCCAGGTCGCTGAATCGGTTTGCACAGACGAAAAATCAACCGAAGAGACTTTGACCGCGGTCTCCGGCCACTCGGTCAGTGGACGCCGCAACAACTCGGCGTTACCCGGCGCCAATCCGGGTGAAACCAATCGAACACCGGAGAGAGTTAGATCAACCTGCTGTAGTCCGTGCGCGCGGGCATGGTCCGCTACCGGCGCGAGCAATTCAGCAAGTCTGACTGCTTCGATCGGAGTGAGAAGACTGCGGGCCCGCAGCAAATCGGTTAACTGCGCGCCATCAACCTGTTCTTCGGTAAGGAAGCTCCGATTCGCAACGCTCTCCAGCGAGTATACTTCGCGCAGCGATGGATGCGGCGCCCTGCGGAGTCGGTCGATCTCTTGTTCCAGCGCAGTGTAGCGTTTTGTATCGGAAACAAACTCGGGACTCAGGAGAAGCAGGACGATTCGGCGTCCGGTTCGCAGGTCCAGCGCGGTAAACTGCCGGCCTTGCGGGCTTTCGCCAAGATCGTGCGTGATCGAATATCGCTGCGCCAGAATCGAGTCGGTTTTCAGCTGGTTCGGATCGGTCGACCCGAGCGCCATCGTCGCCAATGTCTCCGGCTGTCCAATGGATGGAATCGGTCCTGTCGAGCTGGAAACTGCAGTTCCTTGCAGCCTTTCCAAGCATTGAATGATATCCTGGCGTAGATCGATCGGCGTTTGGGGCCGTTTCGCGCGATCCTTTTCCATCATCTTGCGAAGAAGCTCGATCACATACGGAGGTTGCCCAGCCAGCGGCGCTTCCGGAAGCGGCTTGTAGAGGTGTTGGCTCATGATCTGCGCCACGGAGCCGGAAAACGGCGGATGCCCGGCGAGCATGTAGTAGAGCGTCGCGCCGAGCGAATAGATATCGGAACGAATATCTATGTCACGTTCCTCAAGCTGCTCCGGACTGGCGAAATGAGGGGTCCCGACGAATCCGCCTCCGACAGTGAGAGTTCCAGAATCTTCTCCTTCTCGTTTCGCACTTTTAGCCAATCCAAAGTCGATGACCTTCACTACCCGCTCACCCTCTTCATCGACCAACATGAGATTCGTTGGTTTCAAATCTCGATGTACAAGCTGCTGTTTCGCTGCTGCGGCCAGGGCGCGCGTTACTTGCAGAGTAATCCCGAGCGCCTCAGCGGGAGGAAGCCGCCCCTCATGCTTCATGTAAGCATCGACGGTTTCGCCATCGATAAACTCCATCGCATAGAAGTAGCTGTCATGGTCTTGCCCAAGATGGAATACTGAGGCGACGTTTTGATGACGGAGAGCGGCCGCCGCTCTGGCTTCGCGCAGGAACCGCTGCCGAGCCACCTCGCTATTGAGGTAGGTGCTATTGATCACCTTTAGGGCAACCGGACACCGAAGATTGGTATCAAACGCCTTGTAAGTAATCCCCATGGCGCCTCTCCCCAGCTCCCAAAGACTGCCATCGTCCCGGCGCAGAACCTCATAGTGTTGATAACGCTCTGCTTCCGCCATCGCCATGAGCCTCCTAGTAAAGCATCCTCTGGGCCAGGTCGCAATCGACAATCCGGTAGCTTACCCGGGAGTGTGAGGAAGAAAGATACGGCGAGGGGGCGAAGGGCGATACGGCAAGCAGGTCAGCTCAGCCTCATGCGACAGTGGTCCGTGCAGATTTAGGTTTAAACGTGTATCCTGGGAGAAACTATCGAGCCCTGGAGGGGATCCCAAAATGAGCAAAGCTTTCATATGTGATGCTGTCCGGACACCATTTGGGCGATATGGTGGTGCATTGGCTTCCGTCAGGGCTGACGATCTAGCGGCCATTCCGATTCGGGCGCTGATGGAGCGAAACCGTGCGGTCGACTGGTCGGAAGTTGACGATGTGATTTTCGGTTGCGCTAATCAAGCCGGGGAGGACAACCGCAATGTCGGGCGAATGGCGTTGTTGCTCGCCGGATTGCCGGAGGTGGTCCCTGGAACAACGATAAATCGGCTTTGCGGATCCAGCCTGGATGCCATTGCCACCGCCGCTCGAGCCGTCAGAGCCGGTGAGGCAGATCTGGTTATCGCCGGCGGCGTGGAGAGTATGTCGCGTGCGCCGTTCGTGTTAGCAAAAGCAGAAAACGCGTTCAGCCGGTCCGCGGAGATCTACGATACCACGCTTGGTTGGCGCTTTGTGAATCCTGTGATGAAGAAACTTTACGGGATCGATTCGATGGCCGAGACGGCCGAAAATGTCGCAGAAGAGTTTCGGGTGAATCGAGAGGACCAGGACGCGTTTGCTTTGCGCAGTCATCAAAGGTGGGCGCGAGCTTACGACGCCAATTTCTTCGACGGACAGGTCGTTCCGGTTGAGACTCATTTGACGAAAGGCGAGCTCAAGGTCGTTACCACGGATGAGCATCCAAGAAGGGATACGACGCTGGAAGCATTAGCGAAGTTACGAACAGTAGTAAAAGCCACCGGCACCGTCACCGCAGGTAATGCATCTGGCATCAACGATGGAGCCGGTGCCGTTCTTCTAGCCTCGGAAAGAGCGCTGTCCCGGTACGGCCTTGCGCCTCGAGCACAAGTGGTTGCAGCAGCAGCAGCCGGTGTTGCGCCCAGAATCATGGGCATCGCGCCAGTCCCAGCCACCAGGAAAGTACTGGAAAAGGCAGGGCTGAAAGTTTCGCAGATGGACGTGATCGAATTGAATGAAGCGTTTGCGGCGCAAGCCCTGGCAGTGACTCGGGAACTAGGACTGCCTGATGACGCAGCACACGTTAATCCAAACGGAGGCGCGATCGCGATCGGGCATCCTCTTGGGGCAAGCGGGGCGCGTCTGGCGGCAGCGGCGGTGAGTCAGTTGGAGCGAACGCAGGGCCGGTACGCGCTCTGCACCATGTGCATCGGCGTGGGCCAAGGAATTGCCTTGATTCTGGAACGCTGCTAGGTCGCAAAAGATCATGGATGTGGCAGCCGCACGAGGTCGCGCTGAAGCGCGACCCTACCGATCGTGGATAGTAGTCTATCACCAGTAGGGCTGAGCTTCCGCCGTTGCCAAGGCTATGGCGGACAGGTCAGCTCAGCCTCGTGTGTGTGGTAGCCCCCATGGGTCCGATCAGCCCTTCAATCAATCCCCGAGCTCAAACCGCACGATGGGCGCGAGCGCTTCGCCAGTAGGAGGTGGCGGCAACTTCGTGATTTTGCGGCCCGCTTCGCGGATTGAATCGTCTACCACCTCGTTCCCGGAACCTCGCATAATAGAAAATTCTTTGACCGTGCCGTCGCGCTCGATTTTCAACTGCACTGTCGCGGCGAACTTCGTTCCAAGGCTCATCTCACTTCGTGGCTGGTTCCAAGCCGCAGCGAAGCGGCTGCGGATGATCTGGGCATAAGCAGCCAGAGCATCGTCGCCGGAACCAACCCCCTCGCCCTTTCCAGTACCGTTACCTGGTCCGGGGTCGGGGTCGGTGCCACCCGCCGCTTCGCGTTTCGCGCTTCGCGTTTCGCGGTTCGCGGCAGACGAATTACCGCTGGAATTGCCGTTTTCCGGAGGCGAAGGCTTAGGACTTGGCTTTGCAGAAGGTTTCGGGCTGGCGCTCGGTGTGGGTCTTGGCGTTGGTTTCGGGGTTGGCTTAGGGCTGGGCTTTGGTGTCGAACTTGGTGTTGGCTTGGGCGTCGGTTTTGGCGTCGGCTTTGGAGTAGGTTTCGGAGTAGGCTTCGGAGTGGGCTTGGGCGTAGCTCGAGGAGTAGGCTTTGGCGTGGCACTTGGCACGGGTATCGCCGACGGTATTGTAAGGTCTGATTTTTCCGGAATGGGCGTCGGCGCCGGTACTTCGGGCGTAGGGACCGGCGTCGCCTGGGGCTTTGCCGGCACTGGTGTTTCAGAGGGCGCTTGGTCGGTCGCGGGCGCTCCTGAGCTTTCTTCGGTTATTGCATTGACGCCGCCGAACGAGCCTGGATTAACCCATACCAATTGTTCTTGTCGGTTCTGATGAGGGAACAGTGTGAACCAGAACAGAACACCCACGGCAAGAAGGTGAATACCTGCCATGACAAAGAACGTTCTTTTGAATGAGTCCGAGTGTGAGTGTGAATGCGAGGACAGGTCCTGCTTGGTTTTTTTCTTTGCCTCGCCCGCACCCGCACTCGCGCTCACACTCACTATTCACTCCGGTCGCGTTACGACACCCACTTTCGTGACCTTCGCCCGTTGCAGAATGTCCATGATATTAATGAACTTCTGGATTGGCAGATCTTTGTCGGGACGCACAACGACAGCGACATCGGGTTTTTCCGCGCGCACCGCAGTCAATCGCTCTTCAAGTGTCGCGGCATCGACCGCCTCATTGTTGAACCTCAATACTTCATCTCGATCGATCGAGATCGTCTGGACCTGAGCAGGATCCACTTTCTGTTTGGATTCGGCGCTGGTTGGAACCGACAGGTTGACGCTGTTCTCCATGAGCGGCGTGGTAATGATGAATATGATCAACAGCACAAACGCGAGATCCAACAAAGGTGTGACGTTGATCTCTGTAAGCGTGCGCAACGTGTGACGGTCTGAGAAACGACGCATCGGATCTTATTTGTTTACCAACTGTGGGCGAGCCGAATGGTTGACGTATTTGTGTTCAAACTCTGAGGCTAGTTCGGCGGCAAAATTATCATTCTGGACAATGAGTGAACGAATGCTCGTAACCAGAAAATTGTAACCGAACATTGCCGGAATCGCGACGAGGAGACCGGTGACAGTTGCGATCAGCGCTCCGGAAACGCCCGGCGCCATTGCTTGCAGGCTGGCTGCGCCGGCGAGCGCGACTCCGGAGAATGTGTCCATCACACCCCAGACTGTTCCAAGCAGTCCGAGAAACGGCGCGCCGCTCACTGCGGTCGCTAGAAGTATCATTTGAGATTCTAACCGGAGGGCACATTCACCGACGGCCCGTTCCATCGCCGTGGTAACAACTCGCATCTGAGAAGGTGTGATTCTTTCGGCGATCTCAAGCCTGGCCCAAAAAGTCTCGTCTACTTCGGTGGAGCCGAGCAGATGAAAAGCGAGCTCCTTACAACCGGCCCGATAGATCGCGTAAAGCGGCGATCCATCGAATCGTACTTTCGACTCAAAAATGCGCAGAGGTTGGCGATCGGATCGAAACAGGTGCAAAAAACGCTCATTTTGAGCTCGAGCCAGCCTGACCACGCGGATCTTTGTCACCATGACCGACCAGCTGAAAATCGACGCCACGAACAGTGTTGCCAAGATTAGCTTCCCTTCGAAGGTCGCCTGCGTGAACGCGTAGACCAGCCCACCGGTCTGGGAAGCGAGCAGAAACGTCAACACCCACTCAAGATAGGGCATTGCCGACGATAACGTCAATGAGAGTGCGAGTTGTATCGGCGTGCCGGCGTAAAACAATACAACGTTGGCCACTTCAATCGCCAATACGCCGTCACGTTCTCCTCAGACTCTCCATTTGCAAACACTTGCACTCGCACTCACACTTCACACTCAGTATGTGGAGAGTTGGAGTTGTATTGGTTGGCGTCGTATTCGTATATTTGTCTGTTTCCTTTGCCCACGCAGAAACGCCCGGGCACGACAAATACACGGTGCTCGCTCGGGCGCTGCAGCCGTTTTGCGCTCTGTTTCGGTCCAAGACACCGACAAAGGCGATGCAGGCGGAAGTGGTCTTGCAAGATGGTGCTGCAGCGACAGCCGCGTTATTAAATCAGCCTGTCCATATAAGCTTTCAGGTACCGGACAAGCTCCGGATCGAGACCCTCGATCATCGATTGGTCTTTTGCCGTATCGGTCAACGGGTATGGGTTCATCCGAACGAGCTGGCAACCAAGATTGTGTCTGCAACGGACCAGCAACGCACCCAAAAGAAGTTGGCCGACTTTCATTTACCTCTCAAAGATCAACAGCTCGTTTTGCTGCCGGCTCTTTTCCAAATTTTACGATTCGAACCGGAGATCGATTCCGACGGAAGCCATGCCTGGGCGATGGAACTCCAGCCGGCGCCTGCGATCACTGAGGCGACTAAATCCGAAAACTGGTCAGCGCGCGCGGTGATCAAGCAGGAAGGCTTTCAGGTGAGGCAAGTGAAAGTTCAAAGCCGCAAATGGAACGGTACCGTCAATATTTTATCCAATCGATTCGTGGACGAATTGCCCGCAGAAACCTGGGAAGCGGACCCGGAAATTGCTGAAGATATGGGTGAGATCCCGCCGGGACTCTTTGATGCGGCACTGGAAAAGCTGATGTCGGTGAGTTCGGAATGAGGTTGAGCGGATAGCGGCTACCTCGAACGGTGATTTGGTCTATTGCCGGTAGGGCTGCCCCGAATGCTTTCGGGGTTAGCTCAGCCTCGTCGACCTGGCAGCCGCACGAGGTCACGATAAATCGTGACCCCTACCGATGACAGACTGGAGACTGTAAGCCGGAAACTGTAGAATATTAGCCGCGCGCTTTGCGCGCGGCGCATGCGATCTGGATTCATCGACAAACTGATTGAAAGAATCAGGCGTGTTCAGCCAGAGGAAGTTCAAAACTATCTTGTCCGGCTGGCACGCGAGAAAGGCTTTCTTGAACGCATTTTTGATGCATTGCTCGAAGGGGTCATCGTTACCGATACACAAGGAAAGATCCAATTCATTAACGCCGCCGCTGAACAGATTCTCGGTATCCAACCGGAGCAAGCGGTTGGCAAGCCCTTGGAAGAAAAGCTGCAGGGACTCGACTGGGTTTCTCTGCGTTCCGGCAAAGGCACGGTCAGCCGCGATATCGAAGTCTTCTATCCGCAACACCGTTTCCTGAATTTCTATGTGGCGCCATTGCATCTGGACAAAGAAGTGGAAGGGTCTGCGGCTACATTCGAGGACCTGGTCGGTTATGCGATCATTCTACGCGACATCACCGAAGACCGGCGTTTGGCTCAGCAGACACTCGAGACCGAGCGTTTCTCTGCACTCACTTTGTTAGCAGCCGGCGTCGCACACGAGATCGGCAATCCGTTGAACTCGCTCAATATTCATCTTCAATTAATCGAGCGAAAACTGCGGAAAGCGTCATCGAAGTTGCGCGATGAGATCGGCGAACTGCTCGAGATCTCAAAGGCCGAGGTAAAACGGCTTGATTCGATTATTCATCAGTTCCTCAGAGCTATCCGGCCAACGACGCCACAATTCGCTTCGCACAGCCTCAATGACATTGTTGAGGAGTCAGTGAATTTCCTGCGGACCGAGATTGGTGATCGGGACGTAGTCGTGGAAATGAACCTCGAGCCAAAGCTTCCGCCCATTCAGGTCGATCGCGACCAGATAAAGCAAGCGTTTTACAACATTATTCAGAACGCATTCCAGGCGATGAAGACCGGCGGCGTTCTTCAGATTCGTACCTGGTACGATGATCTAACCGTGTCAGTCTCTTTCGCCGACACGGGCGGGGGCATTCCGCCGGAGAATATGAGCAAGATCTTTGAGCCGTACTTCACGACAAAATCCTCCGGCTCAGGCCTCGGTCTGCTAATTGTCCGCAGGATCATCCAAGAGCATGGCGGCGAAATAGAGATTGAGAGCAAAGAAGGAAAAGGAGTACGCTTTACAATCCACCTGCCGTACGGCGATAAGCGGATGCGACTGTTACCAGATATGGAACGCCGGGACCAATCCTCTTTTGCCGAGGTTACAGATGACGCGTCGAGCGGGGAAAGCCGCAGATAAAACGCCGGGAACCATACGAAAATGATTGGAATCGCATTGATGGGTGCTGGCCGAATCGCTCGAGTACATGCCAACGCCATTCCTGCGGCCGGAGCTAGACTCGTTACGGTGTTCGATATTGTTGAAGCCGCAGCCGCCGCTCTCGCCTCGGAAGTCGGCGCGTCCATGGCTTTGACTGCAGAAGAAGCGTTTAGCCACGCAGACGTCGCAGCGGTCCTGGTTGCGACCTCCTCGGACACTCATGTCGATTACGTGATTCAGGCAGTTGAGGCTGGCAAGGCTGTAATGTGCGAGAAGCCGCTGGCGCCGACTTTTTTGGAGGCGAAACAGTGTGTGGACAGACTGGGCGACCGGGCTAGCCGGGTCTTTCTGGCTTTCAATCGGCGGTTCGATCCCGGTCATGCGGCGGTCAAGAAGGCAATTGACAGCGGTGAAATCGGCAAGCTCGAGCAACTGACCATAACCAGCCGTGATCCCTATCCTCCGCCACTCGAATACATTCCGAAGTCTGGCGGCCTCTTCCGCGACATGATGATCCACGATTTTGACATGGTTCGATGGATGCTTGGCGAAGAGCCTGTGAGCGTATTTAGCCGGGGGAGCTGCCTGGTTGACCCCCAGATCGGCGCGCAGGGCGACGTCGACACAGCCTGCGTCAGCCTGGTTACCTCGAGCGGCAAACAAGCCATCATCCTCAATTCGCGGCGTACTGCTTACGGTTTTGACCAGCGCATTGAAGCGTTCGGCTCAGCAGGTATGGTGATTTCCGATAACCCGAGGGCGACTGGCTTGAAACGCTTTTCCAATAACAGCTTTGGGGCGCCAGACCGGTTCCGCGCCTTTTTTATGGAGCGCTACGGCGAGAGCTACCGCCTGGAGATCGAAGCGTTTGTGGGCGGACTGGCTTCGGGCGCGCCTCCCCCGATCAATGCCCTCGACGGGCTCCGGGCGGTATACTTAGCGGAGGCCGCCGGAGCGTCGCTTCGGCTCGGCAAAGCCATTGAACTTAAAGCCAACTGCGAGGTGACGTGGGATGCCTGACGACTTTGTCTTACGCAACCAATCAACCGTCGCGCTCATCACCGGCGGGGCGCAAGGCCTCGGGCTGGCCATCGCCACACGTCTCGCCCGGGAGGGAGCGCGCGGCATCGTGCTGAGCGGGCGAAGCCTGGAAAAAGGGCAGCGCGCGGCGGAGAGGCTCCAAGCCCTTGGCAGCGAGTGCCTTTTTGTGCAGGCCGACGTGTCAGTGCCCAAGGATTGTAACCGGCTCGTTTCAGCCGCCCTGGAGCGCTTCGGCCGTGTCAACGGCTTGGTAAACGGCGCAGCTACGCCCGATCGCGGCACGCTGCTGGACACCAGCCTGGAGCTTTGGGACCGGCACTTCAATACCAATGCGCGCGGCCCTTTCCTGTTAATGCAAGGCGTGGTTCGCCACTTGATCGAAACAGGTCAGCCCGGCAGTATCGTCAACATCCTTTCGATGGTAATCCACTGCGGGCAGTCTTACCTGACGCCCTATTCGGCCTCCAAGGGGGCTCTGGCCGTCTTGACGAAGAATGTCGCCAACGCTTTTGCGACCCACCGAATCCGGTGCAATGGCATCGCCGTCGGCTGGATGGATACTCCCGGCGAGAGTGCGACCCAGCAGAAGTTTCACGGCGTTGGTGAAGATTGGCTAACCAAGGCGGAGGCAGCCCAGCCTATGGGACAACTGGTCAAGCCCGATCAGGTAGCAGGATTAGCTGCCTACCTGCTTAGCCCGGAATCCGGCGTAATAACGGGAGCGCTCATCGACTATGACCAGCGTGTTTCAGGAGCCTATCCGGAGTAACCATAGTAACATCCTTCGTGCAGGGGCCGTGACCCTGACCGGCCTCGCCCTCAGAGTTAGCTTTCTTTTCTTGGCAATCTCGCTTACTCAAAAGGAGTGATGAAGGCTCATCCTGAGCGAGCCAAGGCGAAGAATGGGGCTAATCTGGAGCACGCTCATCTGCTGAACCAGCGCGTCGTATTGGATACCGTGCGGCTCCATGGCCCCGTTTCGCGTGTCGAAATTGCGCGCCTGACTGGCCTGACCAATCAGACCGTGTTTAACATCGTGGACGGGCTTGAACGGATTAAGTTGATCCAAGATTTTGGCCGCAGGATATCTGAGCGAGGGCAACCTGCACGATTGTTCGACACCAACGCGGATGCCGCATTCTCCATCGGCATGCATTGGGAACGGGATCATATTGTTGCCGTGCTGGTTGACTTCAAAGGAGTGGCCCGAGCGCAGACCTATCGAGGGAGATATCTTTCGACACCTGAGGAAACGTTGAAACAAGGCCTTGATTCCATTCGCGAGTTACGCCGCAAAAGCAAGGGCAAGAGAATCTGGGGATTGGGAATCGCGTTACCTGGGCCACTCGATTTGCGCAACGGCAAGATTATTTATCTGCCCAATTTCCCGGGATGGGAACATGTGGATGTTGAGGAATATTTCGCCGAGAAGACCGGGCTACAGGTCTTGGTCGACAATGATGCGACAGCCGCCGCCATCGGCGAAAGCTGGTACGGAGCCGCGCGCCCATTAAGCAGCTTTTTCTATGTCTATGTCGGTGTCGGAGTCGGGGGCGGTATTTTCGTAGATGGCCGGCCGTATCGCGGATTTCGGGGAAGCTCCGGAGAGGTCGGCCACATCGTCGTCGACAAAACGAAACAGGCAAAACAATGCGGCTGCGGAAAGAAAGGGTGCCTTGAAGCCTATCTTTCTCTGACTTCCTTGTGCCAATCCCTGCAAGAGGCGGGTATCACTCAAACCGGACTGGCAGACTTGGTGGAGCTGTTTGAGAACTGGGAAGAGGTGTTGCTTGATTGGTTAAAAAATGCGGCGGCTTACCTGGCAGAAATGCTGGGCAATCTTCAGATGTTATTTGATCCAGAAGCTTTTGTCGTAGGAGGGCACCTTCCAGGCCCGCTTCTGGCATTTCTTTGCGAACGCTGCGCCGCGCTGCTGGAATGCAATCAAAAAGAGCCGTCTGTACCGATTCCGCGCGTTTTGCAAGGGTCTTTAGGAGATCAAGCTGCGGCTTTGGGAGCTGCCGCGTTGCCGACTCACGATTTGATCGCGCCGAACTACGAAGGGATCACTCGCGGCGGACACCGGAGTTTGCTCGAGCTCTGGGACCGCAGCTAAGCGCGCCGTCGGCGCGAGGTTTTCGGTTAACGGTTTTTCGGTTTTCAGTTTTCAGTCATAAACCAACGTGCCGGGCGCGGTGCAACCGGACCGAAAACCGAAAACAGTAAACGGAAAACCGATAACCGCGCCCTGAAAGGGTGCGCTGGAATACTTCAAATTGAATGAATTAATCTTGCAAAGGCAGCCTCTCTCGCGTTTAATCGCATGGACGCGACACTGGATGTCACGGTCTGTTTGTCCCCTTCAATAAGAAAACGTCTTTCCCCCCGAGAACCGGCTCTTTAGCGGACCTCCAACATCCCTGAGGAGAACGGTTTTTGGTCTTCTGAAAATTAGGATATGAAGCGCGTTGGCCTGCCTTTGGTCACATTGACCGGGTTATTCATCTGTGCGTTCGCCGCACCTGGTGAACAGGGTACGGAGCTGACCTCAAACAGCGTTGAGCAACGAGTCAATAAGATTCTGTCGCAAATGACGCTGTTGCAAAAGCTCAGCTATATCGGTGGTACCGGATTTTTCGACATTAAACCAATTCCGGTTCCTGTCGGACGGCTGAACCCGCAAATTTTTCAGACAGACGGTCCGAACGGCGTCCGAAGGAATTCGCCAAGTGTCCGGTTCCCGTCCGGATTAACACTTGCGTCGACCTGGAGCAGGACTTTGAGCCACGACTACGGAACAGGCATGGGAGAGGATACCCGCGCTCGCGGTTATTTCTCCATTCTTGGTCCCGGCATGGATTTTTACCGGGTGCCGCTCGGAGGCCGGAACTTCGAATATATGAACGGTGAAGACCCGTATCTGGGTGGTCAGCTCGTGCCACACGTGATTCAAGGGATTCAGGAGCAAGGCGCTTGGTCCTGCGCGAAGCATTTTGCGTGTAACGACGAAGAAGAGAATCGAACAAATGTGCAGATCTTGATCGATGAGCGCACATTGCGGGAAATCTATCTTCCTGTGTTCGAGGCGGCGGTAAAAGGTGGTCACGTAGCGACAGTGATGGGCGCCTACAATGCGATCACAGTGCTGGGCACCAACATCCCGACCAACGGGTTTTTTTGCTCGGAGAACGCGTTCTTGTTGGAACAGATCTTGAAGCATGAATGGAACTTCCGCGGATTGCTCATGTCCGACTACAACGCCATTCATGATGGTCTGAACGCAGCGTTGAACGGATGCGATCTGGACTTGCCGGCAGGCAATTTCATGAACGCAGACATGCTGCTCCGTTACATCCCGAGTCCGCTAACTGTTCCAACCATCGACGACAAAGTTCGGCGTATTCTGCGAGAGGTGATTTCGTTCGGATATCTGGATCGGCAACAATTGAGGCTTGATATCCCTCTTGATAATCCATTCAGCGAGACGACTTCCCTCAATGTAGCGCGCGAAGGCATTGTTCTGCTGAAGAACAAGGCAAATCTTCTCCCGTTGAGCGGGCAAACGCGCTCGATTGCGGTTGTCGGCAACATCGCTCAGTTAGCTCCTCCAACCGGGTTTGGAAGTTCTTTTGTCACGCCAATCAGTTTTGTCAGCGAGCTTCAAGGGATTAAGAATCAAGCTCCGGCTAGTACGACCGTCGACCTGATAGCTACCAATACGCTGGATCCCGAAAACTCAACATGGGAGTTCGTAAATAGTAACGGAGCGTTCCAGCAAGGGTTGCAGGCGGAATACTTTACTAGCAACGATCTATCCGGTGCGCCGGCAGTCACCAGGGTCGACACCCATCTGAACTTCAACTGGGACACGGATCCGATTCCCGTATCGCAAAACCAAGGCAGCTTCTCAGCCAAGTGGACCACTCAAGTGCGGCCCACGATTTCCGGTGATCACGTCTTCAAAATCCGCGGAGACGGCGGCTTACGAGTGATTGTGAATGGTACAACCGTTGTCGATAATAACTTCAACAATCCGCCCCGGCCACCGGTCGGATATGGTCCCACGGTTGCTTACTCCGGGAAGATCGCATTAAAGGCGGGCCATGTTTATAACGTAGAAATCGACTATCGCCGGGTTGGCGGCTTTTTCGATACCTTCGAGCAAGGCGGCCTGACCGGCATTCAAGTCAGTTGGGCCTCGCTCCAGGCGCCACCGAACTTCGCGAAGTACGATGCTGTCGTTATAGCTGCCGGTATCAACGAGGCATATGAAGGGGAAGGATATGATCGACCGTTCCAGCTGCCGGAGTTCCAAGATGAACTGATTCAGAACCTGTCTCAGGTGAATCCGCGGACAATCGTCGTGTTCCATGG
>JBKPCS010000184.1:0-11560 GCA_046727495.1 bacterium | reverse complement strand
AACCAGGCACCTGTGGAAGTTCTCCGGCAATCTGCCATCCTGCATCTTGGCCCCACAATCCAAGCAGGCGATTCAGCTTCTCACGATTCCGCCGGATTTCAGCCTCGGCCATGGCAACATCCAGCCGAGAACGGCTGTAGCCGGCCTGCTGGCGAGCCAGTGCCAGGTCATTGATATTCCCAGCTTCGTGTTGTCGCTGAGCTAGATCTAACGAAGCCGCATTAGCATCTACTATCTGCTTAAACCGCTTCAAGAGCTGCTGAGAAGCTTGCAACGAATAGAAGGCAGCCTTTACTCGCGCGACCAGTTCGAGGGTTTGATCCGCTACGCTCAAAGTTGCAGACTCCAATCGATCTTTGGCCACCCGCTTTTTCAGCGGAATCATGATGATGCTTAAGAAGTCAATCGCCGCACCATAATCAATGTAGGTCCCTGAAGGAGGCTTATCTGGAAACCTTACTGCCAAATCGAACTTCGGATTTGGAATCGTGACGGCTTCGCGAAGGTCAGCAACTGAAAGGCCAATCTCCTCAAAGGTCGCTTGCAGCGATCGATTGTTCAACAGTGCAATCTGAACTGCGATGTCGACAGTCAGTGGCTTGCGAAGAAGCTGACGGACTTGTTGCAAAGCCTGCTCGCGTGCCGCCTGATCCTCTTCCCAGAGAACCGCTTTTCCTGTTCGATTCTGGACAGATTGTTGGACGCCTCGGAAAGCGTCCTCTTTCTCTCGGGTCACCCCGGCCGGCAAAGCGAACGCAAAGATTAAGCCGAAAACGATATATCTAGTTGAGGTCATGCTATTGGCTGCTGGGGTTTGCTGTTATTGCGCGTGAGGTCTCGATCCTAATGCATCCTCATGCCAGGCATTTGATCCATCTGCTGCTGCGGCGGTGGACTCGGCGATGGCTGATCTTGCTGTTTGTTAGCCTGAGCGAGGAGCTGATGAGTCCTCTTTGTGAGATCATCAGCGGTAAGGCTGTTACGTAGCGCGTGTTCGATTGCCTCCGGCGCAGACGGGCTTGCCGGATTATCAGCGTTCAGCGGTGGTTGAGGGGCCATGGCACATCCTGTCAGGATGCTCACAGCAATTAACGTTTTAAAAATTCGATTCATAATTCGTTGGATTGGTAAAGCGCGGTTAACTCAAACTGCGCAAATGAAGCCGGGCATAGAAACTCTCAGCGGGCGCAGCGTAGAGGCTGTTAGATGACGGTGAGCGCCATCGACCCGAAAGCGATTTCGGGACTAAGAAATTAGCGGCGGGGCGTTCTCCGGTAACGAACGCCTTAGCACGATGTTGATGAAGTATCTGGTTGATGGAGGCCCGGTACCGTCCTCGTTACCGCAGAAAACGCTCCTGCGATCCTGCGGTAGAGCCAGTCGATCAATGGTGAAGAGTTGAATCGCGACTAGGACAGGAAATGGAATGTTAGCTTTGGCTATCTCAAAATTTGAACTCAGAAGGCCCTGGCAACACGCCAACATTCCCGACGCGCCGTCACGGGCACCACCTTGTTCACTGCAATGTCCGGGGCAATGCGATACTAAAGCAGCAAGGTCGGTGGGCCGCTTCAAAAGTCCTAAGGCGCAGTGATTAGTGCCCGTAATCCAGGCAAGAGCAGCCACGATCGCAATCGCCGCACTGAAAGATCTCGCTTTGCCAAACCATGTCATAGACGGTCTTAGAACTGTTCGAACTATCCGATCGCTTTCGCAACCCAAAACCCACTAGCCTGGACACTACTACCGTTCCAATTTAACAGCATCTACGATCCCTACTGTTTCACGTTCACAGGAATCTCGATTTGGTCTATCCCGGCAGAACCTTGCCAGGAAAGCTTTAGCACCCAATCGCCCCCCATCTGTGCTTGGAGCTTGGCGCGATAAACTCCCGGCGTACTTGTTTTGGTCACATCTCCACCGGAATGCATAACCATACCGGTCATGTTCATCGACAGATCGGTCTTCACCTCTCCGACATCTTTAGGCTGGCCATTGGCATCCGCGAACCGGACCAACACGTCGCTTTGGCCACTGCGTAGATCACCGAAAATGCTGATCGTCAATTCACCGACCGTACGGGTAGCAATCGGTTCTCCCTGGATTTGAGCGATACTCTGCGAGCGGGAGCTCCACCAATTCCAGGCCGCAAACCCGCCGGCAAACAATGCCGCTCCAACTAACACTACGATCAAAAAGCGAACTAACCCTCTTCTGCTTTGGCCGGGTTTAATCAGCGGGCGTCTCTCGACCTGCCCATCCGGTGGCAGCTCGCGTTTTCGCCAGATGACATAGATCACCGGGTAGAGCACCAGATTCAGAATAGCCGATGTGATTACACCGCCTATCATCGGTGTCGCGATCCGCTTCATCACATCTGCTCCGGCTTGCAGGGCCGGAGACCACATGATGGGTAGAAGACCGAAGAGTATCGCGCAGACCGTCATTATCTTGGGCCGAATTCGCTGGACGGCGCCTTCTTTCACAGCCGCGTAAAGGTCACCGATGTTGTTCATTCGCCCGGCGAGGCGGTATTTATCCCACGCCTGATCAAGATAAAGCAGCATCACCACACCGGTTTCAGCATCCAAGCCAGCCAGCGCGATGAGCCCGACCCAGACCGCGACGCTCATGTTGTAACCAAGCAGATAAAGTAACCAAAACGCCCCTACCAAAGAGAAAGGGACGGACAACAGAACAATAAATGTTCGAGCCACAGAGCTGGTGTTCATGTAGATGAGCACAAAGATAATGAGCAAGGTGAACGGAATAAGGATCGACAAACGCTTCTCTGCTTCTTGCAGGTATTGAAACTGGCCTGCCCATTGGGTGTAATAACCGGGCGGGAACTTTACATCCTGCTCGATCTTTCGGCTCGCCGCGTTGACATACCCATTGATGTCGCTGCTGGTGATGTCGACGAAGACAAATCCAACTAATTGGCCGTTCTCGGTTCGAACTTCGGGTGCGCCGGTGCGAAAATGGATATCGGCAAGGAGCGAGATCGGTACCTGACTCCCGGTCGGCGTAGCAACTAACACTCGCTTCAATTGGTTGATGTCATCGCGGAAATCGCGCGCATATCGAACGCTGATCGGATAACGTTCCCGGCCCTCGACGGTCGTACCAATCGTGTTCCCGCCGATGGCGGTTTCAACGATCTGGTTAACGTCTTCGATGCGTAGCCCGTAGCGAGCTGCTGCCTGGCGATCTGGCGTAAAGTCAAGGAAGTAACCGCCGGTCGTCCGCTCCGCGAAGGCGCTCCGGGTGTTCGGAAAATTCGATAGTGCTTTCTCGATGGCGATCGCGACGTTCTGAATGCCTTTAAGGTCCGGGCCAAATACTTTGATTCCCAGAATCGAACGAAAGCCTGTCGTTAACATTTCGGTTCGAGTTTGAATCGGCATCCAGAAGATCTGAGCCATTCCGGGCGTCTTGGTTACTTCGTTCATCTGGGCGATCAGTTTTTCCCAGGTCATTCCAGGCCGCCATTGGTCTGGAGGCTTTAGCTGCAGGACTGTCTCGAACATGGACAACGGCGCGGGATCTGTCGGTGTGTCTGCCTCACCGGCTTTACCGAAAACGCTTTCTACCTCGGGGAACTTCCGCAGAATGCGATCCTGGATCTGTAAGATCTTAGTAGCCTCTGTAACTGACATTCCGGGAATAGCGGTCGGCATGTAGAGGAGCGTCCCTTCATTTAACGGAGGCATGAACTCCTTTCCCAGACGACTGAAAGGAATATAAGTCAGGGCGAGGACCAGGAACGCCACCAAAAGCGTCAACCAGCGGAATCGGAGAGCAAAGTCGACGAACGGCTGGTACGCCCAGATTAAGAAACGGTTAATCGGATTCTTGATTTCTGGCGTAATCTTTCCCCGGATGAGCCAAGCCATCAGCACCGGCACGAGGACGATCCCCAGGATCGAGGCAAAAAACATGGAAAATGTCTTGGTGAATGCCAGCGGACGAAACAGACGCCCCTCCTGTGCTCCTAGCGAGAACACCGGGACAAAGCTGACGGTGATCACCAGAAGAGAATAGAACAATGGCCGTCCAACGCTCTTGGCTGCTGACACAATAGCGTCGAAACGTTCCCGACCCCGGGCATCGTATCCTTTCTCGTCACGAAAATGTTCCAGCGCTTTGTGCGCGTTTTCGACCATGATAATTGCCGCATCGATCATTGCGCCGATGGCGATGGCGATTCCGCCCAGCGACATGATGTTGGAAGTCTGCCCCAGCCAGAGCATCGGAACGAACGACAGAATGATCGCTATCGGCAGCGTGATAATCGCCACGAGAGCGGAACGGACGTGCCAAAGAAACAGAATCGATACGAAAGCTACGACAACACATTCCTCGAGCAGCTTCTCACGCAGCGTGTCGATCGCATGATGGATAAGATTGCTTCGATCATAGACCGGAACAATTTCGACACCTTCTGGAAGCGCTTTTTTAATCTCCTCAAATTTTTTCTTTATCCCATCGATAACCTTGAGAGCGTTCTCGCCGTAGCGCATCACTACAATTCCGCCGACGGTCTCGCCTTCTCCGTTGAGCTCCGCGACTCCTCGCCGAAGGTCCGGTCCGAGATGCACGTTTGCTACCTGCTTCAAGTATACTGGCGTGCCATTCTGAACCTTTAGGACGATGTTATCGAAGTCTTGCAAGTTCTTGATGTAACCACGGCCTCGTACAAAAAACTCAGTCGTTGATACCTCGAACGTTTTGCCGCCGACATCCTTGTTACTCATCCGGATAGCGTTGACGACGTCTCCAATCGGGATGTTGTAGGCACTAAGTTTGTTCGGGTCGAGATCGACCTGGTATTGCTTGACGAAGCCCCCGACCGGCGCCACCTCGGCCACCCCTTCCACCGACTCAAGAGCATAACGGATGTTCCAATCCTGGAGCGAACGCAGCGCGGCCAGATCATGTTTACCGCTTTTGTCGATCAGCGCGTACTCGTATACCCAGCCGACTCCCGTGGCATCCGGCCCAATGACCGGATTGACTCCCTCCGGTAACGATCCTCGAACCGAGTTCAAGTATTCGATCACTCGGGATCTCGCCCAATAAATGTCCGTACCATCTCGAAAAATGACGTAGACGAACGATTTACCGAACATCGATTCGCCGCGTACAAACTTGACCTTTGGCGCTGCGATAAATTTGGTTGAGATCGGATAAGTAATCTGGTCCTCGACCAGATCGGGTGAACGCCCTTCCCAATCTGTGTAGACAATGACCTGGACGTCGCTCAGGTCAGGAATGGCGTCGAGCGGCGTCTGGTAGAGCGCGTAAATCCCTCCGGCAATCGCGAGCATTACGAACACGACGACGAGAAACGGATTCCGCGCGCTCGCGCCAATGATCCGCTCGATGATGGTTTCAGGGCGGCTGGGCGGTGTTAATGGTTCAGCCATATTCTTTCAATCATCGCGGGAGTGCCGCCGGCTCTTCTCCTTCCCAATCTTTAAGCGCTCCTTGCACTTGGGATTCGGCATCGATTAGGAAGTTTGCGCTTGTGACTATCCGGTCGCCTTCCTGTAATCCATTCACTACCTGGTAGTAATTTCCCTCTTGTTGATCGTCGAAGGTGGTAAACGAGTGACCTACCTGAACATATCGCGGTAGTAACTTTCCCTGCCCTCGATCCAGAAACACCAGCATCCGCTCACCGGTCGGCAACGCGGCTTGGACCGGAATCGTCAACCCTTCTCCTTCGTCGATCTTGGTCTCGACATTTGCGTACATGCCCGGCCGCAACTGGCCTTTCGCATTTGGTATATCGATGCGGACACGAGCGGTCCGCTTCGCTGCATCAATAATCGGATTGATTACCGCAATCTGGCCCTGGAAAGTTTGGTTTGGGAAAACTGGAAGACTCACATCGATTTGCTGCCCTTGCTTTAAGAGACCAACCTCGTTTTCGTAGAACTCTGCCCAGACCCAAAGGTGGGATAGATCAAGGACGGTCACGAGTTTGTCGCCCGTTTTCACATTCATCCCGGGACGGCTCATCACTTCACCGACCACGCCGTCGAACGGCGAGCGGAGGATCAGTTGATCGGACGGTTTTCGACTCTGTTCGATCTCAGCGATCTCCTGATCGCTGACGTTCCAAAGTTTGAGCCGTCGTTTGGAAGCGTCGATCAATTGATCATTCGAAACCCGGTTGGCACCATGACGGTCGCGATCATTTAAGAGATTGATCAGCTCCTGCTCAGTACTGCGCAGATCAGGGCTGTAGATCGTTATCAGCGGCTGGCCTTGCGATACCTCTTGCCCCGGCGAATTGACTTTCAATTCCTGCACGTAGCCGTCGACTCGCGCCACATAATCGTACGTCTTCGATGTATCCGATTCCAACACCCCGACGGAACGGATCAAGTGCTGGATCGGCCGCTTTGTTACAGTCGCGAAGGTTACCCCAATCTGCTGTTGTCGTTCGACAGGAACAGTAAACTCGTGGGATTTGCCGGTGTCCTGGTCTGGAGATGGCATCTGCATCGAACCCATCGAGCCATTGGCGCCAGTCATCGTGCTGGGAGCCTCCTTTGCTTTGGTTTCGTTCGATGCCTTCTTCATCACTGGCACCAGATCCATCGAGCAAATCGGACACTTACCCGGATCTTTCGAATGCACCGACGGATGCATTGTGCAGGTGTAGTAATCGACATCAGCATCCGCAGTCGTTTTGCCTGTTGGCTTTGAGCAACCGCTCAACGCAAACAACACGAGCAGGCCGATGCTTAGCATTGTGCATATTGGAAAGAAACGAATTTTCATTTTTTGCTGTGACCTGAGGTCTGCCGGGGTCGATCTGTTGCGGCCAAATCTGCGCCGACTAATGATTCTAATTCCGCGATCGCGACTCGATAATCGGTCTGATCCTGGTTGTACATAGTTTCCAACTGGCGCAGGTTGTTCTCGGAGCTGAGTACTTGAATTAGAGTCGCTTTGTCCGTCTCGTAATCCGCTTGGTACGATAAAACTGTCTGGCGCGCGCTTGGCAATAATCGGTCGCGATAGAGCTCGATGTGATGGTGCATCGTCTGGATTTTCTCGAGTTGATCTCGCAACATGCCCAGCGCCTCGGTTCGAGCACTCTCGAGGTTTTGTTGCGCCGCGAGCAGGTCGCTTTGTGCTTCCCTTTCGCCCGCCCGGTATTTCGCGCGGTTAAACCATGGAAGGCCGATTGATACTCCGGCATTGAGCTCGCTGATGGCTTGCCGGCCCGCGTTATAGTGCTCTGCCTGTAAGCTC
Organism: bacterium; assembly: GCA_046727495.1. Lineage (GTDB taxonomy): Bacteria > Verrucomicrobiota > Verrucomicrobiia > Chthoniobacterales > JAFAMB01 > JBKPBY01. The sequence continues at coordinate 4,288 of JBKPCS010000184.1, read as the reverse complement.
AGCGATGGATCGGGAATCCATTCTCTCTTCGCCAGTTCAACCTTGGTCGAGGCTGCTATTACCATCGATTGCGCCTGTCGGATCTCGGGGCGATTCGCCAGCGCGAGGTGGCTTAGTTGGTCTCGCGGCAGAGCTTGCGGCAGCGCCTGAATCACCGCAGGGCGGCCCAATGGAGAAAATGGATCCCGGTTCAGCAATACTTTCAGCTTTGTCTGCTCGTCCGACAGCTTCTGCTCAAGGTCGCGCCGGGCTTCGACGATTTTTTGCCGCTCAACATCAGCAGTTAAGTAGTCAGCTTGCGATTGCGTACCTACTTCGAATTTCGCCTTACTCGCATCCAGAACCTGAGAAAGCGCAGCTTCCTCTTGAGTGTTGAGATCCAAAAGCGCGTAAAGGTTAGCCAGACGGAAGTAGCTCGCTTTTGTTTTGGATGCCACGTCTAGCTGTTGGCGTCTGAAATCTTCGAAGCTCGCGACGGCTTCCGCGGTAGCGATTCGCTCTTTGCTCCGGTTCTTGCCGGAGAGCGGGACCATCTGTTCAACGCTGACCGCCTGATCCATAAACCCGTTTCGCGAGACATCGACGAACCGGCCAAGCAGAGAATTGACTTTCAGCTGCGGGTCTTCCCATGCACCCGCTTGAGGTATCCGCTGCCTTGCGGCTTCCCATTTGGCTCGAGCAGATTTAATCGCAGGATTGTTTTGGAGCGCTTCCCGCGTCGCTTCGGCAAGAGAGAGCGTCTCCTCTCGCTTCGTGCTCTCACGAGCGAGTCCAAGGCTCGACAAACAGACCGGAAATAAGAGGAATGAAACTAGAAAATGGTGACTCATGCATGCATACGCTTTGGATCTAACGACGAATGCCGTGCTCCTGGCAGAGACCAGGGCATAGCTAGGGCGTAGAACGGCTTTCGATCAGATCAAGCGGATGCAGAGCTGCGCCAGCAGCGCAGAGGGCGGACCAGACGCCGGCACTAGGAGATCCGAGTAGTCTTCCTTGGAGTATGCCGGGCCGAGAAATAAAAAGAGTTTGCAGCTACCCGAAAAGAGTTGGTCGGCGCTCAAACTGACTCGAGCAATAGAAGAAGGCAGGGTAGACGGTTCGCTCCCCTGTTGCGCCGACAGCGAACAACACTGCTTCTGCGTACAGCAATCGCTGCAGCTCTCAGCTCGGCTGACTAAAGAACCGCCGGGCATCGGGCACTTCTGAGAGCCAAACACTTCCGACAAAGGCGCAAACAGACACGCAAACAGCAAGGCTATAATTGCGCTTTGGCGGACCAGGTTCACAGTGAACATCTAACGTCGGTTTATGAACTTAGCAACTTTCGTGTTACCAAACTGAACCATCTATGAAGCGTCGGGTTTTAGCGGCAGGGCGGGTTCCACAAACCTCTCCGCCGAAGTCCTGTCGCTTTCCAACAACGGCGAGAGATAAGCAATCGATCTTCGTTAACGAAGATAAGGATCGAAGCCAGGCCGGTTTGGCAGTTCATACCCTTTGCTATCGTTCTCGATCACTTGCCGATCTTTGAAGTTTATAGAACTCCGGCTGGAGTTACTTGATTGTTTATAAAACGCAACCGCCGGCTTGTGGCGATGGGTTGGACCTGGATTCGCCAGAGCTGCTCCAGTAAGAACTGAGAGAGCCACGGCAATCATTGTTAGCCGGCTGATTCGGCGCGATGAGTTAACCTTATTCTTAATCATTCATCCCTTTCTCATGTGCAGCTAAATTCGCTTTCACACGTTAGTTTCTAGTAGAGATGTTTTCGCAGGGGTCTGTATTCCAAACACCGCGTTGACTGAGAGCTTATGCTTAAGCCTTACGGGGTAGCGAGCTCGTGCGCTTAGCACGCTAATGGAGCGACGCCAAAACTCCGCGTGAAAAAGCCCGATTCTCAGCTATAGCGCTGCGTAGCAATAAATTATCGATCTATGTGCCGTCTCCTCTGGCTTTTTCTCCTCCTGGTAAATACATCTGCATTCGCTGAGCGAATCTATGAGGGCTATACAGTCGTCCGCGGCAAGACGTTCGCGTTTCAATTGAAAGCTCCGCGCGGCTGGGTTCTGGACAACGAGATTGCGAGAAGTCAGGGATTGAATGTCGTATTCTACCCGACGGGCGCCGATTGGAACACCAGTAAAGTGGCTTCCTACGTCCGGGTTCGATCGAATGATGGAACCCAGCGCAAGATTGAGGATCAGGTGCAAGATACGTTGCGGAACCTGCATGAGACAGGGAGCCCAAATGCCAAGGCTCAATTCATCAAAACGCTGACTACCCAAGACGCCAGCAAAGCGAAGATCTATTACTACTCCGGAGACAAATTCGGCAACCTGGAAGCAACTGCCTACATCCAAGGAAAAGACTCCATCAATTTCGTGACTCTGACGGCGCACGACCAAGACTCATTTCACCAAGCAATGCCAGCGTTCGAATCGCTGGTCGCCTCCTACGAGGACATGACAAAATGAGTTATCTGGGCAATCCCCTTGCGCCAATCACCACTACTACGATCCCTCCGGCGACCAAGGCCCACCCGAGAACAGGCGGTACCGGCACCCTCTTAGTCTCCCTCGTCTCTGCCTGAATTGGGCCAAGATCTAATACCTTTTTCTCCTTGGTAACGTTGAACCCGGGAAAGACCAACGCGGCGCAACCGAGAATGATCAGCAGTACACCGACGATCAGCGTCAATCTCACTGCTTTGGTGTACAACCTGGAGGAATGGGGGTCACGGAAAAAGCGCGCGACCGCCCATTTCGAATTGCTCGCAAAAACGATTCATGCATCAGTCGAGCGTGAGCCGGTTTCAGAAAATCCTGGTGCTAGTCGTTGCTATTCTCGCGGCGAGTGACCGCTTGGCCGATGGGAGTGACAATCATGATGCGAGTATCCAACTGGCGACCCAAGTCTCGGCTGACTGGCTGTCTCTAGTCGACGATGAGAAATATCACGAGAGCTGGGAGGACGCTTCGGAGTCTCTTCAAAAACAGGTTTCAAAAGATCGCTGGCGCCAGGTTATGCGGACGGTACGCGACTCGCTTGGGGAAATGCGGAACCGAAAGCTAGTCAGGGCGAAATTTCATGAAAAACTGCCGGGTCATCCAGCGGGCGAATATATTCTTATCCACTACGCGACCAGTTTCGAAAGCAAACCGGATGCGGTTGAAACAATTACGCTTACAAAAGAGAGCGACGGTTCCTGGAGGGTTTGCGGTTACTATGTGAAGTAGGAAGGCAATGACGGGGGTTCCGGGCGATTAGACGGATTGCGCGAGGTTCGGCGATATCGATATTTTGCGGCTACCGCAGCGTTGTGCCGGTTGAGAAAAGGTAGTTTCACGATGTTGGCGGCCGCCCAAAAGAATCCGCGACGATACGGCCAACTTCTGCAATAGCCCCTTCAAGCTCGGTGTCAGCCGCTTTCGACCCGATGAAAAACGCGACGATAATTATCGGCGCACGGTCGGGCAGCCAGGCGACGGCGACGTCGTTCCTTGCGCCGTTCTTTCCGGTCCCGGTCTTATCCCCAACACGCCATCCCGTTGGCAGACCGGCACGCAATCGTTTTCCGCCGGTCGTATTTGCGATTAACCACTCCTGCAACTGATGCTGAGAATTCTGTGACAAAGCCTCGCCAAGGACTAGCGCTCTTGTGCTATGGAGCATCGATTCGGGCGTAGCGGTATCGCGTGGATCTCCAGGAATCCCGCTATTTAAGGCCGGTTCGGTTCGATCCAGCCGTGTAACCTTGTCGCCCAGCGAACGAAGATAGGCCGTCAGTTTGCTTGGTCCGCCGATCGTTTCCAGAAGCAGGTTCGCTGCTGTGTTATCGCTATACTCAACCGCAGCGGCGCAGAGCGCGGCTACTGTCATAGCGCCTTCCTTAACATGCTCCTTGGCAATAGGAGCGTACTCTAAAAGGTCCTTTTCTCCGTACGTAATACGTCGATCCGGTGTCTCTCGATGTTTATCGATTCGATCGAGCACGGCGCCCGCAAGTAAGAACTTAAACGTGCTGCACATCGGAAATCGTTCGCTCGCGCGATGCTGAATTCGCTGTCCGGTACCTGTATCGAGGGCAAGCACACCAAGGCGGCCGCCGAGGCGGCCTTCAATTGCCGCGATACGACTTTCTGGTGTGTCTGACGTTTCCGGCGCATCGGTGCCGCCAACAGAGGCGAGGAAACAGATCGTAAGCGTTGAGAAAGAAACAACAAAACGAGCTCGAATAAATTTCATCGTTCGAGTGAGAGATTAATCTTTTGAGGCCCGCCTGATA
>JBKPCS010000183.1:0-10267 GCA_046727495.1 bacterium | reverse complement strand
CGCCGGCATCAAGGCAGTTGTCGACCAGCAGTTCGAGCTGGCGGCGCAGATTCTCGCGGCCGGGCTCGTGCCGATCGTCGAGCCGGAAGTGGATATTCACTGTCCGGAAAAGGCCAAGGCAGAGGCATTGCTTAAGGCAGCCCTTCTTGAGCAGCTCAACAAACTCCCGCCTGGTCAGCTCGTCATGCTCAAGATCACGTTGCCGGAGGAAGACAACTTTTACGCCGATTGTGTCAGCCATCCGAAGGTTCTGAAAGTGGTTGCGCTGTCCGGAGGATACTCGCTTCAAGAAGGAAACGATCGCCTTCGTAGGAATCACGGTGTGGTGGCCAGCTTCTCCCGGGCGCTGGTAGAAGGGTTGTCGTTCCAGCAATCCGATGCGGAATTCAACGCCGTGCTCGATACAAATACTCAGAGTATCTATGAAGCCTCCAACACTTGAGCGCACAGTGTAGGAATCGAATCCATACCCCAGCGATCAAGAGTATACGGTCTAATAGCCGTGCGCTGGTAAATCCCCGGAATTACCGTCTGGTACAGGAAGCGGCCAGCTTTTTCTCCATCTCCTGAACCAGTTCGACGCTGGTGCGCCACGCGGTGACATTCGTTCCGCTTTGGTCGCGTAAATGCACCCGGTAACGGCGGTCGCCAAAGTGATCGCACACGCCTTCTATTGATCCTGAAGCCAGCCTTTGATCCTTGGACTCACCCTTTGGCTCTTCTTTTTTGGACAGAGGTTCTAGTCCTTGCTTTTGGAGCCGGATAGCTCGACGTCACTGGAGAAACCCAAGCGAAAGGTTCGATCCTGTCGACTAGGATCGAACGGCTCTTTCCAGCGTAAGATCTCCTCCATCTGTCGCAGTGTTGCGCGAACCGCTGGCGCAATGTTGAGGGCACGAGCCGTGGGCCGCATGATCGCTCCGTCACGGACGAAAAGCTCGTCTTGCAGCAGCATCCGCAAAATAGAAAGGCTGTGGCTCATCGCAGGCTGTCTCACCCTAAGCCGAGCCGCCGCCCGAGTAACGCTGCGCTCTTCCATCAAGGCATCGAAAGCGATGAGCAGATTCAAATCGAACGAGCGCAGATCGAAATGATCGATGGGGCGCATCAGTTGGGTTGATTGGAGTCGGGCATGACCGGGTTCTAGCATACGGCTAACAATTCCTATCAGGCTTTTCTAAGTATGCAGCATCTCAACAAAACGTACCAGATCGGCGCCGCCACGGTGACACGCATCGACGAATTACCCCTGCCCAATGTTGTCCCATCCGTGCTTTATCCGGATCTTGATGCCGGCGCTTTGGAACAGTACGGGTGTTTGCTTACCGAGGCTCGTATGACCGTAACGCAGGCACGCTGACCGAAAGCGTTCATACTTGGCTGGTCCGTTTCTCTGGATACACCATCCTCGTCGATACAGGAATCGGCAATGGCAAAAGGGTGCCGAGTGTGCCGCAATTCAATCATCTGGATTTACCCTACCTTGATCGGCTTCTTGCCGGCGGTGTCCAACCGGAGGAGGTCGATTTCGTGATCATGACTCACTTACATCTCGATCACGTCGGCTGGAATACCCGTTATGAAGACGGACATTGGGTCCCGACCTTCCCAAACGCCAAGTATATCTTCTCTCGCTCGGAACAACGGTATAACGCCAGTTTATCAGGTCATAAGCCAGCACCCGATTTGCCACCGCCCACACTAGGTAAACCGGTAAGGCAGCCTGCCCCGCATGTGTACGACCAGAGTGTCGCTCCCATCATCGAATCGGGACTGGCAGAGCTGATTGACGTCGATGGCTCCGAATGGCTGGACGGGATATCGTTTCTACCAACGCCGGGGCATAGCGTCGACCATGCTTCCATTCGTCTGCGCTCTGGCGGACAGGAGGCTCTTTTCCTGGGTGATGTCATGCATCATCCGCTGCAGCTATACCGTCCGGATCTCCGTTCGGTCTACTGCGAATTTCCAGAAAGCTAGTCGGGCTTCGCGCGAATGGATCCTTTCCTATGCTGCTGAGAATCACGCGCTCTGTTTCAGCTCTCATTTCGCGGACAGTTCCGCCGGCTATATCAGCAGGAGAGCCGACGGGTTTCAATGGCAGTTCGCTTGAACCAAACATTATTAAAAATTGCGTATGAAAGTTCTCAATCAAAGAAAAGCTTGCCGCGCCATAGGCCTGGCGGAGGCCGGCGATGCCGCGATTACTACCGAAGATTTCTTTGTTCCCAGCGATACAACCGGCATCGACTTGCATCTCCGACGTAAACGGTTAGCCGATGTGGAAAGATTTCCCGGCGAACGAACGTTGCTTTTGATGCATGGCGCCACTTTTTCGTCCGGAAGCCTGTTCGATGCTCCAGCCGGAGGTGCATCTTTCATGGATCAACTCGCCGTAGCTGGCTTTGATGTTTATGTCGTCGATGTACGAGGATACGGCGCTTCGACCTGGCCACCGGAAATGGAGGGAGCAGTCGATCCAAGCACACAGCCTGTCCGGATAGAAACTGCGATTCGCGATCTTGGTAAGGCCGTTGACTATATTTTGGAGTATCGCAGGCTGGATCAGCTTAATCTGGTTGCCATGTCATGGGGCGGATCTGTTGCTGGCGCTTATACCGCGAAAAACAATGGTAAGATCAAACGGCTAGCACTGATTGCTCCGCTCTGGCTGCGAGACACACCGGGACGTATCGACCAGGGTGGCAACCTTCCGGCCTACCGTGAAGTGGATCTATGGAAATACGAAGAGAGCTGGCGCAGTGCCGCTCCAAAAGATCAACGAGAGGCCCTGATCCCACCGGGATGGTTTGAGGTCTGGGCAGAAAACACTCTGGCGATCGGACCAAAGGGAGCCGTTGCAAATACTATTTTGGCGCCTTCGGGCGCGATACAGGATATTCGCGAATATTGGGCCGCGGGCAGGCCGTTTTATGATCCCGGAGAAATCCGCGTACCCGTGTTGCTCATTCATGCGGAATGGGACGTGGATGTCACCTTTGACACGGCGCGAGATTTCTTCAGCAGGCTAACCGCGGCGCCCTATCGGCGATGGATTGAGATCGGTCAGCGTACGCACATGGTCGTTCTTGAGAAAAATCGCTGGCAAGCGATTAACTCGATTATCGAATTTCTCCGAGAAAATCTAGCGGCAGCGGTGGAGACATAGCATTCGCGACAGCCACACCTCAAGACTAGAAAATGATCCGCAAATTACACAGATTGCGCAGATTACAGATAGCGATCGATGCACCAGCTCATGAAAGGTGAAGACAGTCCGGGGATGAATCGAAAAAATGTCAAAGCAGAGCAACTGCTTGGACACTTTCCAAATCTGCCATCCAGGGCTGCCAGTTTCAAGCTGGCAGCCTCGCCAGGACCCGCATTAGTGAAGATACTCGTCGAATCCGGGGCTCCGCGCCGGTTGATAAGTATCGTTCTCTTCGCTGTTCTGCTGCTTTGCATTGTTCGAGGAGAAGCCAATCAGCCCCACCTGATAATGGGTCTGGACACGATGATGAGATCGTTGCGTATTTTTGTGCATGGGATTCGCCGACGCGCTTACCGCGAAAACGGCTAGAGCGCTGATCGTGATGGCGAATTGTTTCAACATCTGCGTAATTTTCATGTATTTAAGTACTATCCCAAAACGCTCGTCGATAATTCATTGTTATTATTAGATATCACAATTGCTGATAGTTGCGCGACCTCCTGATACTCGATCTCCGACTCCTGCTATCCTTTATGGCAGTCGCACACTCCGGCAAAATTTCGACTGCAGCGAAGGAATTGCATTTGTCCCGGCTCGCTCTCACTAACACAAAGCTCCTGTCCAGTCTCTTTGTTGCTTCGACCACTCAGGAGCGCTCCATCTCCGTGCTGTGCACCAACGATGAAACCTCCTTTTATGATACTAGGGAAGACGAGCACAGCCTTTGCTCTCTTACCGACGAGCTCTGCTGCTGGATTGTTTTGCATAGAGACTGCGCAGGGCTGCCTTTGCGCTCTCGCTAATCTCGGCCGCGCTGGCAGCCCGGCCAGAGCTAGGCAGGCGTGCCGAGCCAAGCAGGGCAGGGCTAAATGAGTTCGTAGGCAGCCGTACATCGAGACTTTCGCGAATACCCCGGCCAAGCTACCTTGTTGGGTCCGAAGGGAACAGCTGACAGTAAGAAAGAGAACAAATGAGCGATTTAGTCGTGGTCGCATTCGATAAACCCCATAAGGCGGAGGAGGTTCGGCTTCAGCTGCAGAAGCTACAAAGCGATTACCTGCTGGATCTTGCGGACGTGGTTGTCGCCGTTAGGGACAAGGCAGGCAAAGTTAAGCTGCACCATGCCGACAACCTGATCGCCGACGATCTAGTCTTCCAAGGCTTCGGTGGCTCGTTGGCCAACCTGATTTTCCTGAATGCCGCAACAGGTGCTGCTTCTCGGGCGCTTACCGACGTGGGCATCAACGATCACTTCATGAAAACCTTCACCTCCCTGCTAACTTTGGGCAGTTCAGTGCTTTTCGTCCTAACCAGAACCCCCACGCCGAGCAAGGACCGGTTGTTGGAAGGGCTAACGGGGCTAGGCGGCAAAATCTTGATGACCTCGCTTTCGCACGAGGACGCATCTAGACTGCAGGCTGCCTTGAGCGCGCCAAAATCAGCTGGCTTGTAGGATTCTCAGCGTTCTCGAACGACGCTTTGACCTGGTTCGAGAGAGCATCTCGCCGATCGTGAGAAGGCCGAAAACCAAGCTCTGCGGCTGCTGTCAAAAGCATCGTCCGCTGACAGAGTTCTTCCGCTCTCGCCGTTACCCAATGGACGAAACGCGCTTCAGACTGCTTGCGTCGCCTGAATCGCAGTCAAGGCAATTGTGTAAACGATGTCATCGACCAAAGCACCGCGCGACAAGTCATTCACGGGCCGTTTCAGGCCTTGCAACATCGGGCCAATGCTGATGACATTGGCACTGCGTTGCACCGCCTTATAAGTCGTGTTTCCGGTGTTGAGATCGGGAAAAATAAAAACTGTGGCCCGCCCCGCTACCGGACTATCAGGTGCTTTCGTCTTCGCTACGTCCGGCATGAATGCGGCGTCGTACTGGAGCGGGCCATCAATCAACAAATCCGGTCGCCTGCTTTGGGCAAGTTTTGTGGCTTCTCTTACCTTCTCCACACCGGCTCCAGAACCGGATTCGCCTGTCGAATAACTAATCATCGCGACGCGCGGAGGAATTCCAAACGCAGCTGCTGAATCGGCGCTTTGAACCGCAATATCCGCCAAGGTCTCTGCATCAGGATCCGGGATCACGGCGCAATCGCCGTACACCAAGACCTGATCCGGCAAACACATGAAGAAAATCGACGAGACCACCTTCGCGTTCGGTCGGGTCTTAATGATTTGCAGAGCCGGCCGGATCGTGTTGGCGGTGGAGTGAATGGCGCCCGAAACTAGCCCATCGATCTCTCCTTCTGCCAGCATCATAGTTCCTAGGACCACATTATCTTCCAGTTGGCTTGCCGCCATCTCGAGCGAAAGCCCTTTCCCTTTTCGGAGCTCAAACAATGGTTGAATGTATTTGGGCCGAGCAGTAACCGGATCGAGAACTTCGATGCCCGCGGAAAGATGTACATCCTGGCTCTTGGCAACCGCCTCGATTTCTCTGGGATCCCCAAGCAAAACGCAGCGCGCAATCCCGCGCTGCGCACAAATCGAAGCCGCTCGAATCGTCCGTGGCTCCGCTCCTTCCGGTAGAACGATCCGCCTTTGCGCTTGGCGGGCCTTTTCGGTGAGTTGGTAGAGAAACGCCGCTGGCGACATTCGAAACTCCAACTCCGCCTTCGATCGCGAAATCAACCAATCCACGTCAACGCTCTGGGCCACGTGCTTCATCGCAGTTTGCATTCGCTCCAGGTCGTCGATCGGCACTTCCGGGCTGAGTTGATATAGCTTTGTTCCCGTCTCGTAGCTGTTAGTTGTAACTCGGAATAGTGGTAGCCCCGTGTCGAACGCCGGCCGGCAAAACTCGATGACTCGCTGGTCGATCTCGGTATCTCCGGTCAAAATCAGTCCGGCTAGCGGTACCCGGCTCAAAGCAGCCATCGACGCCGCGACAATGATGTCACTGCGGTCTGCCGGTGTCGCTAACACAGCGCCCGGCGTGAAGTAGTGCAACAAATTCGGCACGGTCCGCGCCAGAATCGTTGTCGATTTGACCCTGCGCGTCTCCATTTCGCCGGCGTTCATTACGATTGCATGTAAGTGTCGTTGGACGTCGACCGATCGACAGAACGTCAGGGCTTCGTTGTGCGGTACAGCTCCTACCAGGTGAAAGTTTCCTCGTCGAAAAAGCCGGCTTCGGCGCAGATGATCTGCTACCAGGTCTTCAGCACTTTCGGTTTGAGGATAGCGGTTGACGATCAAACCGACGATCTTTTCAATCCCACCGAAAACATTGGCCGCATGCTCGATCTGATCATCCAACTCGGCAACGGACTTATCATCCATTGCAGCCACTAAAATGACCTGGCCATTAAGGGACTTGACCAGCGCTTGGTTCAAGGCGCCTCGAAAGGAATCGTCCGACGATGGCGGCAGGCCCTCCACTACCACCATATCAGCGCCTTTCGTCGAATCCTGGTAAGCCTCAATAACCTTTAGCAGTACTTCATCCAGGCGGCCGTCCGAGATCAGTTTGGCGACCTGCGGCAGCGGTAAGGGCTCGACAGGAGTAAGCCTCGTGAGCGCTCGCAGAAAGTGCGTGGAGCGCTCCGGGTCCGGATCTTTCTCGACGCTCTCGTTGATCGGTTTATAGAACGCGACACGAACCCCGCGGCGATCGAGTGCTTCGACCAACCCAAGGGCTACTGTAGTCAATCCCTGGCCTCGACCGGCCGGAGCAAGAAAGAACACGTGTTTCATGGAACAGAGAAATACAACTACTGACAAACGATCGGTGACGGGGTCAAACAACAAAACTGCAGATGCCGAAATCCACCTTTCACCGTAAACTTCGTCATTTGTCGTTTGTGATCCGACTTTGGCTTTGCAGCGCCAAAGCCGCGGTCTGGCGCGCGATCATGAGCTCTTCATTGGTTGGTATGACGAAGCAGGCCAAACCGGCACCTTTGGTGATGCGGCCATTGCTGTCTTGCCCGTTTCGTTCATTCCATCCTTGGTCGATCTCAGGATGAAGAATCGCGAGATGTTGGAGCGTTTTCGATCGCACAACCGAGCTGTTTTCCCCGATCCCGCCGGTGAAAATGAGCGCATCGATTCTTTCCAAGCCCGCTGCTAAGCCGAGGATTGCCCGCGCGAGGCGGTAACAAAAGAGATCGAGCGCGAGCCTGGCTTGGTCATTACCCGATTCGATGGCTCCGATAACGGACCGCATATCGTGACTCACGCCGGACACCCCGAGAAGACCGCTCTTTCGCGTCAATAGATCGGTGACTTCTTCCAGGCTGACACTCATCTTTTGCTGCAAGAAAAGATGGAGACTCGGGTCAACGTCTCCGCTCCGAGTCCCCATCATAAGACCTTCGAGGGGAGTCAAGCCCATCGTCGTGTCGACGCTCTTCCCTCCTTTGACAGCGGTCGCACTGCAACCATTTCCGAGATGGGCAGTGATAATTTGGAGTTCTTCAATCGGCCGACTAAGCCGCCTGGCCAATTCACTGGTGACGTATTGATTACTGGTTCCGTGAAACCCATAACGGCGGACACGATATTTCGCGTAAAATTCCGCCGGAATGGCGTAGTGAAAAGCATGCGGTGGCAACGTCTGATGAAAGGCCGTATCGAAGACCGCAACCTGCGGTTTATTGGGAAATAGCTCGGAGGCGACCCGGATCCCTTGCGCGCCCGGCGGATTATGGAGAGGCGCCAGGTCGCTCAGCGCCTCGATTCGCTTGAGCACTTCATCGTCGATGAGGACCGCGTCCCGAAAGTACTCGCCGCCGTGAACAATTCGGTGGCCGATCGCATCGACCTCGCTTGCCGCTAGGCTTGAGAGACGATCAATCACCCGGCGTAAAGCGGCTCGGTGATCCGCATTCGGAAGTTGTTCGCAAATGTTTTCGGAGCTCTTGGCGCTGAATTTCAGGAAGGCTTCTGCCGTTCCCAGGCGCTCGGCGATCCCACTTGCGATTACGGCTTCCGGCTTAACATCCAGCAGCGAAAACTTCAGCGATGAACTGCCGCTGTTAATAACAAGAATGTAGCGTCCTCCTGTTGTCACACTGGTTAATCTAGATCGCATGAGCTGGCAGTCTAACAGCAGGTGCTGTTGCCTTTGGTTTCATCTCACTTACCCATCGTTAGTATTCTGTCGAGACGACGTTTTGAAGGACGACGTTTTGAAGATGGCAAAATCTGATTTGCGGTTCAGCGAAAACAAAACTCGACTCTTTCACCAATCGCAAGCTAGAAGAAGGAAACCCTATGCCTAAAGCCACCACCAAATCTCGCAGCCGCGGCGCTGCTGTTCCCGCGCGTGTGAAAACTTCGGGGGATGGGCAACCGACGGGTAAAGGCCCCCTCAGCCCCGAACTGCTACGCAAAATGGACGCCTACTGGCGAGCGTCGAACTATCTCGCCGTCGGCCAGATTTATCTCCTCGCCAATCCGCTTCTTAGAAAGCCGCTCAAACGCGAGCACGTCAAACCACGACTATTGGGTCATTGGGGCACTACGCCCGGCCTGAACTTCCTCTATGTCCATCTTAACCGCGTGATCCAGGATCAGGATCTAAATATGATCTACATCATCGGTCCCGGGCACGGCGGCCCGGCACTGGTGGCCCAAGCCTATCTCGAAGGCAGCTACAGTGAGCTATATCCAAATATCAGCCAAGATGAGGAAGGCATGCAACGGCTGTTCAACCAGTTCAGCTTCCCCGGCGGCATTCCCAGTCACGTCGCGCCCGAGACGCCCGGCTCGATTCACGAAGGTGGCGAACTGGGCTACGCGCTCTCCCACGCTTATGGCGCGGCGTTCGATAACCCGGACTTGATCGTCGCCTGTATTGTCGGCGACGGCGAAGCCGAGACTGGCCCGCTGGCGACCGGCTGGCACGGGAACAAATTCCTCAATCCTGCCCGTGACGGTGTGGTACTGCCGATCCTGCATCTGAACGGCTACAAGATTGCCAACCCCTGTTTTCTCGCGCGGATTCCGCACGACGAATTGCGCAAGCTTTTCGAGGGCTACGGCTACAAGCCATTTTTCGTTGAGGGCAGCGAACCCGAGCGGGTTCATCAGGAGATGGCGTCCACGCTCGACAACGTCACAGCTGAGATCAAACAGATCCTGGCTGAGGCCCGGACGCGGGGCTTTCAGGGGCGTCCAGCGTGGCCGATGATCATCCTGCGCACGCCAAAGGGCTGGACATGCCCGGCGGAAATTGATGGCAAGAAATGCGAAGGCTATTGGCGCGCCCACCAAGTTCCGATGGGCGACATGGACAAATCCGAGCACGTCAGGATCCTCGAGCGCTGGATGAAGAGTTACCGACCCGAGGAATTATTCGACGCTGGCGGCAAATTTAGCCCCGAGCTGGCCGAGTTGGCGCCAAAAGGTCATCGCCGCATGAGCGACAACCCGCACGCGAACGGTGGGCTGCTGCTCCGCGAACTCAAGATGCCGGACTTTCGGGCCAGCGCCGTGGACCCCGTGGAGCCGGGCGCGACCTCGGTCGAGGCAACGCGCTTAATGGGCAAGTTCCTGCGCGACGTAATGAAACTGAATCTCGAGAGCAAAAACTTTCGCCTTTTCAGTCCGGACGAGAACAATTCCAACCGTTGGCAGGATGTGCTGGAAGTCACGAATCGCTGTTATGTCGCGGAAATTCTCCCCGAAGACGATCATCTTGCGCCGGACGGTCGCGTTCTGGAAGTATTGTCCGAACATCAGTGCCAGGGCTGGCTCGAAGGTTACCTGTTGACTGGCCGGCACGGGTTCTTCAGCTGCTACGAGGCCTTCATCCACATCATCGACTCGATGTTCAACCAGCACGCCAAATGGCTGAAGGTGTCCAACGACATTGCCTGGCGCCGGCCTATCGCCTCGCTCAACTACTTGCTCAGTTCGCACGTCTGGCGGCAGGACCCCAATGGCTTTAGTCATCAGGACCCGGGATTCATCGACCATGTTGTCAACAAAAAGGCCGAGGTCATCCGCGTCTACCTCCCGCCTGACGCCAATTGCCTCCTCAGCGTTACCGACCACTGTCTGCGCAGCCGCAACTACGTAAACGTCGTCATCGCAGGCAAGCAGCCC
>JBKPCS010000182.1:0-14175 GCA_046727495.1 bacterium | reverse complement strand
GATTTGAAACCCGGTTCTCGGGGACGGCTCAGCAGCTGGCAAGCGTTCAATCACCTATTATGAAACTCTACGTTGGAAATCTTTCGTTTAATACTACCGATCCCGATCTCAGGGATCTGTTTGCACAATATGGCACTGTGGAAGACGTACACCTCGTCACCGATCGCGGAACCGGCAGATCGCGAGGATTTGCGTTCGTTACCATGAGCAGTGCAGCTGAAGGCCAGGCGGCAATAACTGCTCTCGAAGGGAAGCAGGTCGATGGCCGTAACCTTACGGTTAACGAAGCACGCCCTAAGGCCGAAGGCGGAAAAGGCGGCGGAAAAGGCGGCAAGCGTTCCTTCTCGGGATCGCGCTGGTAGGCACAGTCGATTTTAGGCGGAAAGGATTTCGCGGAAATCCTTCCGCCTACCCGACATCATCATGCCTGCGAAGGATTCGATCGCAATAGAAGGAAAGATTATCGCTGTGCTCCCCGGGACAATGTTTCGGGTTGAGATTGCCAATCAACAAATCGTACTGGCGCACATCTCTGGAAAAATGCGGAAACGGTTTATCCGTTTGACCGCTGGAGATCGTGTAAGGATGGAGATGTCCCCGTACGACACCGGTAAGGCCCGCATCGTTTATCGGTTGGGGTGATGGGGAGCGTTAGAAGTAGCGATTCGCATTTTTGACGGACTATTCGCGCTGGATTGAAGTCACGATAAACCGTGACCCTACCGGCCGCGGTACCTGGTTGTTGCGTGTGCAGTAGCAGAGCTGCTTGTCGGAGGGGCAGTGCATGGGCTTGTGTTTCAGCCGATCACACGTCGGTTCGGTCCATTCATAGCCTTCATGCTTTCCTTGATCATCGCTGTGGCGGTGACGATCTGGTACCTGTATTTCGATGAGGAGCCTGTCACGATCCGGTTGACTCTGGCTGGGTCTATCGGAATTGCCGCTGTACTGCTTTATCGCCTGGTGAACGCGGTCCGCTTCTTGCAGAAACCGGCGTGGGCCCGAGAACTTGAGGAACACCAGAGATTCCAGTTCTGGATGAGGAAATAAGAAGCTAATGGCGTTAATGCCCGTCGGCTCACCACGGCCAGTCGATCCGGCGACCTCGGCTATATGCCCGAAACTTAATGTGCCGATGTAGTTGGTATTTCGTGACGTGTCTGCGTTCCGCATCGGTAAAATAGCCGTACGTGGCATCTTCGGTGATAAAATGAACCGTGCTACCCCAGACATGCATCATAAAACCAACTAAAGCCTTGCACGAACGGGATATTCGAACGTTGGATTCAGACAAGTCGCCAGAGATCCCGCAGAACGCTGATTACATTGTCGACGATTGTTACTTCAAATGCGTCCAGCATCCAACCAATCCCAAGAGCAACCGTGATCGCGGTATGGACGCGATTCCAGCGAGCTTGGTCCAGTCTTATCAGCTGCGAATTCATAACGGTTGCTGAGTCGGGGAGGGTACACCGGTACACATAGGATCTGGTCTACGAACCCCGAGGATTCGGCCTGGCTGGCGCACGTCCAACGACGCTACTAATTTTTTCAGACGAGTTTTGTAAGCGTGTTATCTCTGTGCGTTCTCAAGTAGACCAGCTATCACCGACTCAAAAATGCTTTGCATAGTAAAGCCTTGGTAGCCGGCGACTATGAAGCCCTGTCGATCGATGATGAACGTTGTCGGAATCGCCGTGATGCCGCCGTAATCGGCAGCAACTTTCTGGTTTCCCATCACGACCGGATAGTTCATCCCGAATTTGACGATGAAAGGCTTGACTACCGAGGGGCCCTCGCGATCCAGAGAGACGCCATCATCGTGAAGCCTTTATCCGCATATTTCTTTTGGATTTCGACAAACCCCGGGATTTCGGCGCGGCAAGGCGGACACCACGTTGCCCAGAAATCCAAGATGACGACCTTACCCCTGAAATCAGAGAGCTTCATCGCCTTGCCTTCCACGTCAGTCAGTTGCCAGTCTGGGGCCTGGATTTTGGATTCAGCTGCCGCGGAGATCGAACCGTTCAGGTCGAGTGCGGCGGCCAGAAGCAAAAGCACTAGTTTTGGCATATGCGTTGATCTTATTTGTCTTGTTTCGTTTCGTTGTCGGGCGGCGGTGGCTTGTTGGCGTCCAACAGTTTGGAAATCAGTGTGAGATCAGTTGTGGGCAACTGGCATACGAAATTCTGGCAGATGTAAGCTGTTGCCTTCCCTTCAGTCGGATGGACGTCTTTAAAAAACTCGATCTTTGGGCTGAAGTACCTCTGTCCGGGTCCGTCATCTGCCAAAATCAAAATCGCGTTTGGGAGATACCGACGATTCACTTCTTGGAGGATCGCGCGAGTATCGGGAGCGTCAGGTTTGCCTGCTATGATGATCTGTTTTGGTGACGATCCAAGTCCATCCAAAGCGACAAGCATTTCTGCAAGGGCTGCAGGCGATCGGGCGAGTTCGGTGTGATAGGTATCGATGATTTGCTGCACCATCCGACGCCAATCCTTATTATCAAATAACCAGGAAAGGCGGACAAGATTCAGAGCCGAAACCGAGTTAGCCGTCGGTTCGGCACCGTCGTAGTCTCCTTTGGTTCGAAACAACAAATTTGGATCCTGCTCGGTTGTGGTGAAGTAAGCGGCTCCCTTTTTATCCCAGAACAACGTGTTCTGGCGCTCCTGTAGAGTCGTAGCCAGCTCTAACCAACGGGTGTTGAAAGACGTTTCGTACAGATCGAGTAATCCTTGAATGAAAAAGGCGTAATCGTCTGCGAACCCATCGATCCTGCTCTCGCCATCCCGATACGAACGCCGGAGGCCATTTTTCAAATAAAGCTTTCTTTGAACGAACTGAGCGGCCCGCTCCGCTGTCCTCAGGTAGCCTGATTCACCGAGCAATTGAGCGCCGCGAGCAAAAGCCGAAATCATCAAACCATTCCAACAAGTCAGCACCTTGTCATCGCGGCTCGGACGCGGACGCTGGCTACGAGCCTCAAGCAGGAGTTTCTTGCTCTCCTCGACCGCCTGATGAGCCTGTTCCTCCGTTAAGCTGAATTCTCTGGCTGCCTCGGCCGCCGATCGCCGTTCTATCAAAACGTTCTTCCCGGCCAGTTCACCCCTGGTGTCGCTGTCTCCCGCATTGCCTTTTGCTTCTACTCCATAGACATAGTCGAAGACGTTCGAACGATCAGGCCCAAGCGCGTGATCAATTTCTTCTTTCGCCCAGACGTAAAAAGCCCCTTCTGCGCAATCTGGTTTGCCCCTTTGAACCAGGCTGTCTGCATCCTCAGCCGAGTAAAATTCCCCGTCCGGCCCGGTCATGTCCCGTTGAACGTAATCGAGGACATCTTTGGCCGTTGCCGCAAAGAACGGGTCGTGGCTGATTTGATAAGCATCGAGGTAAGCGCAGGCGAGCTGAGCCTGGTCATACAGCATCTTTTCGAAATGGGGTACATGCCAAACCGCGTCGATCGAATATCGATGAAACCCGCCGCCGAGACGATCATGGATTCCCCCAGCGGCCATCTTGCGCAGGGTTAAAAGGACCATCTCGAGTGCGTGCTCGCCATCCGGCGACTCGGGTGCCGCCGCATAAAATCGGAACAAGAAGTTCAGTAACACCGGTTGTGGAAATTTCGGCGCGCCGCTAAACCCACCCTCATTGCTATCAAACGTTTTGGCTAACTCCCTGTATGCTTTTTCCAGCACCCCCCGATCGACCTTAGCTCCTGACGAACTGTCAGTCTGGACAAACGCTTTGAGCCGGCTCGTGATTTCATTCGAAGTGGAGAGGATCCGGTCCCGATTCTTTTCCCATTCGCCAGCGATCTGTAACAGCATATTCTTGAATACCGGTTTGCCGTCACGATCCTTTGCGGGAAAATAGGTTCCCCCAACGAAGGGCCTAAGATCCGGCGTCAACCAGACAGTCATCGGCCAACCTCCGTTGCCGGTAGTCGTAATGACGAAGGTCATGTAGACATTGTCAATATCTGGCCTCTCTTCCCGGTCTACTTTGATGTTCACGAAATTGGTGTTCATGACCTTCGCTATCTCAGGATTGGAGTACGATTCTTGCTCCATCACGTGGCACCAATGACAGGTCGAATAACCGATCGACAAAAAATGGGTTTATTCTCCTTTCTTGCCTTCGCAAAGGCCTCTTCGCCCCAAGGATACCAATCCACCGGATTATGGGCGTGTTGCAGAAGGTAAGGCGACTTTTCGTGGATTAAATGGTTTGTGTATCCCGGCTTCGTTTTTGGATCTGCTCCGGAAGAGAGATGGAGCGCCCAGGACACAGCGATTGCGAGTATCACGAATTGGCGCGGGCCTTTGGGAAGCATTGACAAAGTATGCCTTGGAAGAATGAGACGCGGCGGCGCTGGATTATTCCGTAGTTCCTGCGCCCGGGAAACGAATCGTCATCGTCCCACAACCTAAGAGCCAGCTCTCCAGCGGAATGTGGCTATCATAAGCCTGCGCTGACTTGGCAAACAAAGGTTCCCCTTCGCTAACGCTACGGAGGACACGTTAGCGACGGCGGAGGCGCGGCCTTTATCGACGATGCTAAATGCTGACTATAAAGCAGCTAAAACTCCTTCCGGGGCGTTGCTAAACATCTCGGTAGATGAATGCCCTTTGGAGCGAATGATCATCGCTGGAATCGGCTCCCAGGGGTCGTATCTAAAAATGTAACTACTGGCTTGTACTGGGGGTGCGCACACGAAACGGAATGTATTCCGCTAACGGAATACATTCCGATTCGTATGGTTACCCTTTCCGGTTCCGGCGCGCCGGAACTGCTCCATTGTTTTCCAATAACCTGAGGCTACAAGGAGCGCAATATCTCGGCTCGAAAGGGTCTATTGCTACGCCGGGCACTTTTGAGTTGTGTGCTATGCTATGTCCGATGATGGAGATAGCCTAATAGGGCCAACAGCAGCAACCGTGCGAATATTTACTGTTGCGCGTTGTATGCAACGTTAATTTGGTACTTAGCCTGAGCCAGCGCTTTTTCAGCCCATGTCATCGCAGATTGTTTATGTTGTTTACGTTGCCACGACAATGGAGAAGTTGTGGGAAGCGCTGACGAGTTCCGAAGTGCTCAGGAAGAACTGGGGCAGGATCGAATCTCAGTGGACAAAAGGGTCGCAAATCAGGGAGATCGATGACTCGGGGGACATTCTGTGGAGAGGTGACATCTTGCGAAGCGAACCTCCACAGCTGCGATCCTACACCTTTGAGGTAACTGGTGGCGATGAGCCGGCCACGGAAGTGACGTTTGAACTCAGTCCGCCTGTTTCTCCAATCGCGCCGGGCGCAAAGATTGTGCAGCTGCGCTTGGCGCAGAGCGGTTTCAAAGAGAGCAGCAAAGTCTTTCCCGGTTGCGCACGGGCGTGGCCTGAAATCCTGAGTAGCGTGAAGACCTACCTGGAAACCAGTTGTCCGCTCGGGTTCGCATGGAAACATTGAGGCATCGGAGCGATCCTGCTAACCGCCGGTTTCAAACCCCGGATAGAGCGACATCCCTGCATCCACAAAGATGCTCGCTCCAGTAATATAGTCGGCACAGTCTGAAGCTAGAAAGGCAGCTAAGCGCCCGATTTCGTACGACCACGCAAAAAGCGACTCACAAAAGGCGTTATGGGTCACTGACTAGAAGCGCGTGTTTAAGATCTCCGACCGTTTTTTGCTTCATTAATACACGGCACAGATCGCAAACTTAAACTTGGAAGCTGCCGCACCGCCACGGTCGGATTCTTAGGTAAGCGGGCCGCGCCGCCGCGGCTGGCGCCGCTGCCGATGATGCGAAGCCAACATTCCCGATTGGCTGCGCTTTGTTTTGGAGAATCCAATCAAGCGAAGCCGAATTTTCGCCTTGAATTCTAGTCCAGCAACTCCAACTGGTGTTGCTGAGCAGCCAGTTGTGCTTCTTTGAGAACCTGTATCGTGAGAATTCGAATTCTTGTACTCCTTGCGCTGTGCGCCGGTCTTAAACTGCTTGGAGCCGACAAGACCGCTCCGTCCGTTCAAGAGTTCACAGTTGATGCTTCCAGGAGCACTGTGGAGTTCACCTTGGGGACCGTCCTCCACACCGTGCACGGAAGGTTTACCGTCACGAGCGGCATGGTTCGGTTTGACGCCGCGACCGGCAGGGCCAGCGGTCGAATTGTAGTCGATTTGAGGAGCGGAAATACCGGTGTCCAGGAGCGCGATCGGCACATGCACGAAGAGGTTCTGGAGAGTGAGCGATTTCCGGAAGCCTTTTTCTCGCCCGACCGGGTGACCGGGCAGATCTCGTCCGAAGGGCAAGTGCTAGTGCATGGAATCCTGCGAATTCACGGCCAGGACCATGACATTACGGTCCCGATGAGGGTGAGCGTGCATGAACGGCAGGTCAGCGGGTCCGCCAACTTCGTGGTCCCGTACGTGAAGTGGGGAATGAAAGACCCGAGCACGTTTGTGTTACGCGTAAAGGACACAGTGAACGTCACCGTGAATCTTGTCGGAACAGCCAGCTAGAATCGTCAGTCGATTAAATCATTACTGCCGCGCGGCAATAAGTCGTTCAGCCTTCACGCAGGGCGGCAGTAGGAACCATCCGCGCAAATGCTTCTGCCTCGATCGCGAGCCCTGGCTGCAGAGGCGCTCAACTAACTTGGCATTCCAACCTACGCCTTGAAGGCAGATAGCATTTTCGGGCCACAAACGAAGGCTGCGGTAGCACACAGCGGGTCGGACAGGGGTCTCGCGCTTTGACGCCAAAGCTGCGGCTCGATCATCGGCAACGATGCGAGCGTTCCTGGAAGAGATCTTTGTCTGAGGACCTGAGACTGATTCGCGAAGAAGTTAATATGTTCGGACGAACACAGTAACGCGAGCGCAAACAATTGGCGTCTAGTCGCAATCGATGAGACTGGTAAAAGAAGACGCGAAAGCGTTCTGCCTTCGTGCTCGATGGGTTACTTTACAACAAGGGCGAGCTCGAGATCGAAGAGCACCGAAGACGTCTGCCAGCGAAGCGCAAAAGACGCGGCGTCTCGTTCATTGCTTGTCGGCTTCTTTGTTCCAGAGCAAGGGTTGTGGCCAGTTAGCTTAGCTGGTGCGCTGGCGTTCTCTACCGGGCCCCCAGGGATCCTTCCCCCCAACCGATCCACGGATTGAATGTGTAATCGCACCAAGAAATTCCGTGCTCAGTTTGCTCGCCCATTGATCGGAAAATTGTCCTCGTGGTACCGCATCGCCTCCTCTGCGGATTCGAAAGGCACGATCAATATTCCGGCGGCGTTTAGGATGAAGCCTTTAATCGTGTCTTCAGCAGGGAAGATTCTGGCATCCTGAAAACTCCAGTTCCCATCTTTGTCTTGAGTCCAGTCAGGTTGCCGCGTTTTCATGATTTGCAGTATTGGAAGAGTCGCACTCCAGCGCCGGGACTGGTATTATCCTTCCGGGTCAACGGATAAGGTCCCATTGGAGTAGTCCAGCAACCTTCCCAGAGGTAATCTCTGGTTGCGTCTTCGATCTCTTCACTCAGGTCGCAGCGAAAATAAATGTCCGGCTGTTTATCAGGATGAGGCTCGATGTCCACGATGCCGGCAACCGGTGTGATCACTGATAGAACCCGTTTCATTTCGTCCTCCAGTTCAAAAGCAATCGAACAAGTGTTCGCGCCGGAACGGAAATAGGGTTGGGCCTAGGGCGAAGTTGGCGATCGCGCCCAGAACCCTGACGGGCACAATGTTTAAGTCGGGCCTAGTGCACAGGTTGACCTTAACGACTTAAGTCTGGTAAAAACTGAAGCTCTTGACGCACCTTTTGCCTTTTTATGCACCTTTTGCCTTGTCTGAGAGACGGTATCAGGCGTCTCGCGCTCCTTTGGATCCTCTTCCAAATGCAGTTCGGACTGCCGACGGCTTATGGCCAAACGTTTGGCGCTCCGTTCGCTTCCAACTATTCGGCGGTTGACCTAGGAAGCTTCAATTGGACCGGGGTCGCCTTTTCCCCAGGGAATCCGAACCAGTTGGTCCTCGATACCGGTAACGGACTCAATATCAATTTCTTCACAGTGAGCGTCACCCGAGGGACCGGCGACCATATCACCGGCTTCGGAACGCCACAGCAATTTGCCACCGTTAACGCGACCGATGAACCGGCCGGCGGCCTTATCTTTGCGCCGAACGGCACCCTTTTGTTCACTTACGCTAACAGCGCAAACATTGTCGGCGAGATCACGCCCGGAAGCTCTTCCCTTTCAATGAACGCGACGGTCGCGAATATCGGCACTAATCGTATCTCCGGTCTTGCGCTGATTCCGAGCGGATTTACCGGCGCGGGACAACTGCTTTTCAGTTCCTTCGACAGCCGCGGCTATTACAGTTCAACCCTGAGCCCAACCGGGAGCGGCACCTACAACATACTAAACGCGAATTTAGTGGCCGGCGCCCATGACCCATTCGGCGGAATCGTCTATGTTCCGAATGGTTCACCGGATTTCCCGAACCCTGCTATCATCTCCGCGGATGGCGACGGTTTGTTCACGTATGACGTGAACGCCAGCGGTTATCCCATTCTTTCCACAGAACAAACGTTCTTCACCGATAATGGTTTTTTCGCCGGAGCCACGATCGATCCTCTGACCGGAGATTTGCTAACGTCGACGGGTGGCCTTTTGTACGATATTCAAGGTTTTGCCGCGCCCATTCAGCCAACCAATTTCACGGCTTCCGCGTCCGGAAACTGGAACGATTCTACTCTTTGGACACCCAATGGGGTGCCGAACGGAAGCAACAACATCGCAAACCTTATCCTGCCGGCCAGCGGAACTAACACGATCAATTTGCAGGCCGGTACCTTTACCCTCAATCAGCTGAACATCGTCGGGACAGGGCAGGGAGCGTGGACGGTGACCAATGGAAAGCTCATCTTCGACGGTACTTCGCCGATATTTACCAATCAAAGTACCGCTGTTGGTATAAGTGCAATTCTGGGAGTCAGTATTCAGCTCAATCAGAACACGACGTTTGATACCGAGAATCCGGGAGCAATCACCGAGGTGAGCGGAGCAATTGGCGGAAACGGCAAGCTCATCGTCACCGGTGCAGGAACGTTGATACTCACCAACTCGAACAATTACTCCGGCGGTACGTTGATCACCGCCGGCACGTTGCAGCTCGGCAACGGCAGCGCAACCGGTTCAATCGTCGGCTCAGTGGTTAATACCGGTACATTCGTCATATTCAATGCGAATACCGCCGGCATCACGACGATCACCAACAACCCTGGGGGCTTGACAGAATTCGTCAATTCGAGCACGGCGGGCAACGCCAGCATCACCAACACTCGCTTTGCAGGTTTTGTCGGGGCCACGTTTTTCGGCGGCGTGAGCACGGCCGGCAATGCCAACATCACCAACGCTGGTCTAGTCGCTTTCTTCAACGCGAGCACAGCTGGGAACGCCACCATCACTAGCAGCTCTGGCGCACATACGGTTTTCCTCGACACGAGCACGGCCGGCAGCGCCACGGTCATCACCAATTCAAGCGGATTCACGTTTTTCGCAGATGCAGCCGCCGCGGGTGGCGACGCGCGGTTCATCACCAATGCAGGAGGCGTATTCGACCTCTCTTCGCTCTCTTCAGGCGGGGTAACTACAGGCTCCATTGAGGGTGCAGGCGCCTACATGCTCGGCTCGAAAGCCCTCACCGTCGGCCTGAACAATCTGAGCACCACAGTCGCTGGTACGATCAGCGACGGGGGGGTTGCAGGCGGTACCGGTGGCTCGCTGGTCAAGGTCGGAATGGGTACGCTGACTTTATCAGGCGTCAACACCTATAGTGGCGGCACAAGCTTCAACGGCGGTATCCTTGCAGTAAACAATGACGGCAATCTGGGAAGCGGGCCGCTCAGCTTTAACGGGGGCACCCTGGAAGCGCTGGCGGCGGGAGGAGGGATCACTTCGAGCAAACCGGTCACGCTTAATGGCGGTGGCGGCACCTTTTTAGCCGATGCCGGCACCGCGTCGACCTTGAGCGGAGCGATCAGCGGTGTGGGTTCTTTCGCCAAGAACGGAGGTGGCATACTGATTCTCAGTGGCACAAACTCCTATTCAGGCGGGACAACACTGAACGCAGGCACATTGACAGTCAATAATGCCCAGGCCCTGGGCCTTGGCAACGTAGTGGTCAACGGGGGTACCCTCCGTGCTGATCCTCAACCGATCAATGTCAAAGGCAATTACATCCAGAACTCCCGCGGCACGCTGCAACTCCAGGGGGCCGGCGCTAACCCCGGTCAATACGACACCTTGAATGTAGGCGGAAACGCTGCACTTGGTGGCACCTTGCAGCTGGTATCAATAGGATTTCAACCAAAAGGCGGCAACCAGCTGACTCTTGTAAGCGCGGGTGGAGAGGTGACAAATCGCTTCGGACATTTTCTGGATCCCTTTGCTGCGACCGGGCCTGGATACAATACTGTGGAACTGGTCTATGGACGTAATTCCGTCCTGCTGAGGTTTGTGAACTTTGTTCCGCCTGCACCTCCACCGGTAGTCCCCATCACCGACTTCGCCTCCTTTGCGCTCACTCCGGATCAAAAGGCAGCGGCCAATCTACTCGATGCAGTTCAACTGGACCCGCGAGCAGCGAACCTCATTTCGTTTCTGGACAAGGAACCTTTTGCCAATCTGCCGCGCGACTTCGACAAGATCTCACCGGACGGTTTGACCGCTTTCTACGAGATCAGTTTTTCCAACGCCAATATCCAGAAATTAAATCTTGAAGCGCGGATGGATGATATCCACGCCGGATCGAGCGGATTCAGCTCAAACATGAAAGTCAACGGCGCCGCGGTCGAGACTGACAGCAAAACCGGCATAGATGGAAAAGCTGCAAAAAGCATCGTCGAACCGGTTCTTCAGCCTGGACCTGAAAATCGCTGGGGCGTGTGGGTAACGGGATTTGGCGACTTTGTGAACGTGGATGCCGATTGGAACGCCAAGGGTTATAACTTTACCAGCGGAGGAGTAAGCGTCGGTCTTGATTTCCGAATCACTGATCAACTAGCGATCGGCCTGATGGGAGAGTACGCGCATGCGTGGACCGACCTCAAACCAACTGGTCATATTGATGTCGATAGCGGGCGAGGCGGCATTTACGCTACCTGGTACCACCATGGAATCTATCTCAACGGGGCGATTTACGGCGGCCACAGCGACTATGACTCAAGCCGTTCAGGTCTGGGAGGGCTAGCTACTAGTAACACCGAGGGAACGGAGTGGAGCGGCTTTGTTAGCGGCGGTCACGATTGTCACGTTGGTCATCTAACCGTAGGACCGGTTGCTTCGCTTCAATATACTTATCTGGACATTGATGGTTTCAGCGAGAAAGGGTCACTTGCTCCTCTACAGATTCATGCCCGTTCTGCCGAATCACTCCGAAGCGATGTTGGGTTCAGAGCGTTTTATCAGTGGCAGATTGGCCAAATCGTTTTTGAACCCTCCGTGAAAGCGGCTTGGGAACATGAGTACAAATATTCGGCGCTTCCGATCAGTACCGGTTTTGCCGGAATATCCGGACCGTCGGTGACCTTTTTTGGTACGAGGGAAGGCCACGACAGCGCGATTGTTAGCGCGGGCGCGACGGTTCATTGGACTCCGGCAATCGCGACCTATGTAAACTATGATGGCCAACTCGGTCGCGACCGGTACGACTCAAACGCTGTTACTGGCGGGGTCAGAATCAGCTTCTGATTTGCAAGGTTAACTGCGGAGAAATCTTTGGGTCCGACTGATCGAAGATCATCTCTAAGTGCTCAACGCGCTTCTGGGGTCAGTTTCATGATCAGGAGTGAAATATTCAGACGAACACATCATTCAACTCGCTTTTGTGATGTGTTTTTCGTGGTCTTCGACATTGAAGTTGTAGGAAAGCATGAGTTATGAAGAGCGTGAAAACGTGGCTGTTAGAAACCGAGGAAGAGAGGTCAGTCTACGAAGATGCGAATGGTCGTTTCACGTTAGAGGCAGAAGGCAACTGTTTTGCGGAATTTAGAGAAGGCGAGAATCCGGGAGACGACAAAGAGGCATGCTAAGGCAGCTACCGCTCTCTTGAACGTCAAATGTCATTGTGTTCCAGGGCCCTCGTGGACGGAAGATGAAGTCTATGGATGAGCGCGCGACTAACCATGACTAGCGTTTCTGTGCGACGCGCCGCCGCGAAGGGCTGCGCCGAATGGCAGAAAAACTACGAGAGCGGCGTTCGAGACGCTGATTGTTGCTTGCGTGTATATGTGCGGGCGAACATATGCACGCAAGCAACGTCGGCGATTCTTTCCTGGAGAGGAGATGAATTCGGCGCGAGAATTCCGCCGATACTGAATGCACGCAATTTTTGTTGATCTCGATGAGAGCCTGATTCACTCGAGAGTAGCCGGGCCAAGGCCGCCAGGGAAGCGACGGCGCTTCGCATTTGGATTAGAAGCCTATGATGTAGCGCTTCGCCCGTGTGCGCATTATCTGCTTGGCTGCCTGCGACAGATTGGGCGTGTATCTCTGCTAACGAGTAGCCAGCGCGACTATGCTGAAGAGATCAACGATGCTTTCGGATTTGGGTTCGAACAGCTGTATTGTCGCGAGGACCTATTCGTCTTTCGTCCGTTTCCAGATCTGAAAACGGAAGGGATTGCACCTGAATCCGTGCTGATCGACGATCTCGCACCAGCGGAAACCCTGGCCAGGTTGAAGATGAAGTTCCTAGGGATAAGCCGTCGGAGCTACCTTCAGATTCGACCATTTCACGGGACCGATCCGCCGACAATTGATCGCGAGATCGCGGAGATCGTTCGAAAGGTTCGGAATCTTTGCAGCCGCGATGAGCGGTAGCTCGCTTGCCGCTAAGCATGGCTAGCTGATCGAGTGCCCTCTGCTATTTGCTATTCCGGACGAGCTTCAGACGAGTCCTCAGCGCATATCTCCGCGGGTGCACTACGCATCATCAGTTGGTTTTTGCGTTTGGCAGAGTGCGATTACGAACTTCCGGAATGGATCATCAGCGGAAACAAATATTGGTGCCAAAATCACATTTCACGGCTCGACAATTGTTAAAGGCCAAATACGGATCTCCTGGCCCCTGGCCTTGTAAAGCTTGGCGGTCGCTGAATTCTGCGTCTGGCTCAAAGGGCTTCACAGCGCGATTTGCGATTTGAAATCCGCCTCGGTCACGGTTGGCCTAACCATCACTGGTGGTTCGGTGCCGGCGTAAGTCCTGCACCGTCCCCTCCAACCCACCCTTCCGGAGGCTCAATTATGCCGAAATATCTCACGGTGGCTTCCTACACAGCCGAGGGCGCAAAGGTACAGCGCGGCGCGCTGTTGTTGAAAAGATGGTGAAAAGCCTCGGGGGGGAAGCTCGAGACCTTTTATTTCGCGTTCGGGGACAACGACGCTTACGTCGTCACTGAAGGACCAGATAACGTAACGGCAGCTGCTATCTCGCTTGCGGTCAGCGCAAGCGGTGCGGTCAAAAGTAAAACGGTCGTACTCTTAACGCCCGAAGAGGTCGATCAGGCGTCGAAAAAGACCATTGAAATCCGGCCCCCGGGCGCGTGTGAAAGTCAGCTTTTTCGGTTCCCAAAAAGACTTCACGGCTTCAACCGGCCCGGCGCTTTCTCGAGCTCTTTCCTAAGCCTTCTCAATTGCTCGCGCCAATTGCTGCACAGGCCGTCAGCGCCGTGCGCTGAACTGCCGGTCGCCTTGCACGAGGTCTCGGCCGCAATTCGGGGCGCGCGTCAAAGAATAAGTTGAATATATTATAGCGTGATCGATTGGGAGGATCTTGCCCAACAGCAGATTGCTGAAACTCAGCGCGCCTTGCCGGAGTCAATCCGGGCCCGCGCTACAGAGGTCCCGGTGTTTCTCAAGCCGGCGAGAAGCGGAAAAGGCCGTGCATGCTTGGGCGTTTTCGAAGGGTATTCGCTGCTGAACGGTCCGCCGACTCAACCTGACGAAATGCCGCGGATCACCCTCTTTTTGGACACGCTGGCCAGCGCGGCAAACTACCGGAGGATCCTGTTTCTCCACGAGGTTGAAATTACCTACCTGCACGAATTGGGACATTACTTCGGGTGGACTGAAGACCAGATCGCGAATGCCGGCCTCGCGTAGGTTCGGTCCTTCGGC
>JBKPCS010000181.1:0-6442 GCA_046727495.1 bacterium | reverse complement strand
CCGGCGAAGTCGCCGTGCGCAGCCGGAAAAGCGGCGATGAGGGAGCTATCGGGGCGTCCCGGTTTGTGGAACGCATTCTAAAGGAGATTAGCGAACGTCAACGTGATTGAGCATACCGCTCAGCTTCCTGGGTATGCTTCTAAGGAGATAGTGTTATTCAGCAACAGATTCGAGTAAATGGTCGAATTCGCGCCCGAGAAGTGCGAGTGATTCTCGGCGCAACCAATCAGCAATTGGGCATCATGAAGCTCCAAGATGCCCTTCGCAGAGCGCAGTCACTCGGGCTCGACTTGGTGGAAGTCGCGCCTACTGCGAACCCACCGGTCTGCAAAATCGTCGATTTCGGAAAATATCGGTACGATCTCTCCAAGCAGGATAAGGAGAAAAAGTCAACAACATCGAAGCTCAAGGAAATCAAATTCCGAGTGAACATCGATCCGCACGATTACCTGACCAAAGTGCGGCACGCAGAAGAGTTTTTGGATAAGGGAAACAAAGTGAAGTTTCAGCTCCAGTTTCGTGGCCGTGAAATGAGCCATACGGAGCTCGGAGACCAGCTCATGCGGCGTCTCAGAGATGACCTTTCGACGATGGGATTGGTGGACGCGGAGCCGAGGCTCATGGGAAGGAGCATCAGCATGACGATGTCGCCGCTCCCGAATAACAAGCGCAAACGCAAATTCAATCTCGAAGAAGAGGAGTTGCCGCCAACCGAAGTATCGGGTTCGGAGGCATGAAGCTCTTACTTTTTGATATTGATGGGACGCTGCTCACGACCGACGGCGCCGGCCGCGTGGCGTTGCAGCTCGCTGCGACCGACATCTTCGGGCTCGACGAAGACCTGTCTGGCGTAACGATCGCTGGAAATACCGATACCGGGATTATCCGAGAGGTGCTGGCGAAGCGTTCGCTACCGGTAACCGACAGCAACGTGAACCGCTACATCGGGGGTTACCTTGCGCGCCTCAGAGATCAGCTTGCTGAATCACCAGGCGTCATTCTTCCGGGAATAAGGGCTTTGCTGGACACACTCTCCACGACCGGCTGGACCACCGGACTTCTGACGGGAAACGTTGAGCGCGGCGCCCAACTCAAGTTAACGACTCACGGGATCAATAACTATTTTTCCGTCGGCGCGTTTGGCGACGATCATCATGACCGGAACGAACTGGGGCCGATCGCCCGGACAAGGGCAGAAAAATTTGCTCGTCGATCGTTTGCCGATGCTCATATTTACGTGATCGGCGATACACCGCGCGATATTGATTGCGGGCGCTCGTTTGGAGCGAGGACTATCGCCGTTGCTACAGGCTCATTCCCGTACGAGACGCTTCAAGAACAGAAGCCAGATTTTCTGTTCAAAGACCTTTCCGATACTCAGGAAGTGCTTCGGATCATCCGGGAAAGCTAAAGGAAGGCGCAGAGCGCGTTCCTCCGCTTGACAGCCGCGCCCTTGCGATGTAGTCATGCCCTCCCACGTTTGTCGAGGCTCTATGGCTGTGATCGAAATAATCCTGAAAGAAAATGTTCCTGGCCTTGGTGCCGAGGCCGATATCGTAAAAGTCCGCAGCGGCTACGCGCGAAATCACCTGATCCCGGCCAATCAGGCTTACGAAGTTACTCCGGCAAATTTGAAGCGGCTTAACACGCTGAAGGCCAAGCGGGCCGAACGCGAGGCGCGCGAATTGAACGAAGCCCAGGAATTTGCCCGCAAGCTGAGCAAGATTAAACTGGATTTCGTTTTGGAGACCGGTGAGACCGGCAAAGCCTTTGGATCGGTCACCGCGAAAGACATCGAGGACAAGTTGCGCGCGGAATTCGGAGTTGAAGTCGATCGTCACAAGATCGAGCTGGAACGCCCGATCAAAGAAAGTGGTGAAAAAGAAATCCAAGTTAAATTACACCACGACGTAACAGCGGCCTTGAAACTCGATATCAAATCGTCTAAACCGTCAGTGGTAGTCGAAGAATCCGCGGAATCCGCTGATTCCAAGGCCAAACCGAAACGGCGACCTAAGACAGCATCTTAAAGATGGCGGAAGGTTCTCAAGGTTTGATCAAACCTGTTGAGAACCCCTTGAGTAATCAAGGGACAACCGGGAAAGCCGGTAAAACCAGTTACTCACAGGATGTCCACAGCCTTTCCACCGGCAAGGACGTTCCGAGATCATTGCCATTTAGCGAGGACGGCGAGAAGGGTGTTCTCTGTTCTCTCCTGCTTTCCCCTCGCGAAGTATCGGACCTGTGCGTGCTGCGGCTCCGGCCGGATGCATTCTATATTCCGGCGCATCAGATCATCTACAATCTTGTCATCGAATTCAGCGACAAGAGTAAGCCGATCGATTTTGTCTCGTTGAAACAAGGACTTAAGGACCGCAATCAGCTCGAAGAAATTGGCGGCCCCGAGTTCTTGAGTTCTCTTTATTCTTTTGTCCCAACGGCCGCGAACGCTGCTTACTACATCGAAATCGTCCGCGAAAAGTACCTGTTGCGACGGCTGATCCTGACTTGCAACAAACTGGCCGGCCAGTGCTACGATCCGCAGGAAGAAATCGAGCCGTTGCTTGATGATGCCGAGAAAGAGATCTTCGCGATCACCGGCGAACATGTGACCATAGAGATGGCTTCGACCAAGGAATTGGTGATGGAAGCTATCGAACAGATCGAACGACTCTATGAAAACCGCGGTTCGGTAACCGGTTTGCCAACCGGCTTCGTGGAACTCGATCGAATGACTAGCGGTCTGCATCCTTCGGAAATGATCGTGATTGCTGCCCGGCCCAGCATGGGTAAGACAGCTCTGGCGATGAACATCGCTGAGCATGTCGCAATGGATGTAGGAAAACCGGTCGCGGTCTTCAGCCTGGAGATGAGCAGCCAACAACTCGTCCAGCGATTACTTTGCTCGCGAGCGAAAGTGGATCTGCAGAAAGTGCGCAACGGGTTCCTTTCTGAGCGCGATTTTCCGAACCTCACTACCGCGGCAGCCAGATTGGCCGCGGCAAAGATGTTTATCGATGATACACCCGGTCTGACGATAACTGAACTTCGGGCCAAGGCGCGCCGGATGAAATCTCAGCACGACATTCAGCTGATCATCGTGGATTACCTGCAGTTGTTGCGATCAACAACGCGCCGCGCCCAAGACAATCGGCAGCTGGAAATTTCTGAAATTTCCGGCGGCATAAAAGCGTTGGCGAAAGAATTGAATCTGCCGATCATCGTGATCGCGCAGCTCAACCGGCAGCCGGATACTCGCGCTCAGCAGGGTGGTCGCCCTCGATTGAGCGATTTACGTGAGTCCGGTTCAATCGAGCAAGATGCAGATCTAGTCGGACTCCTGGTACGCCCCGAATACTACGAGACCGACGAAGATGCGAAGCAGGAAAAAGCCGGCGAAGCGGAGCTGATCATTGCAAAACAACGTAACGGTCCGACCGGCGACGTGCCATTGACTTTCCTCAAGGAGTTCACTCGATTCGAAAATCGCGCGCGCGAACACGGTTAGAGGTTGGCGTTTCGCGTTTCGCGCGAACGCTATCGTTTCAATCTAGTAGTTTGCGCTCGGCTGATTTATCTGCATGAGAACCGTCCTTCAGGTTGACGGCGGACACCAGTTAGTTTGACAGTGCCGACGCGATCAGATTTTCTAGCCAGATAGAAGAAACGCTTATGCGTAAAGTGAATACGAAAAAAATGGAAGAGTTTTCCTGGTCTTCACCAAAAGGCAAGTTCTGTGGTGCAGGCAAACAGGTCTCGGAGGCATTGGGACGAAACCCGGCATCCACCGATCTGAAGGAAAGGCACCCATTTGATGTTGAGATCTTGCGAATCCCCTCCGGGCGAACTCCCTATCCGTACCATTCCCACAGCGCACAATGGGAGTTCTACCACGTGATCTCCGGCAAAGGAATTGCGCGACATCAGGATGGAACGACGGCGATTGAAGCTGGGGACGCATTTATTTTTGAACCAGGCCAAGCACATCAGTTGATCAATGACGGTTCAGAAGATCTAATTGTTTACGTTGTTGCGGATAATCCGATCGGCGAGTCAAGCTATCTTCATGATAGTAAGAAATGGTTGGTGCGTTCGCCGGAACGTGCGCTGATCCGCGGATTAGATGCGGAGTACTACGACGGCGAAGAGTGATCATCGTGCTTTTGAAAAAGGCGGAGATGGAAGGCGGCGTACTGGAGCTGGTCTGGCAGCAGCAGCAATGTCGCGCCGCAACTCAACCACACTGAGATCAGAAATCTGATTGCGCAGGACCGCTTTTCGCGGCAGTTCGAAAAAGAAAATCTTCATTCGCAGCAATCCCCCGATCCTGGCTGCGCGGCCAAACCAGAAATTCTAAATTTATGAAAGCTATCCGATTGCACTCCTATGGTGGACCAGAAGTTCTACAACTCGATGATATTCCTGTGCCTGAACCCCGGGCCGGCGAAGTATTGGTGAGAGTTCTCAAAGCGGGAGTTAACTTTATCGATGTGTACCAGCGGACAGGTCTTTATCGCACGCCGCTCCCTTGCTCGCTGGGATCTGAAGGAGCCGGCGTGGTGGAAAAGGTTGGACCAAAAGCCAAACTTCAACCTGGGACTCGAGTTGCCTGGCCCTCTCAGCTCGGATCGTTTGCCGAATTCATGGTGGCTCCGGCATGGAAATTGGTTCCTGTGCCGGAGAATGTGGATGACAGCTCTGCCGCCGGTGCTCTCTTGCAGGGGATCACCGCTCAATATCTTTCTGAAACGACTTATCCAGCCACCAAGAAAACGGTTGCTCTGGTTCATGCTGGTGCAGGAGGTACCGGGCGCTTGTTGATTCAGCTGCTAAAAAAGAAGGGCGCGCGGGTTTTCACAACCGTATCAACCGGTGAAAAAGCGAACATCGCCCGGGAAGCAGGCGCGGACGAAACGATTTTCTATACGCAAACCGATTTTGTCCAAGCGGTTAAAGATCTAACAAAAGGAAAAGGTGTTCACGTAGTATACGACTCGGTCGGAAACAGTACTTATGAAGGAAGCATGAGCGTTTTGCGCCCGTTGGGAACACTCGCATTATTCGGCCAATCCAGCGGGCCTGTCCCGCCAATTGATCCGCTACGACTCACGGCGAGCGGCTCGATCTTTTTAGCGCGACCAAGTTTGCAGCATCACATCGCAGATCCAAGGAGCCTGAAAACGCGCGGAACCAAAGTTCTGAATTCGGTTGCCGACGGTTCTCTCAAACTCCATATCGAACACACTTATCCGCTGGCTGACATCGGAAAAGCATATCGAGATCTGGAGGGCAGAAAGACAACCGGCAAATTGCTGATCGACGTAGCGTCGGCAGGACCGTTTGAAGAAAACCGTGCGGTGAGCGATGTCGATAAAGCACCGCAAAGCGAAAGTGCCGCTCCAGGCTAGTTTTGAAACGGCGGTAATAAAATCTCGGGAGGCGTTGAAGATCAAAGAGGTGTGCCGAACAGCGCGCCTTAAAGTTTCTCTTGTGTTTTGTTAGCAAGACACCACAATATCTTGTGGTTGCCACACTGGCTTGCTCTGCTCATGCGATGTCCTAAATGCGGAAATCCTGAGGACAAAGTGATTGATTCCCGCGCGGCGAAAGCTGGCGCAGCGATTCGTCGTCGAAGGGAGTGTCTCGCCTGTCAGCATCGTTTCACGACATACGAAGAGATTGAGCGGCGAGATCTGCGCGTCATCAAACGGGACGGTCGTCACGAGCCGTTTGATCGGCAGAAACTCTTAGCCGGTATGGTGAAGGCGTGCGAAAAACGACCGGTTAGTTACGACGCGCTTGAGCGCACAGCCGAAGAAATCATACAAGAACTGGAACAGACATTTGATCATGAAGCGCCGGCCAGTGCCATTGGTGTTCGGGTGATGGAACGTCTGCACGCGTTGGACGAAGTCGCCTACATTCGCTACGCGTCAGTCTACCGCCAGTTCCAGGATATCGGCGAGTTCATCCATGAAATAGAGTCTCTCGGTCGAAAAGTTAAGAAAAACGCACTTCAACCAGATCTGTTTGTCACGTGATAGCTCTGCGCGACTCTCTTCCGTTGCTACGGCAAGACGACAATGAATGCTCACCTGTTCGCAAAGATTGGCTCCGCTTCTGCCTATGCAGAGCCGCTGAGAAAGCCGGGTATGCGAGTTGGTGGCTGGCGGATCATGTCGCCTCCAGTGTGATCTGTTATCTGGCGACGGAGTACGATTCAAACGTCGTTACGTCCGCGCAGATCGGTGACATTATCCGCTCTGTTTTGCAGGCAATTGGATACGCGGAAGTCGCACTTTGTTTTGAGCTGTTAAATCCACCTTTCGAAATTTCTCTCACCGAGCTGGCAAAGGAGGCCGGACCGGGATACGAGCTCGCTTTTTTCCAACTTTTGAAAAAGCGGATGGAGCCCGCTCTCTCTGAACAGACTGTCGAAATC
>JBKPCS010000180.1:0-6851 GCA_046727495.1 bacterium | reverse complement strand
CGCCGGCATCAAGGCAGTTGTCGACCAGCAGTTCGAGCTGGCGGCGCAGATTCTCGCGGCCGGGCTCGTGCCGATCGTCGAGCCGGAAGTGGATATTCACTGTCCGGAAAAGGCCAAGGCAGAGGCATTGCTTAAGGCAGCACTTCTTGAGCACCTCAACAAACTCCCGCCTGGTCAGCTCGTCATGCTCAAGATCACGTTGCCGGAGCAAGACAACTTTTACGCCGATTGCGTCAGTCATCCGAAGGTTCTGAAAGTGGTTGCGCTGTCGGGAGGGTACTCGCTTCAAGAAGGAAACGACCGCCTTCGTAGGAATCACGGTGTGGTGGCCAGCTTCTCGCGGGCGCTGGTAGAAGGGTTGTCGTTCCAGCAATCCGATGCGGAATTCAACGCCGTGCTCGATACAAATACTCAGAGCATCTATGAAGCGTCCAACACTTGAGTTGGACGTAATCAGACATCGGTCGATTCGCTCCCAATGCTGGCGGAAGGTAGATTCAAGGTTACCATCGGTTCGACCGTGCGAGAGATGGGTAAAGGAAGTAGGTTCATTGTCCCGGCCGGCACGACTCATGGCGTCGTCGCGCCGCGTTTGGCGTTTCGCGTTTGGCGTTTCGGGGATTCGCTGCGCGCCCCGGGACGATCAAACCAAAGATCCGAATGGCAGACCACGGTCTATCGTCGGTAGGGCTGCCCCGAATGCTTTCGGGGTTAGCTCGGCCTCGTGC
Source organism: bacterium (assembly GCA_046727495.1). Lineage (GTDB taxonomy): Bacteria > Verrucomicrobiota > Verrucomicrobiia > Chthoniobacterales > JAFAMB01 > JBKPBY01. Next base: position 6,123 of record JBKPCS010000180.1, on the reverse strand, counting down.
GTGTGGTTTCAGGCTGACGAAACGCGAAACGCCAAGCGCGAAACGCGAAACGCAAAGAATACGGCCGGGCCATAATGATTTCTTATTCCCAATCAGAAGGGATTATTTTACCTGGGGACAGCCAAGCGGGAGTTTCGTTCAGGATGAAAACACTAACGATGAAATTAAAGATCTTAGGTGTTTCTGCTTTCGCCATCGCACTAACAAGCAACGTTTTCGCAGTCGACTACAAGAAGTTAGCGGCCGAAGGATATCGCTGGGTTAACGTCGATGGCCCGTACGCTTGCACAACCGAGCAGGAAGTTCAGCAGATCACCAGTCACCGGACCGACACGACTGAAATGCAAATGTCGCAAAAGCTTAAAGCCTACTATCTTATCCCTGGAGCGATAGTTCAGGTGCTGAAGAATGATTCTGCGACAAAAATGTCAGAGATCCAAATTGCAGGAATTACCCAACCTCTCTGGACTTACACAAGGTTTCTAAGTGTGCGTCCGATAGTTGATACGTATGGAGGCATTGAGACACCGGAAAACTCGGGGCTTATTCCCATTGCCGATAGTGGAGTAATCGGAACTCAGCTTGCTGGGGCAGCCCTAATGCCGACGCCTGCCGCGCCGATAACGCCGATCAACCCTGGACCGAATACATCCAGCATGAATGCCGAAAAGCCGAGACAGTGAGTAGGCGTTCGGCGTTTGGCGTTTCGCGTTTCGCGGATCGGAGAGCTGAGCTTCCCTCTTCGCTAAAGCTTCGGTGGACAGGTAAGCTCGGCTTCGTCGAGCAGGAAGTTCAACCCATCCGGCCTTGGCCGGACCGGAGGCTTTGAAAGAACCACGAAAGCATTCGCGGCAAAATTACCATGAATTGACCTTACAGGTCGACGTCAACGTGAAACTACCAAGCAGTGAGCTGACGGCAACGGCAACTGCGCGGTCCATAACACAACGAAACTGCTGCAGATCGAACATCAGCAAATACCGTTCCGCCCTAAACCTTACCAGGTTGACAATACCAATCCTTTTTATCGGTACGATCCTGATCAATGCATCCTCTGCGGTCGATGTGTAGAGGCCTGCCAAAACGTTCAGGTAAACGAGACGTTGTCGATCCGCTGGGAAGATCCGCATCCGCGTGTGTTGTGGGATGGCGGTAAAAATATTGGTGAATCGAGCTGCGTCTCCTGCGGGCACTGCGTCACCGTCTGTCCGTGCAATGCTCTGATGGAAAAGTCGATGCTTGGGGAAGCCGGGTATATGACTGCGGTGGCGAAAGATGCTCTAAGCGGAATGATCGATGTGGTTAAGGGAATCGAACCGGAGCTGGGTTACAGTTCGATTCTACGCGTATCAGAAGTCGAAGCCGCGATGCGCGAATCCCGGATCCAGCGCACTAAGACTGTATGCACCTACTGCCGGGTCGGATGCAGTTTCGACATTTGGACAAAGGACCGCCACATTCTTAAAGTCGAACCTGCGGAAGGTCCGGCCAATGGTATTTCGACCTGTGTAAAAGGGAAGTTTGGCTGGGACTTCGTGAATGACAAAGACCGGCTAACCGCGCCACTTATTCGCGAAGGAGATCGGTTTCGCGAAGCGACCTGGGACGAAGCTCTCGACCTGGTCGGGACCAAGCTGGCCGAGCTCAAGAGAGCTTATGGCCCGGACTCAATCGGATTTATCGCCTCTTCCAAAGGCACCAACGAGGAAGCATATCTGATGCAGAAGCTAGCCCGGGCGGTGGTCGGCACAAACAACGTAGATAACTGTTCGCGTTATTGCCAATCACCTGCGACAATGGGTCTGTTTCGAACTGTGGGATACGGTGGGGATAGTGGCTCGATCAAAGATATTGAACAAGCGGGCCTGGTGATGATTGTCGGCGCAAATACTGCGGAGAGTCATCCGGTTCTGGCGACGCGCATCAAACGGTCTCATAAACTGCGGGACCAAAAACTGATCGTGGCCGACTTGCGCAGGAATGAAATGGCCAGACGAGCAGATATCCATCTAAAACCTCGACCCGGGACCGATCTGGTGTGGTTATCCGCGCTCAGTCGCTACATCATCGATCAAGGGTTAGCTGATAAGGGTTTTGTCCAGCAACGGGTAAACGGATTCGAGGAATATAAGAAGAGTCTCGAGCCATTCACGTTGGAGTTCGCGGAAAGAGTTTGCGAGGTCCCAGCGGCAACGCTCAAACAAGTTGCTGAGATGATTGTCGCCGCCAACGGTGTGGCAATATGTTGGGCAATGGGCGTCACCCAGCATGGCAATGGTTCCGACACGTCCACCGCCATCTCAAACCTGCTGCTAGTTACCGGCAACTATATGCGTCCGGGTACAGGCGCCTATCCGCTGCGCGGACACAACAATGTCCAGGGCGCTTCCGACATGGGCGCCATGCCAGATCGGTTTCCCGGTTATCAATCTGTCAGCGATCCAGAGATCCGGGCGCGTTTCGAGAAAGGCTGGAGCACCCGCCTGCCGCCTGATCGGGGGTTAGACAATCACGAGATGGTTGATGCAATCCACGCCGGCAAACTCAAGGCTATGTACCGGTCGTAGAAACTGCAAATACTCCCGAGACGATCCGAACCATTCGTAACCTCATCCTATTGAGTAAGCTGTTTGGCAGCGTCGAACCAGAGTCGCTGAATCGTATAACCGATGCGATTCAACATGGCATAGCTGAGACTGCGGGTGCACACAACGAAGCACCCAGTCTACTGTCTCTGCTGCGGAAGTTTAACAATCCAGATTGCCGTCGCGGGATGGCTTTTGCCGCCGGCCTGCTTGAAAGCCTGGGAAAAGGTTTGGGGAAGGACTGAGACGATTTTGGCGTTCGGCGTTTGGCGTTTCGCGTTCGGAGTTTGGCGGGATGACAATGGGTAAGGCTAAGATGACGTGGCGGCAGCCTCACGAGGTCACCCATCGCCGATAGACCAATATTGGCCGTGACTTTCCACGGCAAATCTGAATCTAAATTCGTCCGAACGCCGAACGCCGAACGCCGAACGCCGAACGCCGAACGCCGAACGCCGAACGCCGAACGCCGAACGCCGAACGCGAAAGGGGTTCGCCTTCGCTCATCTATGGATTAACGTGACGTGTTCCCACTATGCATAAGGTAGCAGCAGACCTCACACGCATGCTTGGGTCGCAGCAGGTATTGTGGGAGCGCGAACACCTTGCCACGTACGGGTTTGACGGTACTGCCGCGCTCGAGGCCACAGCCGGCTGCGTGGTTTTGCCGAAGACAACGGCCGAAGTGAGTGAAGTCGTCCGGTATGCCGCGCAGAACAAAATTCCTATTGTCGCGCGCGGTTCCGGTACCGGGTTAAGCGGCGGTAGCGTGCCGGTACCTGATTGCATCGTGCTTTGCCTGGTGCAAATGGATCGGTTGCTCGAGCTGGACGAGAAGAATCTGACCATTCATGTCGAGAGCGGCATGGTCACTCAAAAAGTAGCTGAGCTGGCCGACGCCGCCGGTCTGCTTTATCCGCCCGATCCCGGGTCGATGAAGATTTCCACCATCGGAGGCAACGTAGCAGAGAACTCGGGCGGTTTGCGCGGCCTCAAGTATGGTGTCACTCGGGATTACGTAATGGGCCTGGAAGTCGTGCTGGCCAATGGTGAGATCGTATCGCTCGGCAACAAGTGCGTTAAGGACGTCGCGGGTTATTCGATGAAAGATGTCTTCATCGGTTCAGAAGGCACACTGGGCATCATCACCAAAGTGCTCCTGCGGCTAGTCCCCAAACCCCGGGCCAAAAAAACCCTGCTGGCAAGCTTCTCGCAGATGGATGCGGCCGCGGAAACCGTCTCGGCAATCATCGCCGCCAAGATCATCCCTTGCACACTGGAGTTTCTGGATCGGATCACCGTGAAATGCGTAGAAGAATACGCGCACCTCGGTTTGCCGCTGAATGCTGAAGCCATTCTTCTCATGGAAACGGACGGGCATCCAGCCGTGGTTGAAGAAGAAGCGCGGCAGATGGCCGAGATCGCGCGCGACCATGGAGCGATGGCAGTTCAACTAGCCCAGAGCGAAGAAGAGGCGATCCAGCTTGCAACCGCGCGCCGGGCCGCTTTTTCAGCCCTGGCCCGCGTTTCGCCGACCACCATCCTGGAGGACGCCACGGTACCGCGCAGTGAACTGGCCAATATGATTCGGTTCATTCAGTTAACCGCCAAGAAATACGAGGTGACCATTGGCACCTTCGGTCATATGGGCGACGGCAACTTGCACCCAACCTTTCTGACGAACGAGAAGAACAGAGCTGAAATGGGGCGCGTGGAAAAAGCAATGACGGAGATTTTTGATCACGCGGTCGAACTGGGCGGCACAATTACTGGGGAGCACGGTGTTGGGTTGGCTAAAAAGGCCTTTTTGCCCAAAGCGATTGGCGACGCCAGCCTAGGGCTGTTGCGGCAATTGAAGCGCACTTTGGATCCGGACGATATCTTGAATCCAGGAAAAATTTTTGACTGATGGCCAGCCAGGAAGAGTTGCATCGGGCCGTGGTTAATATCGGTCGCGCCAACCCGGACAGCCGTCAGGGTGCCTCAAAGTACCTCAAGCTCCTGGACTACTCGGTACTCCAGCAATGCATCCATTGCGGCATGTGCCTACCGACTTGTCCGACCTATGACGAAACCAAGTTTGAGCGGAACAGCCCGCGTGGCCGGATCGCGTTAATGCGCCAGATCGCTGACGGCAGACTGGAGGTTACGCAAGCCTTTGGGCGAGAACTCTATTTTTGTCTCGGCTGCTTAGCGTGCGAAACTGCGTGCCCGGCCGGTGTACGCTACGGCGAGATGTTTGAACATGCTCGTGCCGATATTGAGCAGGTTGGCGTACTGCGAAACCCGAACCGTGACTTCGCGCGCAAATTAACTCTCCGTTGGATGTTCACGCACCCGCAGACATTACGAACGGCCGGCCGGCTTGTCTGGCTTTACCAAGCCAGCGGACTCGAATTCGTTGTTCGTAAGTTAAAACTCAGCCAGCTACTGCCCACGCGACTGCGAGCGCTGGAGCCACTCACGCCTCGGGTGCAGCGCCATTTCTCGGACACTCTGATCCGGCCAGTTGAGACACCGCCAAATCAGAAATACCGCGTAGGTTTGCTAACCGGCTGCGTGCAGGACCTCGCTTTTTCTCAAGTGAATCGTGACACCGCTGATGTCTTGCTAGCCAACGGCTGCGAAGTGGTCACACCCCGAGCTCAGTTCTGCTGCGGGTCGATCCACGCCCACAACGGTGAACTTGAGTTAGCGAAACAAATGGCTCGCTGTAACCTTCGCGCCTTTGATCTCGAGCGACTTGATGCTGTCATCACCAACGCGGCCGGCTGCGGTACGCACCTGAAAAATTACGGACACCTCTTGCAGGATGACCCGGGTTTTGCGGACCGGGCCAAGCAGTGGTCATCGAAGATCCGCGACATTCACGAGTGGTTGGTCGAGATTGGTATTCGCGCCCCAACCACCCGGATCTCACAAAAGGTCACTTATCATGAGGCCTGCCATTTGTGTCATGGCCAGAAAATCACTCGCCAACCACGCCAAGTCCTCAAGGCTGTCCCCGGGTTGGAGTTGGTAGAGTTACCGGAATCGACTTGGTGCTGCGGCAGCGCCGGCGTTTACAACATCACCCAGCCGGAGATGTCACAAAAGCTTTTGCAACGAAAGATGGCGAACATCGGGAAAACGGCGGCTCAGATCGTAGCGTCGGCTAACCCAGGCTGTTCGGTCCAATTGCAGGCGGGCGTTCGCGATTCGGGTCTGAAACTAAAAATCGCCCATCCGATTTCCCTTCTGGCACAGGCATATCGAAAAAGCGACGGGCCGGGCTAAGTATCGGTACCTGATTTCTTACCCTATGTAAGAAGAATGATCGACCTGGAAGGTTCTAAAATGGCTCGGGTGACTACGCGCTCCGAAAGAGCGCTGGACGTCAGCCCAGGGCGTTAGCCCTGGGTCGGGTCAACCAAACGCACGCGCTCTAAAAGAGCGACAGACCAAGACGCTGCAAAAAAAACTTGGCGCGCGCCGTTCTGTTGCCCTTTCAGGGCACATCGTCATTCAATCAACAAACCCAGGGCTGAAGCCCTGGGCT
>JBKPCS010000179.1:0-14409 GCA_046727495.1 bacterium | reverse complement strand
CATACGCGATATCCTTGTCGGTCTCGTGGGCTCGGAGATGTGTATAAGAGACAGCGATAACACGGACGGGGAGCATTCGGGTCCTCCTTGAAAGGAATCCCCCCAAAGCGTCCCCTCGTCCCGGGTGGCGCCTCCGCCGTTGGGGTGAGAGAGCAATCCCGCTCCTAGAAGAAAAAAAGGAACTATATATGCCAAACAAATACACTCAACCGCTTCGGGAGAACAAGAACGCCGCTGCCTCCCCTAACCTTCCGGTAAAGACCTTCCGCCTTGGCCGCATTAAAGCCGCCGTGTGGGAGAATGAAGGCGAACAGAAATTCTACAGCGTCACCTTCGCCCGGACATACAGGGATGAGGCTAACAACTACCACGACACTGATAGCTTTGGTCGTGATGACCTCCCGCTGGTCGCCAAGCTGGCCGATCAGGCGCACACGTTCATCTTCGAGCGCCTCGCGGAACTCAAAAACAAACAGAGCGAGTAGCCCTCGCCTCGCACGAGCGGCCGGGATCACCGGCCGCTCTTTTTTGCTATTCGGATTCGAAGCGTTCTTCCGTTCTACTTGGCTCGGGAAAGCATGAAGGAAACCTGAAAGCCTTACTGGTCCCCTACCCTGCCGCATCCGCTACTGAACGCCAGAAGAGAAAAACCCGGCGAGGCCTTGGGCCGCTGGCACCATTGGCTATGGCGCTTCAGCCAGCAAGCTGTCGAGATCGAGCGGGCGCGTGTACATGTCGATCTTGCCGTCGGCGGTGCGCGGCCATTCGTTAGGCGGGCGGTCTCGGTAAAGCTCGAGTCCGTTCTTCGTCCGGATCGCGCAGATACAATGCTTCGCTCACGCCGTGATCGCTGGCGCCGTCGAGCGGAATTTTTGCGACGATCAATCGGCGTAACGCGTCGGCCAGCGTGGCGCGGGTCGGATACAGAATCGCAAAATGGTAGAGCCCGGTTGTGTACTGTGGTGGCGGCGGCGCGCCTTTGCTCTCCCAAATGTTGAAACCGATATGATGATGATAACCACCGGCAGAAACGAACGCCGCTTCACTTCCGTAACGTTGTTGCAACTCCAACCCAAGCACGCCGCAGTAAAACGCGAGTGCGCGTTCGAGATCGGAAACTTTCAGATGCACATGACCGATGCGTGTCGCGGGATCAATTGGCTTGCTCATGATGTTTCTCCCTGGTTGAATTCCAACAAAGGTACCAAAAGTCTCACAGGCACGTGATTCTGGCATCGTTGGGTGTCCGTTAGATGCTGAACTACTTGCACAGCCTCTTGATGTGGGAAATTTCTCCGCGGGTAAACAGCCCGAAGAATGATGATCCATCGCTCTGGGAACCCCTTCATGCAGAGCCAACACAGACGACAACCGATGTGGGCTCACTACACCAAAAGGAAAAAATTGTACGCTAAGCCTCACGAAGATGCTCCGTCGACCGCAATCGGCACGCCAACCGGGCGTAGGGGTCTAAATCGACCTTGAGAGACGCGGCGGTTGGGGTGCCAAGTGTAATCCCCAGTCAGGTTGATGTGCTCCCAGCCGATCGGTGAGACGTGCGTAAGGAGCGAATCTGGAAAGGCGATTCCATGTTCCCGTAGTGCATTGATAGCACGCTCGAGATAGATTGTGTTCCACAGTATGATGGCAAGGACCACCAAGTTTAGTCCGCTGGCGCGGTAACGTTGGCTTTCGAAAGTTCGGTCGCGAAGTTCGCCTTGACGGTTAAAGAAGACTGCCCGGGCCAGTGCGTTTCTAGCCTCGCCTTTGTTGAGCCCTACTTGAACTCGGCGCCGGAGTTCGGGATCCTGCATCCATTCGAGCATGAACAGGGTGCGTTCTATGCGGCCAACCTCTCTCAGTGCGGCATGAAGGCTGTTTTGCCGAGGATAGCTTGCCAGCTTGCGGATAATTAGCGAAGCGGTGACGGTTCCATGACGGATCGAGGCAGCCAAGCGAAGAATTTCCTCCCACTGTGTGGTGATCAACTTCACATGAAGTTTACCGCCGACTAGTGGCGCGAGCGCCGCATACTTGCGCTCGGGGTCAGGGACATACAATCGTTTGTCGGCCAAATCGCGGATACGAGGCGCAAAGCGAAAGCCGAGTAAATGGCAAAGAGCAAAGACATGATCAGTGAAACCGGCGGTATCGGTATAGTGTTCTTCGATGCGAAGGTCCGATTCGTGGTAAAGCAACCCGTCTAAGACATAGGTGGCATCGCGGGCGTTCGCTGCGATCACCCAGCTGTAGTACGGCGTGTACTGGTCCGAAATATGCGTATAGAAAAGCACGCCAGGTTCGTTGCCGTAACGAAGATTAACCTGGCCAGCGGCTTCACCGGAGCCACCGGCGCGAAACCGCTGCCCATCGGACGAAGATGTTTTTCCTTCACCCCAGTGCTCAGCGAATGCGTGGCGGCGGTGTGGTTGATGCCAGTTGCAGCTCCGGATGGAAGAAAGGTCTTTGCTTACTACATAATCCGGAGCTGCCGGGCTTTGCTGTTGTATGGTATTTTTTCCGCAGTGATTCGGCTCGCCTGTTTTGGTTCTTGGGCATTTGCGACGAGACGGATCCTTTGATCTCGTCGGCCACAAAATTCGTTTAAACCTGGCCAACAGACGCGTGGGCTTTTGTTCACCCGTACATAAACTCGTGTATAAACCCGGAGAGCGCAGCGCACTGTCCAACATGAGTTCGCTCAGACCATTTCTGTAGATGGTAGTCGAGATGTGAGTGCACTAACGCACGGATCCATATGAATGCGCCGTCGCAATCCAAGACGTCGAATCAACAAGAAAGAGAACAAACCATGAAGATGAAAGTAATTGCCCTTATCGCCACCGGCCTGTTTGGAGCTGGGATTTGGGGTTACTCCCAACAGATGGGGTCACAAAACATGTCTGGGTGTCCGTGGATGACCCAGGCACAGGTGCAGCACATGCAGAACCATCCGATGATGGAGTGGTATATGCATATGGGCCAAACCCAGTTTTATCCAGACAGCCCTACAAGCATTGCTGCATTGCAAAATCAGCTTGGACTTTCCGGAGACCAGATCAAGCAGCTGACAGCAATCCAAGAAAAATCTAACACGGATGCAAAAGCTGTTTTGACCGATGAACAACGAACCAAGCTTGCCACTGTTACGAAGGGCTGGAAACCAATGTCAATGGATCACTGCTGGACCTTGATGAACAAGTAAGTAACTCAAGCTTGTGTGGGAGAACGAAGGAGAGTTTGCATATGAATCGGTTTACTCGGCGTAAGTTTCTTCGCACGCTGGCTTTCTCAGGCACAACAGCGTGGGCGGCTTCGCGCTTGGGATTCCTGACCAACAGCAGCCTGGCGGCGAGTCCAATGACGAGCCAAGGCGGTGTGCTGGACCTTCCCCTGACGGCCCAGGCGGGACCTGTCTCTCTCGCCGGGCGTAGCGCGGCGCTCTATAGCTACAATGGCTCAGTGCCAGGGCCGCGGCTTGAGGTCAAGCCTGGCGACCAGCTCCGCATCCGATTCACCAATCGCCTGCCGGAACTGACCAACCTGCACCTTCACGGCCTGCACGTCTCCCCCGGCGGCAATGCTGACAACGTGTTTCTGGAAATTCCACCAGGGGAAAGCCAGACCTATGAGTATTCCATTCCGCCGGATCATCGTGGTGGGACATATTGGTATCACCCGCTCGTGCACCACTTGATCGCTCGCCAGGTTTGGGCTGGCCTCGCGGGACTATTAATTGTGCGGGGGGAGTTGGATGATATCCCCGAAATTCGAGACGCGGAGGAGGAATTCTTGGTGCTGAAAGACTTTGGTCTAGATGAAAATGGGGACTTGCTGATGCCCGACCCGTCTCCGCAGATCATGCAGGGCCGCGAAGGCGACCTAGTCTTGGTAAATGGGGAGTTAAACCCGACTTTTCGTATCCCGAAGGACGGTCTCCTTCGGTTACGGTTTTTGAATGCCTCGGTTGCCCGCTACTATCGGCTTCAGTTGGAGGATCATCCGATGTATCTCATCGCCACAGACGGTGGGCCGATCGCCGAACCGTTTGAAATGCGTGAATTGCTGCTGGCTCCGGGTGAACGTGCGGAGGTTTTGGTCCGAGGCGAACGGCTGCCCGGCCAGTACCGGCTCATGAACCTGCCCTATCGCAGGTTTAACATGGGCATGATGGGAGGTGGATGCATAATGGGCGGGACGCCCAGTTCTTCCGATGAACCGACTGTGCTCGCTACGCTGCAGTACCAGGAAAGTGGACGAGCACTGCCACTCCCGACCCGCTTAGTGCCGGTTGAGCCTTTGCCGGAACCCACTGAAGAGCGCCACTTGGTTTTCGGACACAGCGTGATGTGCATGCAAGGCATGGAGTTTACGATCAACGGCGTGACGTTCGACCCGGAAAGAACCGATACCATAGTCAAAGTCGGAACCGTCGAGGAATGGGAGATTGTTAACGGAGGCGGGATGATGATGATGGATTTCGATCACCCGTTCCATCTCCACACCAACGCCTTCCAGGTCGTAAGCGAAAATGACCAGAGCCCGCGCTTCCGGGCTTGGAGAGATGTCGTCAACGTGCCAATGGGCGAAAGCGTGCGGATTCGGATCCCGTTTCAGGATTTTCTTGGCCGTACTGTCTATCATTGTCACATCCTGGACCACGAAGATCTCGGCATGATGGCCGTGATCGAGATGCGTGCCTAAAGGACACCTATGAGAAGGATTTAGCCAATCCACATGCAAAACTAGTAGAGCCTCCAGCCAACCCGTTTAATCGTATTTCTATGAAAACAAAATTATTGTTAGCAATTTTCGCTGCCGCAGCGTTTCCCGTCGCTGGTATTGCGGCTGATGCGTCTGACAGTCAGGACGCCCAATTGAACAAGCTGTTGACCGAAATGAATAGCGCTCCGTCCGACCAAAAGATAAGTGCGATCGTTACTCTGTTAAACAAGCTCGTTGAAGAGCGCAAGGCTGCGCCAGAACAGGCGCAACAGACGCCGGCTCCAAAGAAAGAGATGGGCATGTGCATGTGCTGTGACATGATGAAGAGCAATCAAAGTGATCAAAACGAGCATTCTCATCACTGATGAAACAGAAAGGCTCGCTTGCTTTATCAAAGTAATCGGAGCGCATTCGCGATTACAACGAGCGTGGCGCCTATGTCGGCGGCAATAGCAAGCCAGAGGCTTGTGTAGCCTAGAATAGCTAGCACGAGAAAGACCAACTTTATAGCAATAGCGAAGGCGATGTTGAACTGGATTACGCGCACAGTGCGCCTGCCAAGATGAACAGCTTCGGCGACTTTGCTCAGGTCATCTTTCATTAACGCAATGTCGGCGGTTTCAATGGCGGTGTCAGTTCCGGCCGCACCCATAGCGATGCCGATTGTTGCAGTGGCCATCGCCGGCGCGTCGTTCACGCCATCACCGATCATCCCGACGTTGCCATAAGCGGCGAGCAGCTCACGGACATGCTCGATTTTTTGATCGGGTAATAGATCGCCGTGCGCTTCGTCGACACCAGCCTGCACCGCGATGGCGTTGACTGTGCGCTGGTTGTCACCGCTAAGCATCACTACTTTTTGAACTCCGGTGGTGTGTAGACTACGGATCGCGTCAGGGGCGTTGGGGCGCATCGTATCGCCGACCGCAATGATGCCGAGCACCTCGCCTGCGCAATCGGCGTGCGGCTTGTGGCCGACGACCACGACCGATTGGCCCTGCTCTTCGATGCCCGCCAGTACGTTCTCGATTGCATTCGAGGAAACCGCAAGTTCGTGCGTAAAACGATGATTGCCGACGAAGTAATAATGGCTGCTGACCTCGGCTTCCGCGCCACGGCCGGTGCGAGCCTGATAGTTTTCGCTTCGCGCAAAGTCCACGCCAAGCTTGAGCTGACCCGTGGAAAGCCGCCAAGCAATGAAAGATTGCCGCGAGATTCCCGGCTTATTTCGTAGATCCGGTAACATCTGCGCGCGTAAGATTTTCTGCTTGATTGATCAATTGAGTTTTCGGCTGTTCACCGTGCGATCGAACTACTGAAGGCCCTGCACCCTTTCCTCGCTTGTACATCATGAAATAGAGGACGGGAACTGCCATTCGGCTGATCAACAGAGAAGCGATTTCTCCAGCCATTAGCGAGATCGCAAGCCCTTGAAAGATCGGATCAAACAAAATCACGCTGGCGCCGATCACCACCGCCATCGCAGTAAGGAGCATTGGCCGGAAACGCACCGCGCCGGCGTCAACGACAGCTTCAGCCAGGGGCATTCCTTCGCGGAGTCGTTGTTCGATAAAGTCGACCAGAATAATGGAATTGCGTACAACAATCCCAGCGCCGGCCATAAAGCCAATCATTGAGGTTGCGGAAAAAAAGGCTCCCAGCGCACCGTGGGCGGGCAGGATTCCCACCAGCGAAAATGGGATGGCCGCCATGACGACGAGCGGCGTTCGGAATGAGCGAAACCAGCCGACCATCAGCAGATAAATCAAGACCAGCACAACTGCGAATGCAGTACCTAGATCACGGAAAACTTCGATCGTGATGTGCCACTCTCCATCCCATTTAAGGGCAGGCTGCGTGTCTGTAAAAGGCAGGCGCGCATTCAATACATTCAATGCGGCGTTTGATCCGCCAAACTCGCGCATGTCGAGCGAATGCAACGCGTGGTTCATATTCAAGATCGCGTATACCGGGCTCTCGACCGTTCCAGCCAGGTCTCCGATTACATAAATTACCGGGATGAGGTTCTTGTGGTAAATGCTCTTGTCGGTCGTTGTACGTTCAATAGAGACAAGCTCGCGCAACGGCACCAAGGGAGCTGCACCGGTGCCACCCCGCTCAGGAAGCGCATTGGCATCGCCGGAGCGAACCCGCAGCCCGAGTAATTCTTCCGGCGTGGTACGAAGGTCGCGGGGTAGTTCGAGCAAAATATTTACATCCTCTTTTTCTCGGGGCTGATGGAGCAGGTCGATCGACTCACCGCCGACGGCAATACGGAGCGTTTGCGAAATCGTTTCAGCACTGATGCCGTGCAACGCGGCCTTTTCTTTATCGATGACGAAAATCGTTTTCGGCTGATCGGCCTCGACATACCAATCGACATCAACCACGCTAGGCGTTTTCTGGAAGATTGCGCGCACTTTTTCTGCAAGGGCGAGCCGCGTCTGCTCGGTCGGGCCATAGATTTCCGCAACTAATGTTTGTAAAACCGGCGGACCAGGTGGGACCTCCGCAACAGCGACACGTGCACCATACTTCGCGGCGATCGCAGCTACCCGCGGTCGGACCCGTCGGACGATGTCGTGACTCTGTGCATGTCGTGCGTCTTTCTTCACGAGATTAATCTGCAGGTCAGCGATATTGGCTCCACGACGCATGAAGTAGTGGCGGACGAGTCCGTTGAAATTGAATGGCGCGGCTACTCCCGCGTAAATCTGGTAATCGGTGACCTCCGGCTCCACCCGCACAGCCGCGGCGATCTCGCGTGCGGCTTGCACGGTATGCTCGAGCGCGCTGCCCTCGGGCATATTGAGTATGATCTGAAACTCGCTCTTGTTATCGAACGGAAGCATCTTGACTTTGACCCAGCCAATGCCGACCAGCGCCATGGCGCAGAAAAGCAGTGTCGTAATTGCGATCAGGAAAATCCAGCGCCGGTGGCTGTACTTGATCAGCGGCTGCATAATCCGCCGATAAATCCTGGTGAAGAAATCCTCGTTGCCATGCTCAATCTGCTTTTGGGCGCCCCATCGCAACACCCGGACCGCGGCCCAGGGCGTGGCAACGAAGGCAATCGCCAATGAGAAAAACATCGCCGCTGCCGCTCCAATCGGGATTGGCCGCATGTAGGGTCCCATCAAACCGCCGACAAATGCCATTGGCAAAACTGCGGCGATGACAGCGGCCGTGGCGAGGATCGTTGGATTACCGACTTCGTTGACCGCCTCGACCGCGATCTGGGTCCACGGACGACCGCTATTTTGTGGCAGATGAAAATGTCGGACGATGTTCTCAACGACAACAATCGCGTCATCGACCAGGATTCCGATGGAAAAGATCAGCGCGAAAAGCGTGATTCGATTGAGCGTGTATCCGTAAAGGTAGAAGACAAGCAAAGTAAGCGCGAGCGTGGAGGGAATCGCGATCAAGACGATCACCGATTCACGCCAACCGAGCGCCAACAGGATGAGTAGCGAAACTCCCAGCACCGCGAGCATCATGTGAAAGAGCAACTCGTTGGATTTCTCCAGCGCTGTTTCGCCATAGTTGCGCGTAGTGGAGACCTGCACGTCACCCGGAATTAACACACCTTTCAGTGTATCGACCTTCTTTAGCACCCGATCCGCAACGTCGATGGCGTTGGCTCCGGGACGTTTCGCTATGGTGAGAGTGACCGCGGGTTGATCGTCCGCCAGCCCAGCGCTAGCCGCACCGTTGCTGTAAAATACATATTGAGACGGTTCCTCGGCCCCATCGACGATGTGAGCGACGTCCCGCAGATAAACCGGTTTGCCGCCGAACACCCCGACGACCACATTGCCTACATCTTCGGCATTGGTGAGAAATGCGCCGGTCTCAACTGCGATCTCCTGATTGGCGCTAGTCAACCCTCCGGCAGCAAACTGCCGATCGGCTTGCTGCAGCATCGGCACGATACCGGCCGGACTCAGGTTCCGTGAAGCGAGGCGGCTGGGATCGAGCAGCACGCGGACTTGGCGCCGTTCCCCACCAATGATGTTTGTCTCTGCTACCAGCGGTACCTGTTTGACCTCGTCGTCGACTTGCGCTACCAAGCGCCGCAACGTGAGATGATCATAACGCTTACTATGAAACGTTAGCGCGAGGATCGGCACATCATCGATCGAGCGCGGCTTAATCAGAGGAAAGCCAACGCCGTGCGGAATGCGATCGAAATTCGATCGAAGCTTCTCCGTGAGGTTCACCAAACTTCGTTCAACATCTTGTCCGACCAGAAAACGAACAATCACCAGACTCTGTCCTGGGCTGGAAGTGGAATAGATGTACTCAACGCCAGGTATTTCCCATAGCAGTTTCTCCATGGGACGCGTAGCCCGCTCCTCGACCTCCTTTGCGCTGAATCCGGGCATCGATACCAGCACGTCGATCATCGGTACCTTGATCTGGGGTTCTTCTTCTCGCGGCAACCGCCAGACGGCAGCGATCCCCAGCAGTACCGACGTGACGATGAGCAGCGGTGTGAGCTTTGAATCGATGAACATCCGGGCAATCCGTCCGGCGAAACCGAGATGGGAGGCAGACTGGTCGGCGGTCGGTTTCATGATCTGATGTTGACCGGTTGGCCGTCGACTAAATTCCTATTTCCCTCAATGACGACTTGCTCGCCGGGCTCAACCCCGGAAACCAGCTCGACCTCATCCCCAATGTGCTTGCCGGTTTTCACCAATCGCAAATGAGCGTGTTGATCCACGACAACGAAAATTAGTTCCATCTGACCTCGCCGAATAACGGCCGATGCCGGTGTGCGCAGGACTTCGGTTTCGCCCACTGGTATCGCTACACGCCCAAACTGTCCGGCGCGCAACCCGGCTGACACAGGCAGATCAAGCTTAACCACAAAGGTGCGACTATTCGGATCGCCGGCCGGAGCAATCTCGCTAACAATTCCCTCAAGGTCATTCGGCCACGACTCGATTCGCACGTCGAACTTGGCGCCCATTTCTACATTCCCAACAATCGCCTCAGGCACATCGGCTTCGAGCCGCAACGACTTGGTATCCTCGATTTCCACTAGCGGTTTGCCCGGACTTGCGAGGTCTCCCACATCAGCGAGCTTGCGAGTAATGACTCCGTCAAAGGGAGCAGTAATTGTGGCGTAGGCCAGGTTTGTCTCTGCTTCGATGGCCGCTGCTTTCGCAACGCGGGCTCGGGTTTGAACGGCATCAAAGTCCTGTTGCGAAACCACGCGCTGTTGGAGCAAGGTGGTGTAGCGCTTGAGATCGTCCTCAGTCTGTCGCTGCGTGGCAAGCGCTTCGTCGAGTTTCGCCTGAATCTCCCGCACACGGAGCTGAACGAGAAGGTCGCCGGCCTTCACTTGCTGGCCAGGCACGACGAGCATTTTTTCAATCTGCCCGCTCACCTTCGCTTCGATAACTGATTGCAACTTAGGGCGCACCGTACCGACTACATTCTCGAACGCGACATGCGGTTCTAGCTCAATGCTTCGAACACGAACCGAGGCAACCGGCAGAGATACTGATGCCACTGGTTGTACCTTCTGACAGCCCGCCAGCAGTAATAGCAATCCCAACGCAATTAACTTAGAAGCCAATTGGATATCCCAGCCGAGGAGCCCATCTGCGCGGTCCGCTTGATTTCGACTCAGCCGCCTAACTAACATATCACTCAATTCTAGGCCCGACGGGGCACTGTTAGTTTATGTGAAAATGATCTGTGCCCCAGCCGACGCTTCGTAGAATTCTCCAACAGTCAGAATCTTGTCGACCTGGGGGCAGAAATCCTGCTTGGTCAGCTTGAACATGTCGACTGTAGCTTTGCAGGCATAGATCTTACCGCCGGCGTCATGGATCATCTCGATGAACTCACCCACTGGCGGAATGTCGATCTTCTCCATCTCTCTTTTCATCATCGCAGTCGCGACCCAGGACATGCCTGGGATACCCCCCAACCAAGTAGGCATACCGGGTCCCATCGCCGTGGGCACGCAGAGCGCCGGGTTACCCACCGTAGCGACCTTGAGGTGATTCATCTTCTGCCGCAAAATTGCGTGCAATCCGAAGAACGTGAAAAACAAGTTGGCTTCAATGCCTTCCATACGCGCACCGTTGGCCATGATCAGGCCCGGATAAACGCAATCGAGCGAACCGCGCGAGACGACGATCGAAACCTTTTTGATGCTTTCTTCGCTAACCATACCGGCCTCCTTCACACACAACTAACGGGCTTAGGGTAACCTGCTATTCTTGCGGCTCTCTTGATTGGTCCGTTCGGAAACAGGTTATAGAGATCCTTGGTCGGAATGCCGCCGATTTTGTTCATGCGGCGCATACCGGGAACAACACCCTTTTCTCGGAAATCCTTATCGATAAACTCAAGAACCTTCCAATGAGCAGGGGTCAGCTCAATGCCTTCTTCTTGGGAAAGCGCAATCGCAAGGTCGCGATTCCATTGCGCGTGATCAGTCAGGTAACCCTCCTCGTCCACACTCACGGTTACTCCAGCAATTTGTTTTTGATTCATACAAGTTTGGATCTGTTTTTAAGCAGCTTGTGTTTTCAGCGCCTCGGGCGGGATCTGCTTACCCGCTCGACTCATGCGCCCACTGATAGCCGGCAGTGGCAGCGCCTTAAGGAGCGCGTTCCAGTAAATCCATTTGAAAGCGAGCTTGCCCCAGTGATTCATCCCTCTTTCTCGCAGCAACGAGAATGGTCCGAAAATCGGGAACGGATAAGTGCCTTCAACCGGTTCCAATTCGTAGTTGAAATCCAGTAAGACACCCTTGCCATAGCCCGACTCGATGAAACAATTGGCGTGACCATCGAACCCTGCTTCCAGGGGTTCCCCTTTTATATAATGGAGGATGTTTTCGGTTAGGATCTCAGACTCAAAGTGAGCAACCGATCCTGCCTTCGAAGTGGGCAAGTCCGTTGCGTCGCCGATCACGAAAATGTTCTGATGCTGCCTGGACTGCAAGGTGTGGCGATCGGTCGCCACAAAGTTCAGTTCGTCGCCTAGGCCGGAACGTTCCATGGCCGCGTCGCCCATGTTAGTGGGGACTGTCGCGAGAAGATCGTAAGCGACTTCTTTTCCGTCCCAGGAGATAATCTTGTGTTGCTCATTGTCTACCCTGCCAATGCTGAAGTCAGTCACGACACTGATGCGTTTTTCTTTCAGCAAGTGAGCCAGCGCACGCGAAGCGATCGGTTTGGTAAATGCCCCGGATAAGGGCGTGACGTAGACGAGTTCCGTTTTATCGCGAAGGCCTTGCCGGCTTAGCCACCAATCGGCAAGAAAAACAAATTCCAGCGGTGCGACCGGACATTTTATCGGCATCTCGCATACGTGGACCACGAGTCTCCCACCTTTCCAATCACGCAAGGCGGCCTGCAGGGCCAACGCACCCTCAAGCGTGTAGAAATCGAAGACACGCTCACGCCAGTCCGCACCGGTCATTCCTTCTGTCTGATCGGGCGCGATTTTTGCGCCCGTTGCGATGATTAGAAGGTCGTAGTTCAGCGGGCCGTTACGGCCAAGCACGACACGATTGTGGTGCGGCTCAACCCGATCGATTTCCGCTTCGATATACTCGACACCGTTCGGAATAAACCGTCGCTTTGGTTGAATCACGTCGCGTTCTGAAGAAATGCCGAAAGGGATGAACAGAAAGCCGGGCTGGTAGTAGTGTCTTCGATCCTGATCGACGATCGTGATATGCAGGTCGCCGGCAGTGGCCCTTTTCCGCAGACGATTGGCCATCATTGTTCCGGCGGTGCCTGACCCCAGGATGACGACGTTCTTCATAGGTTTTGATTCTCCCGGAGGTGTGTACAGGTGGTGCGGCGTTCCTGGTTTTCCAGACTCGACTGAAGGCGGGGGCCGTACTTTTCATCCGTTGGCAAAAAGGCAACATTGGTTGCAGTTCGCCTTTTAGAAGTGAGACTAGCCGGGTTTTGGCTGGGGAAAGCGATGAGAGGATTTGCTTTCATGGGGAGCGATCTGTGCTATATATCTATATAACTATATCGCTATTTAGAGATATGCAAGTGAAAACGTTAATTCCCTTAACCGATGCCCAAATCGATCAGGCCGCCCGCCTCTTCGCCACGCTCTCGGAGCCTTCTCGCCTGAGGCTATTAAGAGTCCTCATGACCGGACCGATGACGGTTACTGAGATGGTCGAGGCCACCGGCATGAAACAGGGTAATGTCTCCAAACAGTTGGGCATCCTTTACGATGCCCAGCTCCTTGTGCGCACTCGCGAAGGTAACTTCATCCGGTACTCCATCGGAGACGACACGACTATCCAGTTGTGTAATCTGGTTTGCCGCAAGATCGAAAACGATGCGCGCGCCCGGGTTGCCGCATTCGAGGGAGCAACTAGGTCCTCGGTAGGGAAGAATTCCCGGCGTGACTGAAGCTGTAATTTAACAACCGTGGGCCAAAGTGCTCAGGCCGGCCAAGCCCTTAACTGCCTTGACTGTACTGATCTCGCTTGGCTGCGGAGACGAGATCTTCGTTGGTCAATTCGTGAGCGGCCATCGCCAAGAAGCGTGTGGCATAGCCTTGCTGGTCGCGTGAAGCGTCTTGCGGGTAAAAGAACAGGGTTTTCGCACCATGTCCTTTCTTGGAAATGAAGGTCACGGTTATTAACGAGCAATTCATCCAGCTCACCCAATTGAGCTCGATCGACTGTTATCTAGTTCGAGAGCAGCATGGATTCACTCTGGTTGATACGTGTTACCGCGGTGCACAACCTGCCATCCTTGAGTTCGCTGCCGAGGCGGATACGCCGATCACCCGAATCGTGTTGACGCATGCGCATGTCGATCATGTTGGATCCCTTGACGCACTGCGAGAAAGGCTCCCGTCGACCGAAGTACTCATTTCAGTTCGGGAACGACGTCTCTACGAGGGCGACTTTTCCCTGGACGCAGAGGAACCACGAGGTCAGATCTGCCCGGGCTGGTTCCTGCGCTGTACGTCAAAGGTTGATCGCGCGGTTGCGGAGGGGGATCTCATCGGCTCTCTGCGCGTAATCGCTTTACCTGGACATACTCCGGGTCAGATTGCGCTCTTCGACTCGCGAAACAGAGCTCTCATTGTTGGGGATGCCTACTCCTCGCTTTTCGGTTTGAGTGTGGCTCGTCATCTGAACTTACTATTTCCGTTCCCGACGCTAGCCACTTGGGACCGAAAAACTGCCTTCGCTTCGGCCGAAAAACTAATCCAGTTTGAGCCTTCATTGCTGGCTCCGGGACACGGAGCGGTTTTGCACAACCCGGTCATGCTAATGAAAGCCGCGCTAAGGAGAGCACTGAAGGTCACTGGATCATCGGCAAAAACGCGTAGCAGGCAAACACCTGCTGGCCAAACAAGCTGTTAATCACGAAAGGTTACGTATGTTAATCAAACTATCTACTGACAAAAATATAAGTGAGGTCGCATCGGCAGTGCCGGTCTCCGCTCAAGCCAATCGTTTTGGCGTCATGCAAGTCCACAACCTCAAAGAGACGATGGCGAAAAAAGGTGTCGAATTCACCCGTGAATGCCTGATCTTTGAGGTCTGTCAGCCGCAACAGGCCAAAGAGGTTCTCGAGCGGAACATGAGCATCTCCACTATGTTACCCTGCCGAATCTCCGTCTATGAGGAGGAAGGTAAAACTATTCTGGCTACGCTCAAGCCGA